>JANPKH010000537.1:0-2485 GCA_031425935.1 Gammaproteobacteria bacterium | reverse complement strand
CGCAGCCCGCCTTTTTGCTTCTTCCCGGCAGAGTGACAGGAATAGCAATTTTCCGCGAGGAGCGGGCGGATGTGTTTCTCAAAATAGGTCACGCCCGCCGTCGTCGGTTTTGCGGCATTGGCCGGCTTCTCCTCAAGCTTCGGGACCTCCGCCGCGGCTATGGTCAGCCAGCCATTGACCTGCATCCATTCCGTGACGCGGTCCATGAAACGATCCGCTCCACCTCCCTTGTCAACAAAACCATGGGCACCCATCTGAAAAATATGCAACTCGACCGGAAGGCTGGCTTTGCGCCAATCGAGGAAAGTCCTCGTGGTGCTTTCCCAGGCCGGGTCATCCGCTGAGACCGCCAGAAAAAGGGGCGGTGCGCCAGCAGGCACGGGCCAGCCGGTTTCACTCTTCCCAGTGGCATAGATCACTGCCGCAAAATCGGGACGGGAATCCGCCGGGCCATCCATCGCAGAACGGATCGGTCCGCCGGCGGCAGAAAAACCGATCATGCCGATACGGTTAGGCTGAAGCTTGAACTCAGCTGCCCGGGAACGCAGCAACCCCACGGCCCGGCGTCCATCAAAGCCGGAAAGTTCACGGACATTTTGCCCAGCCTGCGGTCCAGTCGCTGCCGGCTCCCTGCTGTCCGCACCGGGCCCGGTGTGGTTCAGCCGATACTTCAGGACGAAGGCGTCCACTCCCGCCTCGTTGAGTTTTTTGGCAATGTCCACACCTTCATAACTCATCATCAGCGAGCGGTTGCCGCCTCCCGGCGCAACGATCATCGCCGTGCCCACCGGGTATGCCGCAGGGAAATAGAGTAAGGTCGGGCGCACCACATTCCTGACCTGCGGACCGGACTTCCCTTGGACGGTATTCTCAGGATAGTCCCAGTTTTCCGACCCTGGAGCCACGCCCTCGTACAACGGAAGTTCCTGCGCAGCACCAAACAGAGAACCTGCGGAGCCGGTCTGTGCAGAAGAGTGCAAAGGGACCGCGACGATCACGGCCACCGTCAAAAGGAAAATCAAAGTGTTGATGTTCATGGTGAAATCTGTACGATGTTCAAGCTTGGATTTTACGGAACACATTATTTTGGCGCAGCGGGAATTGGCGGGGGGATTGACCTTTGGAAATTCTGAATAGGTTTTCCAGATGAAAGAGCTTAGCCTGAAGGAATTCTACGCGCAATCACTGGATCTGGCGTCCCCGTGGAAGGTGGTCGAGGTGACCATTGATGGTGAATCCAAACAAGTCCTGATCCGGGTGGAATGCGCCCGCGGAGAAGTCTGGGGTGATCCCGAAACCAACGAGCGGGCCGAGATCAAGGACTGGGAGGAACGCACTTGGCGGCATTTGGACACCTGCCAGTTTGAAACCATTATCATGGCCAAGGTGCCGCGCCTGCTGCTCAAAAGCGGGCGCACTTTGACCGCCCGGGTGCCATGGGCGGCTCCGCGCGGTCGCTTTACCTTGAGCTTCGAAGCTTATGTGATCAGCCTGCTCCAGCAATGCCGCACGGTGCGCGGGGCAGCCCGCCTGGCCCGGATCAGTGAGGATGCGGCCGATGGCGTGATGCGCCGCGCGGTGGAGCGGGGTCTCCTGCGCCGCCAGCTCCAGCCGCCCACTCTGCTGGGCTTCGATGAAAAGGCTGTCCGCAAGGGACACCGCTACGCTACGATCCTGACGGACATGGAAAACGGCTGCGTCATTGATCTGGTGGAGGACCGCACCAAGGAAGCGGCCCTGCAGTTGCTGGGACAACTGCCCGAAGGCAGCACTGGCAGTATCCAGGCGGTAGCCATGGACATGTGGCCCGCCTTCATGGGAGCAGTGGAGGAAGCCCTCCCGGAGGCCGCCATCGTCTTCGACAAGTTTCATATCAAAAAGCATCTCAACGAGGCGGTGGATAAAATCCGCCGGCAGGAACACCGCAAACTCAGCGCCGCCGGGAACCTCATCCTGAGTGGCACCAAATACCTCTGGTTGCGGCGGCATGAAGACCTGCGGCAGCGGGCTGCGGCGGAGTTCCGCAGCCTGCTGGTCCAGGATCTCCAGACCGGCACCGCGTGGGCCTTGAAGGAAAACTTCGACCGGTTCTGGGGCTATACTTCGTTGGCCTGGGCGATGAAATTCCTCTGGGACTGGGTGGAAACCGCCCGGGCTACGGAGCTAGGGCCGCTGGGCAAAGTGGCGGACATGATCGACAAGCACGCCGAAGGAATCCTCAACTACCTCATGCATCCCATCACCAACGCCGCGGCCGAGGGTATCAACTCCATCATTCAAAGCCTCAAGCATGCCGCGCGGGGCCTCCCTAACTTTCAGTCCTTCCGCACCCGCGTCCTCTTCTTCCTCGGTAAGCTAGACCTTGCCCCAGCCTAGTTTCCCCCCGCCAATTCCCGCTGCGCCATAAAAATGGCCGGCTGGTATGATCCCGACAAAGAAGCCATGGGGAAGACGGTGATTCGTGTGACCATCGGAACATGAAAAG
>JANPKH010000536.1:0-8710 GCA_031425935.1 Gammaproteobacteria bacterium | reverse complement strand
GGTGGGGCAATCACATGTATGTGCAGCAAAAGCGGGTGTGGATATGATCACTCGTTGTTTATGTGTGGAGTGGGGCAGCGAGGGCGTGCGTATTAATTCGATTATCCCGGGACCCATTGATAATACCGAAGGCATGAAACGTCTGGCACCAACAGATGCGATTCGTGCAGCCGTAAAAAAATCGGTGCCACTTGAACGCATGGGTTCAACGGACGATATTGCCAACGCCTGTTTGTTTTTAGCATCTGATTATGCAAGTTACATTACTGGCGCGATTATTCCGGTCGATGGTGGCTGGGCGCAGGGCGGTGCGGGGATGATGGGTGCTGGGCTAGCAGAGCTTTTTAAATCACCTGTATGAATATCTGAAAATTAAATTGTCTTAAATCGCAAGCGAGGGTTAAATTCCCCGCGGCTTGCCACAGAATAGATTTTTGAAACAAAAATATACCTCGCTGCTTGTGGCGAGGTGTTTAATTTATCGTCACTATTGTTTTCCAGTAAGTATTGTCTTCTAGAAAGTTGCGCTGGCAGTCTTCATAGAGGCATTTCTGCAACTTCTGAGTTAATAATACCTAAGTTGTTTCCCTAGCTCCGCCTTGACAGACCGGTTGGTCTGTTGCTATCTTTCTCGACCAGACAAACCGGTCGGTTGGCTTTGAGGCTGCGCGCAGGCGTGGTTGCTGTTTTATTCGAGCTGATGTTTTAATTCAAGAGTAGGAATTCATCATGCGTCATCCACAAATATTTCGTTCAATTTCACTGATATTCATCACCCCTGTTACCCTAGGCTTGCTTGTGTTTGGCGTGGCAGGCTGCGCCAAAAAAACAGAGATAGCTGAAAACATCCGCCCTGTGCGTGCCATTCAGCTGACGCCCAATCAGCAGCAGGTAACTTCTGAGTATGCAGGTAATGTGCAGCCGCGCGTTGAAGCGCACATTGGTTTTCGTGTGAGTGGTAAAATCAGTGCACGTAAAGTGGATGTGGGTACTCTAGTGAAAGTAGGCCAGGTGCTGATGCAGCTCGACCCCGCCGATTTACGCTTGGCCCAATTGCAGGCTGAAGGCAATTTTAAGGCAGCACAATCCAATGTTGAGTTGGCAAGCAATGAACTAAAACGCTACCAGGACTTACGTAAAACCAATGCTATTAGCCAATCCATGCTTGATGCAAAAATAACTGCGGTAGCGACAGCGCAAGGTAATTTTCAACAAGCCCAAGCACTTTTTAAGAGTCAATCTAATCAAGCCGGTTACGCCAATCTGGTTGCCACTAGCAGTGGCGTGGTTACGGCGATTCATGCAGAAGTCGGCCAGGTCGTTAGTCCCGGCATGACAGTAGTTCAGGTGGCGCAGTTGGATGAAATGGAAGTAGTGGTGGGTATTCCTGAAAATAATGTGGATACCATCAGCCGAGCGAGCAGCGTAAAAATTTATTTGTGGGCCAATCCACAGGAATTTATAACGGGAAAAATTCGTGAGTTATCGCCCGTTGCCGATCCAGCAACTCGCACCTTTACCGCCAAAATTTCTATGGTAAATCCCCCGCCTAAAACAAGCGCCAGCGTAAAAATGGGCATGACTGCCAATGTGCAATTCGCCTTGAATACTCCGGGCGCATTTATGAAAGTACCTCTGACTGCATTGTTCCAGGAAAAAGGAGTGACTTCGGTGTGGATTGTTGAAAATGGTGTTGTGAAATTAGTGCCGGTTCAAATTGGCGGCGTGAGTGGAAATGATTTGTTGTTAACGTCGGGCGTAAGTGCTGGGCAAACCGTGGTGACGGCTGGTGTTCATTCTTTAAAGCCTGGGCAGCGGGTGACCGTTTTAGAAGCGTTAGTAAAAGAAACCAATCACGAACCTTATTTAACGGCACAAACTTTATTAACAAATACATCAACTGTAAAAACTCCACCCAATGGAGAAAGCCAAAATGCAATTAAAAATGAAGTAGTTAAAAATAGCGCAGTAAAAAACACTGCAGTAAAAAATACTGCAGTAAATGCAGGAATAATAAAATGAAGGAGCCACTGAATTTATCGCGGTGGGCCTTGGAGCACGTTCCGCTTATCCGCTATTTAATGGCCGCGTTACTCATTGGCGGCATCATGAGTTTTTCCAAGCTTGGGCAAGATGAAGATCCGCCATTTACTTTTCGTGCCATGGTCGTGATTGTTAAATGGCCGGGTGCAACTGCATTGCAAGTGGCCGAACAAGTTACTGATAAATTGGAAGAAACACTTCAAGAAACTCCCTACCTTGATGAGCTTAGTAGTTTTTCAAAACCTGGTGAAACTACCATTATTTTGCAATTGGCTGGTTCAACGTCGGCGAAGGATACCAATGCGGCGTGGTATCAGGTGCGCAAAAAAATTGGCGATATGAAAATGACTTTACCGCAAGGTGTAATAGGTCCATTTTTTAATGATGAGTTCGGTGATACATACGGTTCTATTTTTGCATTATCAGGTGACGGATTTACTAACGCTGAATTAAAAGACTATGCCGATTTAGTGCGCCAACAATTATTGCGTGTGCCGTTGGTGGCAAAAGTAGAATTGCTTGGCGTGCAAGACGAAAAAATTAATATTATTTTTTCGCACAAAAAATTTGCACAGCTGGGTATATCACTTGAACAAATTGTGCACCAAATAAATGTGCAAAATACTGTTGGGTCTACGGGGGTTTTAAGCACTGACACCGATAATGTACAAGTGCGAGTAACTGGCGCCTTTAAATCCTTAGTTGATATTGAAAATTTAAGCTTGCGTGCGCATGGCACTACTTTTCGGTTAGGGGATTTTGCGCAAATAAAACGCGAATATGTAGACCCACCCAAAAGCAAAATGCGGTACAACGGTAAAGAAGTTATTGGCCTTGCGATTTCTATGCAGAAGGGCGGCAATATTATTGATTTGGGTGAAAGCTTGCTGAGCACCGCAAACGATATTAAACAAAAGTTACCTGTTGGCATTGAGTTAGAGCGGGTAGCTGATCAGCCTAAAGCTGTTGCCAAGTCAGTGAATGAATTTTTAGGTACCTTAGTAGAAGCACTCGTTATTGTACTCGCAGTGAGTTTTATTGCGCTCGGATTTCATAAAGATGCGAAAGGTTTTCATATTGATTTTCGCCCGGGTTTGGTGGTGGGGTTAACCATTCCCTTGGTGTTAGCGATTACTTTTTTGTTTATGAATATCTTTGATATTAATCTACATAAAATTTCGTTGGGTGCATTAATCGTTGCGCTTGGTTTATTAGTGGATGATGCAATCATTGCTGTAGAAATGATGGTGCGAAAAATGGAAGAAGGCTTTTCGCGTTTTGATGCGGCAACTTTCGCCTACAGCTCTACAGCCATGCCTATGCTCACAGGAACCTTAATAACTGCTGCGGGGTTTCTGCCTATTGGTCTCGCAAAATCAGACGCGGGTGAATATACCTTCTCAATGTTTTCTGTAAATGCGTTAGCGTTATTAATATCTTGGTTGGTAGCAGTGTTATTTACGCCTTATATTGGCTGTTTATTGCTGCGAGTAAAACCTCATGTTGCCAGTGATGCGAATACGCTTGATGAAAAGTCACATGAATTGTTCGATTCAGCTTTTTATAAAAAATTTAGAGCATTAGTGAATTGGTGTGTGGAATTTCGCAAGACGACGATTGCTATCACGATTGGAATTTTTGTGTTGGGCTTGTTTGGGTTTACATTTATCGAACAACAGTTTTTCCCCAATTCCACGCGTCCGGAATTGATGGTAGAAATGTGGCTGCCAGAAGGTTCCTCTTATGCTGCTACAGAAGTGCAAGCAAAAAG
Source organism: Gammaproteobacteria bacterium (assembly GCA_031425935.1). GTDB lineage: Bacteria > Pseudomonadota > Gammaproteobacteria > Pseudomonadales > Cellvibrionaceae > Cellvibrio. The sequence continues at coordinate 4,896 of JANPKH010000536.1, read as the reverse complement.
ATTTGAGAATTTCATTAATCAGCAAGCGGGAGTTGAAAGTGTTACTAGCTATGTAGGAGTTGGTAGTCCACGTTTTTATTTGCCGCTTGAAGAAATTTTTCCCCAAACTAACATAGCGCAGATAGTGGTTTTACCGAAGGATGATGATGCACGTACAGAGTTGCGGAAAAAAATTATCGAGCTCTTTAAAACAGATTTTCCGGAGGTTCGCGGCCGGGTAAAATTTTTACCTACGGGGCCACCCGTACCATACCCCGTTCAGTTTGATGTTATGGGGCCAGATTTTTCCAAGGTGCGCGCTATTGCGGATCAAGTGAAAGATATTGTTCGTGAGAATAAAAATACATTAGGTGTGAACGATAACTGGAATGAATCCATAAAAGTATTGCGTCTGGATTTAGATCAAGAAAAGTTACGTGCACTTGGCATGAGTTCAGAAACAGTAATGCGTGCTGCCAATACTATTTTATCGGGGACAACGGTTGGGCAGTATCGCGAAAAAAATCGACTCATTGATATTGTAGTACGCCAACCAATAGACGAGCGCTCTACCATTGAAAAATTAAATGATACTTATTTGCCAACGGCGAGTGGTAAGTCAGTTCCCCTTTCGCAAATTGCTCGTGCGCAATTTGTGTGGGAGCCAGGTATCGTCTGGCGCCAAAATCGGGAATGGGCTATCACTGTTCAATGTGATGTCGTAGACGATGTTCAAGGAGCGACTGTGTCTAATCAAATTGAACCAAAACTCGCACAGCTTAGAGCATCATTACCGATTGGTTATAATATTAACTTAGCCGGCGCAGCTGCAGATAGCAGCGAAGCCGAAAAATCAATTTCAGCCAACGTACCTTTAGTTGTGTTTATTATTTTCACGTTATTAATGTTGCAGCTACAAAGCTTCTCGCGCTCGCTGCTAGTATTTTTAACCGGCCCTTTAGGGCTTGCGGGTGCAGCAATGGCGTTGTTAATTTTTCAAAGACCTTTTGGCTTTGTGGCTCAATTGGGTGTCATTGCGTTGTTTGGAATGATCGTTCGAAACTCTGTTATTTTAATTGATCAAATTGAACAAGATATTGCAAATGGTAGCGCTCCTTGGGATGCAGTGGTTGAGGCAGCAGTGCGACGCTTCCGCCCCATTGTGTTAACTGCTGCTGCAGCAGTGCTGGCAATGATCCCGCTTTCTGATTCGGTATTTTGGGGACCAATGGCCGTAGCTATTATGGGAGGGCTGATTGTAGCAACAGGATTGACGTTGTTATTTTTGCCTGCACTTTATGCTGCTTGGTTTAAGGTGCAAAGAAATTAATTATGCAACTTGGGTGAGATCGCTTCACCCCATTTGCGTATTCTTTCAATCATTAATTGTGAAATATAAATGAATACACAACTTCATAGCGATGCCATTATTGCATCGGCACGTGAAAGAATTTTATTGGCCGCTCACGAAGAAATGTACGAGCATGGTTTTCAAGGTTTGCGTATTGATGCAGTACTCAAAAAAACGCAGTTAGCGAAAGGTGCGCTTTATCATTACTTTCCTAATAAATTAGCCTTGGGTCATGCCGTGGTAGACGAATGTTTAATGGGTTATTTTCAGCAGCACTGGAACGCATCTATCATTGCATCTCATGATCCGTTAGAGGCATTAAAAGATTTTTTCAAAAAAAGATGTGCAGAATTACAAGCTGGTGAATGCTCTAATGGTTGTCCGTTAACTAATTTGATGCAAGAAATGTCTACCCTTGATGAAGGCTTTCATCAGCGTTTGCAAACAGTGATGATGAATATTGTTCACACAGTTGCCACCGCTCTTCATCAAGGCCAAGCCGATGGTATAGTTCGCAAAGACATAAACCCGCAAAAAATTGCACCGTTTTTGTTGAGCAGTTATCAAGGTATTATGGGTGCTGCAAAATGCACTCAGTCGTTAGAGTTAACGGTAGAGTTGTTTGACACGCTTGGAGAATATGTGGATTCGTTACGCGCATCTTAATTTTTGCTGAGCTGAAGTCAACGCTCAAAATTATTAACGCTCAAAATCGACTTGTAACGGACAGTGATCGGAGAGAGCGAACTTAGCAATTTGATAGTTGGTGTAAGTAATGCGCTTGAAGTTGAGCATTTTATTGGCAGGAAATAATTTTTCACTTAACAAAATATTATCGATAGGACTGGGCGGGTTGCGATCATTGGGAGAGCATTTTTGTTCAATTTGACCTTCAGTTGCCCGAGTAAATTTAGCGCCTTGTGGCATTCCATCGCTTATAGCGGCGAATAACGATGTGGGTGCAGACTCATCATTTCCTGCGGGAAATTGACTATCGATTTCCAAACGTCGATTGAAGTCACCCAATAATGCAAATGCTACACCTTCTGCCGCACGCGCATCCACCCACTTCTCAAGAGCAACAACTTGTTTGCGTAGCGTGCTGCACACTGCATTGCCGCCAGTCAGCGGTCCCGTAAAACAACCACTTTTCAAATGTATGCTCAGCAAGCGCACCGCATTTGGTGAGTCGGGATAAATCGTAATGTCAGCTCCGGCCCGGCTTTTTCCGTCAAAATCAAGGGAAATGAGCTCAGGATTGCAGCGATAAGGAATGCCGTCGCGGATCGCGAAGCCGACTTTCTGTGGGTGCTGGCGACTTACAAAACAATCTAACTTCCATCCTTGACGAAAAACCATTGCACCGGCTGCTGGCCCGTCGACTTCTTGCAGCGCTACTACATCGGCTTGCAGCTGTGAGGCAAATCCTGCTAAAGCGTCAAAGTCTTTTGCTTTACGCTGTACGATTGGAGGGCGACCTGGTGTGCACGGAAAATTACGTTCATTGCTTGCGGGTTGTTTAACTTTATCGCAGCCGGGTTTAAGTGATAGATAAGTAGCAGGTGTCATCAGCCATTCAATATTCCAGCTTGCAAGACTAAGTTTTTCCACCATTATAGCTGGAGGGCGATTTATAGATGACAAATCATTTTTTTCCAATGCGGCACTTGATGTGGATTTTTTAGCCGTGCTTAAACTCGCTTCGGCTTGATTAAAACTGTGTGCGGAGAGCAATGCATACTCCGCCGAATTTTGTACCCAAAGTGTGCTGACTAATAATTCTCTGGAAACTACTTCTCCTGCTTGAAGTGTTAGAGAAAAAATGAAGCTCAGGATCAGCAACGCATTAATTATTGTTTTCATAAATTATTTTTTCATTTTCCAATTAAAAATTAATTAAATCACGAGCCACATTCTGACAATAGCAAATGGCAAATTCATTGCAGTGCTTGCTGTTGAGTAACAGTAATTCCTCTGTCACGTAATGGCGATGGCTTTACGCAGATGGGAGTTGCAATCAGTTTCGGATAGAGGAAGATGGCCGTAGTGAATAGGATTAACCAAATTTAATCTGGTAACTTGCGCGATATATTTTTCTTGCTCTTGCTTAGCTTGTTCCAATACTGAAATTCGTCCTCGTAAACCTCGCTATCAACCTCCATCACTCTAGCTTGCAGGCGCTCCTGCACATCGGCGACGGCTTTGTTGTAAATGCTCGGAGCAATTTCAGCAAGAATAAAATCCAATAACAATTCAGCACCGAGGTTTCCGATTTTTTCCTCCATGTTCGTAGCGAAATAACGTTCGATTGAGGTTATGGATTGTTTGCGTGCTTCAGTGGGGATTTTGATTGTCATTTTTGATATTTGAATTTTCGTTGTTGGGCCGTTAAATTAAACCCGCTCGTGCGGGTTTAATTTTCATCAGTTGCTAAACAAAAACTCCATCAGTGCTTTTTGCGCGTGAAGCCTATTCTCCGCTTCCTCCCACACCACTGCATCGGGTGCATCCATTAATTCTGCGCTGACTTCTTTGCCGCGGTATGCGGGCAAGCAGTGCATGAAAAGTGCATCGCTATTCGCGTGGCTCATGAGTTCGCGATTAACTTGGTAGCCGCTAAAAATTTTCTCGCGTTGTTTCTTTTCGTCTTCTTGACCCATGGATGCCCAAGTGTCGGTGACGATAAGGTCGGCATTTTTCACGGCATCTTGTGGAGTGTTGGCCACTATAACGCGGTCTTTGCATTTTTCGAGCATGTGATCCCAGGGTTCAAAACCTTTTGGGGTTGCAATGCGCAATTGAAAGTCACACAGCCCAGCGGCTTGCATGTAGCTTTGACACATGTTGTTGCCATCACCTACCCAAGCCACTGTTTTACCCGCAAGCGAGCCTCGATGCTCAACAAAAGTTTGAATATCTGCCAGCAGTTGGCAAGGGTGATGATCATCCGATAAACCGTTGATTACTGGCACGCGTGAGTACTCTGCAAAGCGCTCAACCGTTGCGTGTGCGAAGGTGCGGATCATCACCATGTCGACCATACTCGCGATACAGCGCGCGGCATCTTCTACAGGTTCACCGCGGCCGAGCTGTGAATCTTTGGTGGAAAGAAATATCGCGTGGCCACCCATTTGCGCCATTCCGGATTCAAATGATACGCGGGTACGAGTAGATGATTTTTCAAAAATCATTCCTAGCACTTTATTTTTGAATATCTCTGGTGAGTTGCCTACGCGCTGTATTTTTTTCAGCTCGATGGCGCGCTGAATGATGTGATTTAATTCATCGCGAGTGATGTCTTCTAAGGTTAAAAAATGTCTCGGTGCCTTTAGGGGAACCATAATGCTGCTCTCTTTTTTTGGAACGGTGTTGCAATTTTTCGTAGGATATTTTAAGTAATATATTAGCGAGGCAGAAATAAAGAATACTGTTCAATTCAAAACACGCCGTGAATATATCCCTATAGGCTCTAATCGGCATCCCTCCGCGATCCGGTCGCTTCGGGAAACTTCCTACACCCTTGTAGGTCGTCCATGCCTCATAAGGTTTTGAATCAAACAGTATTC
>JANPKH010000535.1:0-10617 GCA_031425935.1 Gammaproteobacteria bacterium | reverse complement strand
ATAAAATTCTTTATCTGTCGGTAGCTTATGGATGAGTTCTATATTCATAATATTCGCTTATCACTAGTCGTAGCGAGAAAAGTATTTATCGCTATCATCTGTTTGTGCAGACGCTGTAGTGTTCGAATGCGCATTTTTCTTTGCTGATGCTTTCATCTTTTTAGACTGAGGCCTGCTCGATGCATGAGTAAACTGATCATTTGATAATTTAAAATAACCAATAGCTTGTTGTAGGCGCATGGCTTGGCTGCTCATCTCTTCGGATGTGGAGCTCAATTGTTCTGACGCGGCAGCGTTTTGTTGCATGGTTTGATTGACTTGATTGATGGCGGCATTGATTTGATTAACGCCGGACGTTTGCTCTGATGATGCTGCGGCAATTTCTTGCACCAGATCAGCAGTTTTACGAATAGAAGGGACTATTTCCTCTAATAAAATTCCTGCAAGCTCTGCACGTTTAACACTTTCGCTAGCAAGCTGACCAATTTCTTGAGACGCGACCTGGCTTCGTTCTGCCAGCTTGCGAACTTCAGAAGCGACTACTGCAAAGCCGCGGCCATGTTCGCCGGCACGCCCCGCTTCAATGGCGGCGTTGAGGGCAAGCAAATTTGTTTGGTAAGCGATATCGTCAATAACACTAATACGCTCAGCAATTTTTTGCATGGCCATTACGGTGGCTGAAACTGCTTCACCACCATTCACTGCGTCTCGCGCCGACTTTTGCGCCATGCCATCGGTAACGCTCGCATTCTCATTATTTTGCATAATAGAGGCAGACATTTGTTCCATGGATGCTGAGGTTTCTTCAACGCTTGCCGCTTGAATGGAAGCGCCTTTTGCTAAAGATTGTGCTGTGGCATTAACCTCTTCTGACGCTGAGGCAAGCGCGTCCGCAGAGCCGCGGACTTCACCTATAACTTCCGTTAACCTTTCAGTCATTTCCTTAATGGCTGCCAACATACTTGTATTGTCGCCGGGCTTGGTGATGACATCTACGTTCAAGTCGCCTGTAGCAATTCTAGTGACTATTTCTGCCGCATAAGCGGGCTCGCCACCTAACTGATTCAGTAAGCTGCGGGCAATCAAAAAGCCAATAACACCCAAGGTTAGCATGGTAATGGAAGCAATAATAATGGAGAGCAATTTGGAGGATGATTCGGTGGCGATAGCGAGGTCTTGTCCCTCATTGCCCATTTGCACGTTGTAAGTAACATGTTCTGCTATAGCTGTTTCAGCAGCAGTGGCAATAGAGACGGCGGTTTCATGTAATTTGAGAGCATCATCAATTTTATTAGCGCGTGCCATTTCTAAAATAGCAGATATTTTTTCAATATATTCTTTGTAGAGTTTTTGTTCTTCCTCAAACATTTTGGTGTCTTTTTCATTAGCCAAAGTAGCAAAGTATTCATTAAGGCTAATATCACCTTTAGTCTTATAGTTTTGTATGTTCTTATCAAGTTCAACACGTTTGTTTATATCTGACGTTAGAATATAACTGTTAACGGCAATGCGTGTAAGTAACAAGTTTTTCTGTAAGTCCCCTAACGCCTTTAATGCGGGTACCGTATTAATTGTGCCGAAGTTGGCTGCTTCAAATACTCGATTCATCTGAAATTGTGCTACACCGGCAAGTAGTGCAATGCCAAGCAATGCAGATAATATGAGTATCAACATTTTTCTGAAAACAGTCATAAGTAACATCCTTCATAATGTTTATAGATTGGTAAGTAAAAGTTTTAGTAAATAATTTATGTAGTAAAGTAATTTATTAATTTCTGAAGCTAAATGGCCTGCACATTCATTAACGTTAATCTATTGAACATATTATTTCGGTCTCCAGCTTGCCGAAGACTTAAATTTAGTATTTCTAAACTACTGCATTTGTGCTTCAACTAAATGTGCCAGCTCGCGAATCGACAATGCTTTGGTTGCATCCAATAACACCACAAATTCATCATTCAACTTAGCAATTCCTTGAATAAAATCAGCGCGAATATTGGCTCCAAAAGAGGGTGCGTCTTCAATATTTTCGGCGCTTAGTTCGATAACTTCGCTGACAGCGTCGGCCAATAAACCTAATACATGATGTTGATCATTATTCTCCAGCTCTACCACAATAATGCAGGTGCGTTTTTGGACATCAATTGGCTTACGGCCAAGCCTCACTGCAAGATCAATCACCGGTACTACCTCGCCGCGCAAATTGATAACACCGCGCATAAAACTTGGCATGAGTGGCACACAGGTAATGCCACTGTATTCAATTATTTCTCGTGTTTTGGATAACTCCAGGCCGTAGTGCTCAGCGCCAATACGAAACGTTAAAAACTGTTGCGTAGCAACAGTTTGTACTTGCTGATTTTTTTGTTTACGCAACATAGTCATTATTTTTACTCCAACATTTTTGCGGATAGCGAAAGGCTTTGTGCGTGTTCTCTATTCATTGCAAAATTAATAAGTTGAGGGATATCTAAAATTAACGCAACGGCACCAGTGCCCAGTAGGCTAGACCCACCAATACCTTTTAGTGCCTGGAAAATAGGCCCCATAGGTTTAACGACGGTTTGCATCTCACCAAATAAATTGTCGACGACAATTCCTGCACGTTTTTCACCGAATTGCACTACGACTAATTGCTCGCGCATGTCTTGTTGCTTTTCTAACGCAAATAATTCCTGCAGGCGAATGTAGGGTACTTGTTCGCCGCGTAAATTAATGTGGTGCTGCTCTTTGGTGAAATTAAAGGTGGATAGATCCACGCATTCAAGAATAGTATTTTGCGGCACAATAAAATCAATGTTGCCGGCGGCCACATGAAAGCCATCAATAATCGCCAGGGTTAAGGGCAGGCGAATGGTAATGCAGGTGCCCACGCCTAATTCGGTTTCTATTTCGATGGCACCGCGTAAAGCCTCAATGTTGCGCCGCACTACATCCATGCCCACACCACGTCCGGACAAATTGGTAATTGTTTCTGCAGTGGATAACCCTGGGTGAAAAATTAGCATACAAAGTTCTTGGTTACTCAGTTGTGTGTTAGCGTCAATAACACCGTTGGCAATAGCTTTGTTGCGAATGCAATCTAAATTCAAACCGCCGCCGTCATCTATAATTTCTATCACAATGCTTCCTGATTCATGACTGGCGCGCAATGAAATAACACCCGTCTCAGGTTTATTGCGTGCCTGGCGAATCGCAACAGCTTCAATACCATGATCCATGGCATTGCGCACAAGATGCATTAACGGATCGTTTAATTTTTCCACCATGGAGCGATCCAGTTCAGTTTCTGCACCTTCGATTTCCAATTCAATTTCTTTGCCGAGTTCTTTGGCGGTGTCACGAACAACACGTTTGAAACGTAAGAAGGTGTCGCCAATAGCAACCATTCGCAAAGTTAGGGCGGCGTCGCGAATTTGTTCCGTAAAATTTCCCATAGAGCCAACGGCTTCAGTGAGTTGGCTGCTGTTTAATTTTGATGACAGCAAATCTACGCGCTGTTGATTGACGACTAACTCGCCAATTAAATTAATCAATATATCGAGCCGTTCGGCATCGACACGAACAAAACGGGTTTCCGGTTGCGTGCTGCGAGAGTCAGAGGACAGGGTGCGCGCATGCTGGTTAGTTTGTTGTTTATCGAGCGCAGCAGTGATTAATTCCGGCGCTACTTCCTGCGTATCAATTAAAATATTACCCAGGAGTGATACGGGTTGCTGATCTTTGGCTTGTTGTTTTTGTGTATCGAGAGCCAGCTCTAATTCATCCTGACTAATAACATTGGTTTTTATTAAAATTTCACCCAGTCGATAAGTGTTTTCTGGTAGGGATTTAATTAAATCAATGTAGGCTAAAACATTGCTGCGCGGTGGTATAATTTTTATAGAAGATTCATCGCGTACAAACATAAATGCATTTTCAATTTCTTCCAGGTTCGCATCGCTTTGCAAACCTATTTCGAAACCCAGATAGAGGGTTTCAGGGTTAAATTCCTTTAAGTTGGGAAAGTTATCAGCAATAGTTGTAATCTGGGTTATTTTACCTAGCGAATTTAAAAAGCGAATTATCGATAAAGGGTCCATTCCATTGCGCAATAAATCAACACCGAAGCGCGCTGATATATACCAAAGACTGTGTGCGAATGCAGATTTTTGCAAAGTGGTTGGCGTTGCAGCCGCAGGTGTAGGGAAAAAACTCGTCGATGTAGTAACGGTAGGCACCCATGCTGTGAGTGATCTTAGAAGTGTCTCGCCCTGTGCAATGCAAGCACTATCATTGGGTTGTGATTGCTTGGCATTATTTACTAATTGCGCGATATGATCGCGACAGGATAATAATACGCTGAGCAAATCGTCGGTAATAATCAGCTTTCCATCGCGCGCAATATCCAACACATTTTCAACCATATGAGTGAACGCAACTATATCATTTAGTCCAAACATTCCTGCTGAACCTTTAATAGTGTGTGCAGCACGGAAGATTTCATTGACGATTTCAATATCTTTTTCGCCGTCGTCCATGCGCAATAGGGCAGTTTCCATGGAAATCAATAATTCTTTTGCTTCGGCAAAAAATGTTTGTAAAACGCTGTCAATATCCATCTTAATTACTCAAGGCAAATTAATTACTCAAGGAAAAGTGAGCTGCTACATCTAAACAGTTTAAAACGCTGTCAACCTGTGGGTTACTCTTTGCCAAATAAAAACGTTTATTGTTGTCTGCAAATAATTTTTTTGTGAACAATAATAGCTGAACACCTGCTGTATCTATCTCGCTAATATTGCTGACATCGATTGCCACTGGATCGACTGCATCATCATAACTTTCTAACAATTTAGCGTGAGTAAGAGATACCGTGTAAATTGTTAGCTCACCTTCTAATATCAAGCTACTACCTGATGCGGTATTTTTTCGTGTTACTTTCATGATGACTCTCTGAAAAATATGAATAATAACTACATAATTAACATGGACACCGTTTGCAATAATTGCTCGGGGCGAAAGGGTTTAACTATCCAGGCTTTAGCGCCTGCTTCTTTGCCGGCTTGTTTTTTATCATCAGAGCCTTCAGTTGTTAACATAACCACCGGGGTAAATTTATAGCTTGCATTTTTTTTCATTTCTTTTACAAAGCTTATGCCATCCATGTTAGGCATATTGACGTCAGAAATAACGAGATTGATTTTTTGTCCATTTAATTTTTTTAACGCATCTGCGCCATCGCTTGCTTCTACTACTGAGTAACCTGCACTACTTAGCGTTATGGTAACTAGTTGGCGAACGCTCGTTGAATCATCCACAATTAAAATGACTTTCGACATTTACATATAGCTCCTAAAAGAATGTAACTTCGGCATAGCTTGGGTTTTTAATATTTTGCATACCGTTATGCACGGCAACTTGCTCAAGTGTAGTGTAGGTTCGATGTAACTCCGTCATCCATTCATTCACGTTAATAGTTTCTATGTCGGTGCCTTCATTTAAACTCATTTTTTGTTTATCTATAATGCCATTCAGTTTTTGCATGTCATTGATAACGTGATTGAGAATTTGGCTTACACGATCTTGAAATTGTAAATTAACCAGCACTTCTGCAATGTCGGTTTGTACATGGGCATTTTCTTGTTCTAATAGTTGAGCAGACTGTAAAATTCCAATACCAGATTGTTGAAATTTTGTGAGTACTTGGCTAATAGATGTCTCAGAGCGACTCAAGCGTTTATTATCTTCCTGCGCATAGGCAGTGGTGCGCTCAAGGGTTTTTTGTAATGCGCCATTAGCTTGTTCAATGCGTTTACCAATACGTGCACCTGTTTCACCTGAGCGGCTTGATAGCGTGCGTACTTCATCGGCGACCACGGCAAAACCTCGCCCGTATTCACCGGCGCGCGCAGCTTCAATAGCAGCGTTAAGTGCTAACAGATTTGTTTGCGAAGCTATGCCTGCGACATCCGCACCCATACCGCTCAGCTCGGAAGTAATTTTCGATAATTCATTAATTTCATTTAATAACTCATCGCGTTGCTCGATTGCCCGATGTAATGTTTTTATTAATTCATTGAGCTCACTGCTCGCATAATCAATAACGTCATGTAAGCCATTTTGTCCATTCATTCCTGTGGCGGTAGCTTTTGATGTTGTTACTGAATGTTGTAGTCGTTCAAAAATAGTTGAAAATCGCTTGGCTAGCTCAGTAATACTTTGTTCTATTTGATTTTTAGCCAAAGCCGTTTGACGTTGCCATAGCGGTAATATTTCTTGAATTAATTGCTGATAATTATTAGTGACTGTCGTTAGATTTGTGATTTGGCGAGTTTGCTTGTGTACGATAGAATTTTTCTGTAGCAACTCGGAATAGGCGCGTGCATAAATTTGGCTTTGATAATGAATATTAAATATTGCCGCTAGTACGATCACTGCAAACGAAGCTCGTAAAAGTAGTGATAAAGGTGCTAGAAAAATTAAATAAAGGGAAATTATGGCGAGCAATGCGCTAGAACCTAGCAATAGGAAGAAAGCGACTCTATTGGTGCGCGCCTGTGGTTCATCAGAAATTTTTTTTTCATTATCATGGGATTTCATTGTAGGCCAATTTTTTCATTTAGAAATATTAAATACTCTTAGATGCCAATATTGAAATAAATATTCATGCACCTTTAAGAGGCGATGAACTAGAAAATTTAAGTGATGAGTGGATAAGAAGATGAGCCTAGCTTTTACAAGCAGTCATTTTCAAATAGGTATAGACAAGATTACCTTTTATGTCAAAAAATGTACTTAAAATGTATGTTGGATTAATTTGAGGTAGCCATTCACAGGCAAATTTTGGGGTTTATATGTTAAAAAGCAGCTTTATATTTCTTTTTTTGAGTTAAGTGAGAAAAAAGTGGGAGGATGAAAGGCATAATGTTAATGCTCGATGGATCGATAAATAAGAGTTTGGTAGGTGCAACTAGAGGTAAATATTTGTTAAAAAATTTTGTTATAAATTGTATCGCTAATATTTCTATTGCATCACGATTCTTACGGCAAGAAGGTATCGTATTCATTAATACAGAACGTTGTATCCCAAGCTGGAAAGTTTTTCGTCAACTGCATGTGCAGTTGACGATTTTCCTGAACCCGATACACCTGTAAATCAAACGATAACAGACTTTTGGCCATTTCTTTCCTTCTGCACAGCATGCCATTCCAGTTTTTGATAAATGCCATCGTCAGTGCCCGCTACAAAACCTAATTTTAGGTACCAATTGCGTGCCGGGTTATGTAATTCAACATGAAGCAGTATTTTCCCACCGCGCACGGAAACCTGTTTTATGAGTTCACGTATAAGCACGCCGCCAATGCCTTGGTATCGATACTCGGGCAGTAAAGCGATATCGATTAAACGTATGTTGTTATCTTCCCAGCAATAATATAGGCGACCTACATCTTGTTCATTTGCTGTAATAACGTGAAATTGTGCAAAATGAAATTGTTGCTGATAATGGTGATGCTGCAGTTGAAATTGCGAGTGAATGAAAAACTTTTTTTGTTCATCAGACCAATCCAGTGCTGCTAATTCGTGAGCGCGGGTGCTGGCATATAGAACCGTTAAAAAGGGGATGTCAACATCGAGAACGGGTCGAAGTTGTGGCTGCATATTTGGATGCGATGGCATAAAGGTTGTTTTTTCCGGATTAGTAAAACAAGTGGTTAGCAATAATGGTTTAGTAGTTAAGGTTCGGTTGTAAAGTGCTATTCACTTTTATGGCACATAAATATGCAATTAATTTTCAATTTTTTTATTACTAATAATTTGAAAATTGATTGCCGATAATTTGGTTGCTTATAAATAGTTGGTCTACACTTTTGAAACTCTGATTCGCATAACTATCTTCCTTAATAAAAACTATCACAAAAACTATAAAGGAACATTGAATGAATAAAAGATACATAAACGCCATTGTTGATTTAATTGGCGCCAAAAGTTTTATTTCGATTTATCAATGTCACCTTTTTAGCTTGCAACTAACGCCTTCATTTTATTCTCTACCTGAAAAACACTGCGGGTAAATTACTAACAAATCATCTGCCGGCACAAAATTCAGCATCGCTGAATTTTGCAATTCCAGTCGCTTAATCTTAAAAATTTTTACAAGCAGTTATTAATAAAAGGCTCGATTAACAACCAACTAATTAACAAACAACTAGGAGTATGTAATGAGTGAACCATTTTTAGGTGAAATTCGCATGGTGGGTTTTAGCTACGCACCGAATGGCTGGGCATCGTGTAACGGGCAATTAATGTCAATTGCGCAAAACAGTGCGTTGTTTGCGTTGCTTGGTACCACTTTTGGTGGTGATGGGGTCACTACATTTGCGCTGCCAAATTATCAAGGTCGCGGGCCAGTAGGTATGGGTAATGGCGCTGGATTAACGCCAATTGTTCAGGGTGAAGTTTCGGGCACAGAGAATGTGACAATTTTACAAACTCAAATGCCTACGCACACCCACACAGCCCAATCATCAGCTTTTGCCGCAAGCTTGACCGGGCCGATCAATATTCCAGCTTCTGCTAATGGAACTACCCAAGCAGCACCAGCCAACAATACGGTGCTTGGTCCGATTGCTGCCGGGGGTCGTCCGGGAACTCTATACGCTACGACAGCTGCCGATACCACCCTTGCTCCCTTTGACGCAACCGTAACTGGGCAGTTAACACCTGGCAACCCAACGATTGGCACAGCAGGTGGAAGTCAACCCCTGCCGATTCGCAACCCCTTTTTGGGAACCAACTTCATCATTGCCACAGATGGAATTTTTCCTTCGCGACCCTGATTAGTTGGCTTTTCATGACTTTGGCTGTTTTTGCTTGCATGGAGTCTTGTTTACCGGGAGTTTTGGGAGGCCTAAGTGCCTCCCTTAATATTTTCTTTCTGAGGATAACTCCTCAAATAAAACACGGAGACATTTAATGAAAAGCATGATGACGGAATGGTTCAAAAGCAAGCAGCGCGCGACTACACCCGCTACACCAGCGGAGCGACCCAAAACCGCGCTAATGATGCAGCTTGAACCACGCATTATGTTTGATGGCGCAGCAGTAGCAACCACTGTAGATATCGCACACCAGGATGTTGCTTTTGCCAAAGACTTGGCGGTAGCAGAGAACGCACCAGTGGACGTACAAGCCGTTGCGCCAAGTCCGCAAATAGCTGAAACCCCCGTTGTGAATGTGATGAACGACGTCGCCAATATTCGCAACGAAATTATATTTGTCGACACTTCTGTCGAAAATTATCAATCGTTATTAACTGACTTAAACCCTGATGCCGAGGTTGTATTCATTACCGCGCAACAGGATGGACTTCAGGTAATCGCCGATACATTACAAGGCCGCTCCGACATAGATGCGATCCATATTTTGAGCCACGGCGATACCGGTAGGATTCAATTAGGGAATGATTGGATTGATAGTGCAGATGTAGCATCTCGTTCGGATTTGCTAGCTGCCATCGGCCAATCACTCAATGAAAATGGCGATATTTTGCTTTATGGCTGTTATGTGGGTACGGATGGAGCAGGGATAGATTTTATTAAATCGTTGGCCTCAGCGACGAATGCGGATGTTGCAGCATCTACGGATTTAACCGGTGCTAAAAACTTAGGCGGTGATTGGGTACTGGAGGCAACTCAAGGCAATATTGAAACGCTATCACTTGATCTAGCTAACTATTCTGACTTGCTTGTTACGTTTTCTGATGATTTCAGTTCAACAACGGGTAGCGGGGTGACCAGCTTCACTCGTACTTTGGGCGGTGTATCCTACACCTTCACCTTTACCTCCGACGGTGATGGTGGTGATTTCGCTTGGGAAAATGCTAACGGCTTTGGTGGCTCAGCTTCAGTCAACATGCTTTCAGGCAGTGTTACCGGTGCAGTTGAGCGCGTCACCATCGCGCGTACAGACGCAGCAGACTTTACCTTCGACAGCATATTCATCGACAACGCCAGTGGTGGTACAACTAATGTACGTGGTTATCTTGATGCGGTTGCAGTAGGCAGCAATCAGACCATGACCGCAGGGACGTCAGGCACCTTGACTTTCAGCAGCGTCCGTGTCGATCAAGTACAAATTACATCGACAGATTTCTTTGGTACGAACTTTGACAATTTCGCTGGCGACACCAGCCCCCCAAATACCGCCCCCGCCATTGCCAACCTCAACGGCGACAGCGTTGCCTGGGCAGGCGTTGGCAGCACAGTTACGCTCGATGCCAGCGGCAATGCATCATTAACCGACACCGAACTTGACGCACTCAACAGTGGCAACGGCAATTGGAGCGGCGCTAGCCTGACTGTACAACGCAGTACGGCAGTTTCGGCAGACACGTTTGGCTTCAACACGTCGGGGGCTCTGTTCACTGTCAGCGGCAGCAATCTGCAATCTGGCGGACTGACGTTTGCGACTTACACCAACTCGGGTGGGGTACTGACCGTCAATTTTACCGATGGGGGTACAACCCCAACTACTGCGCTGGTTAATGATGTGACGCGACACATCACCTACCGCAACGATACACCGGCGGGCGACGCAACTGTCCGTTTCACATTACATGACGGTACCGTGGCGGG
>JANPKH010000534.1:0-1922 GCA_031425935.1 Gammaproteobacteria bacterium | reverse complement strand
GTTTTAGGAATTTATGCAGTCCACTTTATTTTTGTCGATATTTTAAGACCTATAGACAAAGTTATACATTCTGCATTCTGGGAAATTGGTTATGTATTTCTAGTATTAGTATTGTCGCTCTTAACAATACACATACTCTCCAAATCGGTTGTTTTAAGGCGTATCGTTTAATATTAACTTAACTGTATTTTTACGCACGCTTTTTATCATAGCGTGAAGTTGCTAATGAATAGGCAATGGTTTATTTCTTTGAAGCTTCTCTAAAGTTATTGTGGTGACGAAAATATTCACTCAAGTAGAGCATGAGTAGTAAGGGTAATTGTGGGGATAATGCGTCTACGGAGTAACGGGGTCGTCGTAAACCTACCCCATCTTGACGCACACTCTTAAATGGGGGCAAATAGCCCAAAGAGGAGAGTGCCATGAGTATAAAACCAAGAGCCAGTTTTAGTTCTGAATTTAAACGAGAAGCCGTGCAACTGTTAGACCGCGGCGACAAAAGCGGCGCGCAAATAGCCAGAGAGCTGGGGATTCGTCGCAATCAATTGTACAAATGGAAAGCTGAAATTGATAATCATGGCGAAGAAGCATTTCCGGGTTGTGGTCGACGACCATCACCGAATGATGAACTGGCCTTGTTAAAAAAAGAAATCAAACGCCTGCAAGTGGAGAATGAAATTCTAAAAAAGGCGGACACGTACTTTGCTCAGCGGCGCAAGTGAAGTACGCGTTTATCGATGACAGCAGAAGCGCTTATGGTGTGTCTGAACTGTGCGCGGTCATGAAGGTATCGCGACGTGGTTATTACGATTGGACGACACGGCTTGATTCCAGCAGAGCGCTGGAAAATCAGCAGTTATTGTGTGAAATACAACAAATATTCCATGCACACAAAGACGTTTACGGTGCGCCACGTATCTATCGCGAATTGATAGCAAGAGGATTTATTTGTAGCCTTAATCGTGTGGCTAGACTGATGCGTAACGCGAACATTGTGCCTAAAACAATTCGGAAATTTCGTATTACAACAGACTCTCGAAACAGCCTTCATCCTGCACGTAATATCCTTGCGCAAAATTTTACAACACAAGGATGCAATGAAAAATGGGTAGCAGATGTCACTTATATTCCAACGCGTGAAGGCTGGTTATTTTTAGCGGTAGTATTGGATTTATGTTCACGTAAAGTTGTTGGCTGGTCGATGGGAGAGCGATTAACCAGTGGGCTTGCACAACAAGCGTTACGCAATGCATTGAAACAACGTGGTGATGTCGCGGGGCTGTTACACCATTCGGATCGTGGGCGAGAGTACTATGCGGGAGAATATCAAGCATTGCTCAGTGATAATGGCATTACGAGTAGCATGAGTCGTAAAGGCAACTGTTATGATAACGCTGTTATGGAAAGTTTTTTTCACAGTTTGAAAGTAGAGCAAGTGCATCACGATGCATATAAGACACGAGCACAAGCCCGCTCAACGCTCTTTGAATATATTGAAATATTTTATAATCGCGTGCGCAGACATTCATCGATCAATTATTTAAGCCCAATTGATTATGAAGCGCAGTTAGCATGACGGTGAAGATAAGAAGCTGCTACATTGTTCGAGGGGTTCTGCCCCACAGGGGCAGGTTCAGTCAAACAATGTAGCGGCCAACAAGCGTAGCGCGTTAGACGTTTGATCTGTACTTAACTGAGTGTGCGTTTTTTTGGGGTAAGACCAAAGTGATTTATTTTTAATCAAAGCCAATTTTTTATCGAACGCTTTTAGGTGAGATAATTAACTGCTCAAAAATAAATCGTTACGACCCCTGTACTGTTGGAAATGTTTATGCGTGCGGCAGATAACAGGATTGACTTGAGTTGATTAAATTAGTGCAAGTTAGCATTAGTGCAATTCAATGCTATTACTCCCATAGAAA
>JANPKH010000533.1:0-1914 GCA_031425935.1 Gammaproteobacteria bacterium | reverse complement strand
GCCGAGCTCGCGGTTGAACTCGTTGGTATCGGAAACGGACGCGTCTACGTCTTCGGCGATGCGCTCGAGCTGGTCCTCGTGACCGAACCAGCTCGTCATCGACAGGTACTTTGCGGCTACGGCGACGAGCTTGCGGTCGGCCGCGCCGCGACGGCGCCAGGCCTGAGGGTCGAAGTTGACGTGTTGCTCAACGCAGAACTGGGCTATGGATTCGTAAGCTTGGGTATTCACAGCGTGCGCTCCGTAGGTGAGGCTACCGAGGGACAAATTTCGCACACGCCAAAGCCTACGTGCTGTAGGACGGATGGAAGAGACTTGTAAGAATATTCCTACACGTTTTGCCTCAGCCCCTTAGCGCCCCTCGAACTTGGGTTTCCGGCGTTCGGTAAACGCCACGACCGCTTCGTGCTGGTCCTTGGTGTGCTGGACCAGGGCCTGCATGGACGAGGCCAGTTCGAGCGCGACGGGCAGGCTGGTCTGCTGCGAGTCGCGCAGCAGCCGCTTGGTCAGCCGCAGCGAATGCACCGGTTGCGCGGCGATGCGCGAGGCGAGTTCGCGCGCTGCCTGCATGAGCTTGTCGTCATCGACCACTTTGGAGACAAGGCCGATTCGGGCGGCCTCCTCGGCGTCCAGGAAGTCTCCAGTGAAAGTCATCTCGTAAGCCTTGGACAGTCCCACGACGCGCGGCAGGAACCACGCGCCGCCGTCGCCCGACACGAGTCCCACGCGCAGGAAACTTTCAGCGAACTGCGCGCTGCGCCCCGCGATGCGGATGTCGCACATCGTCGAGAGATCGCAGCCCGCGCCGACCGCGGCGCCATTGACTGCCGCGATGGAAGGCGCCTCGAGCCCATAGAGCGCGAGCGGGATGCGCTGGATGCCCTGGTGATAGCCGCGCCGGATTTCCGCCGGGCTGCCCGCGAAGAGTCCCGCGCGCTCCTTCATCTCCTTGACGTTGCCGCCGGAAGAAAATCCGCCGCCCGAGCCGGTGAGGATCACGCATCCGACGGTGAGGTCGGCGTTGACGCGCGCCACATGCGCCACCAGCGCTTCGACGATGGCCGGCGAGATCGCGTTGCGCGTCGCCGGCTCGTTGAGGGTGAGTGTGACGATGCCCCCGTCCTGCTCGTATAGAACCGCTTCGCTCATTTCGCCTCCATAGTTGTCTCGATTTCAAAGGATGGTACGTTCCCGCGCCGGGGTTGTCTCGGCTATATTGGCCGGCTGATACGCGAGGGAGGGGACATGCACCAATTCCGTTTCGAGCCGGTGAAGATGCCGCCGGCGGCCGAGGACCTGAGAAAGCGCGTGCGCGCTTTCATCGCGGGGGAAATCGCCTCGGGCGGATTTACCCCTGCCCGCAATTCGTGGTCGACCTACGACGCCGGCTTCAGCAGGAAGTGCGGCGAGCACGGATTCATCGGCATGATCTGGCCGAAAAAGTACGGCGGGCACGAGCGCACTGCGCTCGAGCGCTACGTCGTGACCGAGGAGATGCTGGCCGGCGGCGCGCCGGTGGGGGCGCACTGGATCGCCGACCGCCAGAGCGGCAACCAGATCCTGCATAACGGCAGCGAACGCGCGCGCGCGACGATCCTGCCCAGGATTGCGGCGGGCGAAGCATTCTTCGCCATCGGCATGAGCGAGCCCGACTCGGGGTCCGACCTCGCGGCGGTGCGCACGCGCGGCGTGAAGGTCGAGGGCGGCTGGAAGATCAGCGGCACCAAGGTCTGGACCAGCAATGCGCATCGCTCGACCTACCTGATCGCGCTCGTGCGCACTGCGCCCAAGGAGGAAGATCGCCACGCGGGGCTCACGCAGTTCATCGTCGACCTCTCTCATCCCGGCGTGAGCGTGCGGCCGATCTACAACCTCTACGGCGGGCACGATTTCAACGAGGTCGTGTTCGACGGC
>JANPKH010000532.1:0-14705 GCA_031425935.1 Gammaproteobacteria bacterium | reverse complement strand
CAAAAAGAAGGTGAATTTCGTCAAGCCTTAGCAAATTTTAATGCCGCCGCCGAAGAAGACATAAAGCAAGTTGATGCCAGATTAGAATTGGCAAAAATATTTCTTTCTGCAAGCAGAGATGCTGATGCAAACAAATACATTAAAGAAGTGTTAGCAATAGACCCTAGTAACAATGAAGGCAAAGCTATTTCTGCCGGACTTTATATGCGCGCGGGTGATCGCGAGAATGCCATTCGGGTGGCGGAAGAAGTTTTAGTGAGTAACCCTGGCAATCCGCAAGCAATTGCAGTATTAGCAGCGGTATACATTGATAGCGATCCACAAATTGCACTTGAGAAAATTAATGCAGGTTTGAAACTGGATAAAACAAGTGTTCCGCTAAGAATGTTAAAAATTGAAGTTTTAAAGCGCAGTAAAAAGACTGACGAAATTGCCAGTATTTATCTCGAACTGATTAAGGATAATCCAAAAAATTTCAGCTTTTATGATAAGTTGGCGGGAGACTATACCTCGCAGGGGAAAATTGATGATGCAGAAAATATAGTTCGCTTGGCTATCAAGAACAATCCCGAGAGCGTCGACCCCATACTGGCATTGGTTGATTTTACAAAAAAATTGAAAAGTTCTGAGAAATCAGAGGCAGTACTCAAGGAATTCATTGCCAAAAAACCAGACCTATACGTATTGAAAAAAGCTTTGGCTAATCTGTACTTGCAGCTAGACAAAAAGACTGAAGCTAAAGCTATTTTGAATTCTGTCATTAGCGCTAATAGTACAAGCCCGGAATCTTTAAGCGCGAGGGTAGATCTTGCAAGAATATCTTTAATGGAACAGGATACTAAAAATGCAAGTGGATTACTTGATGAAATATTCGTAATAGAACAATCCAATGCGGATGCTAGAATTCTCAGCGCGCGCATGAAAATTTCGGATAATAAAATAAAAGAGGCTATTGCGGATTTGCGCACAGCGTTGAAAAGCGATGCGCGATCTTTGGAAGCATATAAATTACTAGCTTTTGCACAAGAAAAGGATGGAACGCCTGATCTTGCTTTGGATAGCTACTTTCGTGCGCTCGATATAGGCGCTGATGATATTGCATCTCTATTCGGCGCGGCGCGGTTAAGTATCAAGAATCAACAAAAAGATACGGGGAAAAAATTGTTAGAAAGGATACTGGTGCTTGATCCAACCAATCCTGAAGCGACACTCATGTTAGCCAATTTAATGATGGCTAATAAAGATTGGGAAAGTGCAGAGAAATTGTGTCAATCGTTGATTGACTCTGAGTCAGTTGCAAAGAAAGCAACAGGGTACAATGCGCTTGGTGGGGTTTATAGCGCGCAAGAAAAATGGAAATTGGCGAAACAAAACTACGAGCAATCTTTAGCGCTATCACCAAAATCCTATGATCCGGTTGCAGGCATAGTAAATGCAATGTTGGCCGAGAAAAAAGCAACGGATGCAATGGCTTTTCTTGAGGCCCATTTAAAGACTTACCCAGATTTTTATCGAGCTAAACGTCTTCTCGCCAATCTTTATATCAAGGAAAAGAAAACACAAGCAGCCATTGATATCTATGAATCACTCATAGTGTTAGCACCTGACGACGAAAGTTTATACGAGAGTCTGGCAGCTATTTATTTTGAACAAAAAGATCAAAAGAAAGCAGAAGCAGTTTATTTGCGTGGCTTGGCTCGTATCCCTAATTCTGTGGGTCTTCGAGCTTATCTAGGTAACCTATACACCTTCGATAAAAAGTATGATGCGGCTAGGGAACAATATGAGCTGGCACATAGCAAAATGCCCAATTCAGATATGATTAAAAATAATCTGGCGATATTGCTAATAAATCATTTACCTTCTGCAGATAATACGCGTAAAGCAGTGGAACTTGTTTCAGGTTTTTCGAACTCGAAGGAGCCTAATTATTTAGATACCTTGGGTTGGGTGCAGCTGCATGCAGGAAATACTCCACAGGCCATTTCCTTTCTACAACAAGCGGTGGGACTAAAGCAGTCACCGGAATTTCGCTATCATCTTGGTATGGCGTACAAAAAAAATGGTCAAATGATAGAAGCTAAGAGAGAGTTGGAGCTCGCTACCAAAGATACAACCGGTAATAGTGAATGGATAGCGGATGCACAAAAAGCGTTAGTTGGTTTATAACACCTGCTTTTTTTTCGGGGCGCTGTTTGCAGCGCCCCTACAAATATCTACTCACACTAATGTTAAATGTAAATACTATTTTGTTCATATTTGAATGGCAAAATTCAGTTAAATTATTGTGTGTTTTAGGTTATGACCATGCGTTTTAAAAATAACAAAAATATTATTGTGTTAATGCTGGTGGCTCTGTTTTTAAGCTTACCTGCCTTTGCTAAATTTGAGCGCGCTGAACTGGAGTCTTATCCCGACGTAAAAAATAGCTTGAGTCGCAAGGCTGCAGCAAATTTTTTAAATAGCTTGGGAGCGGCAGATTCTGCCAGGGTTGTTGTGTTGTATAACGAAGCAGGTGCACCGCAGAATATTAGTTCAACGCAATCATTATCAGCCCGTAATCTTAGACTCAATCGAATCAAAGATTTAAAACGGCGTGCGAACAGCAGGCTATTCAGCGGCCAATATCATGTAATACACGAGTATGACCAACTTCCTATGCAGGCTTTGCAATTGAAAACTACTGCAAGTCTTGCGCAGTTACTTAGCGATCCAGATGTCATTGCTATCTACAATGATGAACCTTTAGAGTTGCACTTAACGGAAAGCTTGCCGTTCATTTATGAGGAGTCTGCTCTTAGTCAGGGAATTGAAGGGCAGGGTACGAGTGTTGCTATTCTTGATAGCGGCGTTGATTACACTAAAGCTGCTTTTGGTAGTTGTACCTCACCTAATATTCCTGCAAGTTGTCATGTAAGTGCGGCGATAGACATTTCACCAAATGATGGTGCATTAGATATCATCGGTCACGGTACTAATGTGGCGGCTATTGCACTCGGCGTTGCACCTGCGGCTAATATTATCGGGCTCGATATAATGAATGGCGCAAACATTTCAAGCTCAGATGCTATCGCTGGCATTAATTGGGTTATCGCCAATCGTGCTACTTATAATATTGTCGCACTCAATATGAGTTTTGGCAGCAGCACGACATATAGTTCGCCATGCACAAGTTTTAATTCTTTTTCTACACCGGTGAATAACGCAAAAGCAGCAGGAATTTCTGTCATTGCTTCTTCAGGAAACAATGCAAACAGTAATGGTATTGCTTCACCAGCTTGTACGCCGGGTGTGCTTGCAATAGGTGCAGTTTACGATGCAAATGTGGGTGGGTTAAATTGGTCTATGTGCACAGATAGTACTAGCAGAAGCGATCAAGTTGGTTGCTTTTCTAATAGCGCATCATATTTATTTTTGCTGGCGCCCGGCGTTATGATTACTGCTGGCGGCGCAACTTTATCAGGAACCTCGCAAGCTGCTCCGCATGTAACCGGAGCTATGGCATTGCTGAAATCCACTTATCCCGATTTAACGCTTGCTGAGCTTGAAACACGTTTGCGTTTTAGCGATACATTAGTCTCTGATTCTCGCAACAACCTTACTACCCCAAGGCTCGATATTCGCGCCGCTGTGGGCATAATAACGATGAGTGATACCCAACAAATTCCATTGCTTCCACCTTGGGCGTTTGCACTTTCAATGCTTGGGTTGATGGGGATTGGGATTAAATTTTCTCTGCTAACCGGGAAGAGTTAAAGGGGAAGGGTTGAACGGGTAAGAAGGGTTGGGGGCTAATAATATTTGATAAATACTAGCGGGGCACAAATAACGAATACTGTTTGATTCAAAACCTTATGACGCCTAAATGGATTTAGGCGGTAGGGCGACGCAGGAAGCCAAAGCCGAGGCATGGATGCCGATTAGAGCCTATAGGGATATATTCACGGCGTGTTTTGAATTGAACAGTATTCTTTACTACGAGCTCATTGGTATGGTGGCCCACATGCGGCATATTACATTCGTTAAAATTAATTTGTGCGCAGACAGACATAACAAATTTTATTAGTTAAGTTCAACTATCATTAAATTGCCTTTGGTTTTTTTTGGTTCTACTGCATACCAACTTAGTAAATCAGTGTTCCAGCGTTCTTTGCATTTTTCCGTTAAAGCAAAAAACGGACTGCGACCTGGGTCTGCAAGAACTACTTTTTTTACGCCGGCTTGCGCAGCACGTTTTAGCAAGGCGAACCATTCATCTGCAAGCTCCTCCCAAAAGCAAATATCGCCACCTACAATAACATCAAAATTTTCTAAATCTTTTTTTTTCATATCTTTCATTGAACAGGTTAGTTTTTTAATTTTTACGTTATTGGTTTCAGCTTGTGCAACTAAGAATGAAAAAACATCTTTGTCAACGTCCATGCCCGTTACCTTGCAGCCCTTGCTAGCTAAAAAAATTGAAATCGGTCCCCAGCCACAGCCCACATCGAGAACGCGTAAATTTTTTGCAGGCGCATTGATGGTGAAATAATCCATAAGCAAGTAACTGGAATTCCAATGACGATCGCCGTGAACACTGGGTGTCGCGGTTAATTTTATTTTTATAACTTGTGGATGACTCTCTTTAAATAGCCAGATGCCGTAAGCGCCAAACATATGTTTTTGTGGCGGGGCGATAAGTTCTGGCATAGGGATTCCTTGATGCGGTTTAGTAAATTTTAATAAACTTCAGGAATAAACATTTCAGCAGGAATTGGGCGGCGGGTGTAATCGTCGTGGTATTCGCGTTTGGGCAAGTCAATAATAGGTCGTTTGATTTCTTCGTAAGGCATTTGATGAAGTAGGTGATGAATACAATTAAGGCGAGCCTTTTTCTTATCGACGGCTTCAACAACCCACCAAGGTGCTTCCGGGATGTGGGTTCGCTCCAGCATAATTTCTTTGGCCTTCGTGTAAAGTTCCCAACGTCTACGCGATTCTAAATCCATGGGGCTTAACTTCCATTGCTTTAAAGGATCGTGAATTCTCCCAAGAAATCGTAAATTTTGTTCTTCATCTGAAATTGAAAACCAGTATTTAATTACCTGAATGCCAGAGCGAACTAGCATTCTTTCAAAGTCAGGTGCCGCCCTAAAAAATTCTTCATATTCCTCATCATCACAAAAGCCCATAACGCGTTCAACACCAGCTCGGTTGTACCAACTGCGGTCAAATAAAACAATTTCGCCGCCTGCGGGTAAATGCGAAACATAACGCTGAAAATACCATTGAGTACGTTCTCGCTCGTTAGGCGCTGATAAAGCAGCAACACGACAAATGCGAGGGTTAAGACGTTGTGTAATGCGTTTAATAACGCCACCTTTACCTGCGGCATCGCGTCCTTCAAAAATAACTACCACTTTGTGACCTGTATTAGCCACCCAGTCTTGTAATTTTACAAGTTCACCTTGCAAGCGAAATAATTCACGAAAATAAAGCTGGCGATATTCTTTATCCTCTTGCGTATTGATTAAAGCTGCTAATTCGGGGTTGTGAAAACGGATGCGATCATCAAGCTCAAGCTCAAGCTCTTCCTCGTAATTATCGAGAAAATCACTGTGAATGCGCCGAAAAAGCTCTGCATCAATCAGACTCATACCAAACTCGAAAGGTTATTTTGACGCGTAAAATCATACTTCGCAATTGTTACAGTTTAAAGCTTACTCCAATTTGCAACTCGGTAGTGAACGAGGTATTGAGCAATTCACAAAAACATCACATCCAGTAAATATAATTCGTTTTGTGCTACAAACGCTGCTGCCTCCGCAAGGACGCCTATACATCTTCACCACTCTGGGAATTTTCTTACCCGAATGAACGCGGAAAATAATGAATCTATAAATGCATCTATAGTAGGTAGCTATCCACCTTATCGAGTTGGGTGGTTTGTAGTGATGTTCGCATTGATTTATGGTTTGTTTGAATTTTTGTACTTTAAAATTCCAGATTTATTTTTAGTGGATGTTATTTATCATTACGGCTTAGCATCACCTTGCGTTGGGATCATTAATTTCTTACACGCTGGTGAGAATGCTATAGCTGCCCGGAATATGCTGTTGTCCAACGGAGTTTCTCTTGAAATTGTACGAGGGTGTGATGGGGCAGGTACCATTTTTTTATTGGCTGCTGCGATCATTACTTTTTCCGCTTCATTTAAAGACAAAATTGTTGGGCTTGTGAGTGGCATTGCTTTATTGGTAGTGATCAATCTATTAAGGATCGTAGGTTTATATTTTGTGATGAGTTATCACAGCCAATGGTTTACGCCAATTCATACCTACTTTGCACCTACTTTTATCATTATTATAAGTTGTCTTTTCTTCGCGGGTTGGGCGCAGTACGCAGCGAAGAGAAAACAATGACCGCAAAACCCTTAGATAATACTTCTGCGCGACTTACTCCTGTGAAATTCATAGCTCTACGCCTCATAGCTTTAAAACTTGTAGTAGCTTGGTTGTTTGTGTCCATTTTTTTCTTTATGTGCGGCGAATGGATTATTCATATATTGCTGCCCTATTTATCGTTTTGGACAAATCTTGTTGCGCATAATTACAGTGCCGAATTAAATATTAATACTAGTCAAACTGGAAAAATAATAGCAATAGTGGCGACAGCAACTGAAGATGTTTACCGTCTTAATATCCCAATAGCGCCAAAAGGTACGAGCGTTACTGGAAGCGGTACCCTTATGCATGCGCTGGTACCTATTGTTATTTTATTTACAATTTTGTTTTCTTGGCCAACAACATTCAAAAAACAAGTAACTCAGATTATTTTTGGGCTTGTTATTATGCTTCTTCTGTTGGCATTAACGACACCGATATTATTAGCCAGTCATATTGAAGAAGTTTTTCATACAGCCGCACAAAACTATGCCGGAAAAGAATTGCCTATGCCATTAATGATGAGATGGGTGGTGTTTATGGAAATCGGTGGAGTTTGGTTATTACCCATTAATGGCGCATTTTTATCTGTAAAATCGAGCGATTTTTTTATTCATTTCGTTAGCAATAAATCTTCCTAAGCCCAATGAAATATAGATGTAATTTTGTGTTCATGTAGATTACATAAAATCATGTTAATGATACCCCTGCATTCTTCATCCCTGTTTTTTTAGCGACAGGATATTAGCAACATTTTAAGCAGGCGAACTCACATGAAATTATTTCAATTGTTACTTCTTACAGTTATTGCAATAGGATCTTTCTCAGCTAATGCGGCTACCATTGCGTTTGATCTTAAAGGCACTGCCGGTGCTGGTTTACTTCCAGAAAATGAACCTACCGCAGTGGTTGGTGGTACAGGGGGTGAAATTGGCGCAGGTATTTTCTTTGACGATGTTACTAACGTCCTTACAGTAAACGTCGGCTGGGGCAGCTCTCAAGGTTTTATCGACTTAAGTAGTTTGTCTACCGGCTCTCACCTTCACGGGCCGACACTGAGCAACAACGGTGCCGGCTTTATACAAACAGCTGGCGTGGTTTTCAATTTGACCCGATCCAGCAATGCTGTTACCGGTGGGAATGTTACAACCGCACCTCTTACTCTCACTGCCGCGCAGAAAGCAGATCTATTTAACGGCAAGTATTACATCAATATCCACACCGCAAATAATGGTGGTGGCGAAATGCGCGGCTTCCTTGTACCCGTTACAGCTGCTCAAGTGCCTGTTGACTCTTGGTGGGCATTATTACTGATTGGATTATTTTTTGTATTTTTCAGAATGTGGAAATTTGGGAAAGTTGTATAAACAAAAAATAGCAAATTGCAGCACACATTCCTTTGCGAATGCCAAGCGCTTCGATCAAGTATTTTGTGTGTTGCTTTTTTTAAAATAAAAGTAATTTTCCAATTTAATTTCTTCGCTGTGTTGTCAATAAAGTTTAATTAATTGGTAACAAGATTTACATCCGCTACATATACGTTGAGTAACGTCTCAACGTTCATCCGTTTTGGACTACAGCAGTGCGATCAAATCTATTTCTGGTTTGCGTGAAGCAAAATAACTGCAGAACAAATTTATCACCTTACTGAAGCTTTTAGCCTGCTTGGAGAAATCATGTCTAGAAAACAATTCCATACGCTGGCGTTGGCCGCACTTGCCGCGCTGAATATATTACCAATGGCAAATGCTGCCAGCCCCGATATTGTTATCAGCCAAGTTTATGGTGGCGGCGGTAATACGGGCGCACCTTTTACTCACGATTTTATCGAATTATTTAATACCAGCTCCGCTCCAGTTAGCTTGAGTGGTTGGTCAGTGCAATATGCTTCTGCAGCGGGAACAAGTTGGACGAACAAAACTAATTTGGGCAACGTTACTTTGGCGCCGGGTCAGTATTATCTGGTGCAACAAGCAGCTGGTGCAGGTTCAGGAGTTGCTTTACCTACGGCAGACTTGATCGGCACAATTGCCATGAGTGGTACTGCTGGCAAGGTAGCATTGGTAAACAACACTACAGTCCTAACGGGCAGTTGCCCCACTGCTGGAGTAGTAGATTTTGCCGGCTATGGAGCGACTGCTACTTGTTCGGAGACGAGCCCAACTCCTGCCCCAAGCAACTCTACAGCTGTGATTCGCGCTAGTGGCGGTTGTACAGATACCGACACCAACAGTAGCGACTTTGTTGCAGCTACGCCGACTCCGCGCAACACCGCTACCGCTTTAAACCCATGCAGCGGTGGGGCGACAATCAGTCTTTCTGTTACTACCAACAGCGCTTCAGAAGTTGGCCAAACTGTTGTCACAGTGACTGCCACAGCCTCTGCAGCCGTTACTGGTAACCAAACCATTAATGTGGCAGTCACTGGCACTAACATAACCGCTGCCGACTACACATTAAGCAATACCATCATCACAATTCTTAATGGCCAAACTACCGGCTCTGTGACTTTCGCAGTGGTGGATGATGCATCAGCAGAAGGTTCGGAAACAGCAATCTTAACGTTAAACAATCCTCCCGCTGGCTACAGCTTGGGAACCGCTGTGCAAAATATCACGATCGCCGATAATGATTCCGCAACCACACCCATTTACCAAATTCAAGGCACAGGCACTTCAAGCGCGCTCCTGGGGCAAACTGTGACCACTAGTGGTGTTGTGACACGCGTTACCAACAACACGTTTTATATGCAATATCCTACCGGTGATGGAAATGCGGCTACGTCCGACGGGATTTTAGTTTTCACCAGTATTGCACCGACCGTAGTTGCCGGGCAGTTGATTCAACTTAGCGCGACAGTTGCTGAATTCAACACCGGCGCTGCCACAAATGCCGATACCCTGGCTCACAAAATTACCCAATTAACTGGCCCAACTGGCATTAGCGTTACGTCGTCTGGCAATAGCATTGCACCTGTTTCGGTTACCCTGCCAGAAGTGGTCAATGATGATTTGGAGCGTTATGAAGGTATGTTAGTGACGCTGACCGGCCCACTTACTGCGTCGCAAAACTTCTATCAAGGTCGGTATGGTCAAGTGACTTTGTCAGTGAATGGACGTATGGAAAACCCCACGAACAAATTTCGCCCGAATACTGCTCAAGCTATAGCGTTGGCCGATGAAAATGCTCGTCGTCGCATTTTGTTAGACGATGGCACTTCATTGCAAAACCCCAACCCCACGCCTTACATTGGTTTGGATAACACCTTGCGCGCAGGCGACACCGTAGCTTCAGTAACAGGTGTTATCGACTACGGCTTGGCCACTAACAGCAACACCGGGTTTGGCGACTACAAAATTCATCCGACCGAAACCGTAAGCTTTACTCGTGCCAATGCCCGCACTGCCGCGCCCGAAACTGTAGGCGGCAATATCAAAGTTGCTAGCTTTAACGTGTTGAACTACTTCACCACTTTTACCAACGGCAATACTGCCTTCGGTGAAACGGGGCAGGGCTGTTCACTCGGTGGTGCGGTTGCTGCGGCGAATTGCCGCGGTGCCAACAACATTGCCGAGTTCAACCGTCAACGCAACAAAATCATCCCGGCAATACTTGCTATAAATGCTGATATCGTCGGTTTAATGGAACTTCAAAACAATGGCAACACTGCTGCGCAAAATCTTGTGGATGGCCTAAATGCTGTTGCAGGTGGGGGGACTTACGCAGTATTGGGATTACCAAGCCAAGGCACGGGTACTGACGCGATTCGAGTGGGGATGATCTACAAACCTGCTGCAGTCACGCTGGTTGGCAGCCCAATAAGTGACATCGACGCCATCAACAACCGCCCAACCTTGTTGCAAAAATTTGCTGCGCCTAACGGCCAGCAAGTCACCGTTGTCGTAAACCATTTCAAATCCAAAGGCAGTTGCCCTGCAGCAGGCACTGATCCAGCGAATGAAGAATCTGGCGATGGTCAAGCCTGCTGGAACGGCCTGCGCACCTTGCAAGCACAACGTTTGCGGACTTGGGTTGCCGCGAATGGCAGTGCGGATGCATTAATCATTGGCGATTTAAACGCTTACGCACAAGAAGATCCGATTTTTGATCTGACCAGCAATGGCTACGTCGATCAAGTCGGTGCATTCAATAATTTCGGTTATTCCTATGTATTCGATGGCACAGCAGGGCGTTTAGATCACGCCATATCTACTGCCTCATTGAGCTCGAAAATTGCTAGCGTAAAACATTGGCACATCAACGCAGATGAACCTTCAATCATCGATTACAACGAAGAGTTCAAGCAGCCCATTTGCGCAACTTGTGGCCCGGATTACTACACCGCAACACCATATCGTTCGTCAGACCACGACCCAATTGTAATTGGGCTTAACCTAAACGATTTGGATAGCGACGGTCTGACTGACAGCATAGAAACTACCCTCGGCACCAATCTACAAGACGTGGATTCTGATGACGATGGTATTGCCGATGGCATTGAAGACGCCAACCGTAACGGTGTTGTCAATGTCGGCGAAACGAATCCAGCTGTGGCAGACACGGACGGTGACGGCATTCAAGACGGTACTGAAAAAGGGGTTACTACTGGTGTTGCCGATCCTGATGGTGCAGGACCTTTATCGGGAACCAATCTCGCAATTTTTGTAGCTGACGCAAACCCCGCCACTGTAACTTTGCCAACCGTGGCTGATACCGATAATGACGGTGCTAATGATGGTGCGGAGGATAAAAATCATAATGGTGCAGTTGATTCCGGTGAATACGATCCGCTCAACCCGTTGTCGTTTCCTCCAATAACTAGCACGCAAAAAATTCCTGCAATGCCTATCTGGGCACTTATGTTATTTGCTGGATTTTTATTTGTTATACAAGGGAAGTTTGTTAAACGCGAATCGCGCAGTTGATAACAGCTGAAAATCGCGTTCTTACGAGACACCACTAAAGAATACTGTTTGAATGACGCCTAAATGGATTTAGGCGTAGGGCGACGCAGGAAGCCAAAGCCGAGGCATGGACGACCTACATGGATGTAGGAAGTTTCTCGAAGCGACTGGATCGCGAAGGGATGCCGATTCGAGCCTACAAGGATGTATTTACGGCGAGTTTTGAATTGAACAGTATTCTTTGCTTCGCACTCACTAGTACATTAATAAGCAAATTAACCCCCGCCGAATTAAAAATTCGGCGGGGGTTTTTTATTGTTGTATATCCAACGCGTGTAACACACGCTCAATCAATTCGCCTGGAGTACGCGAAATAATATCGGGGGAAATTTCAAATTTGTCCGTCAACCGCAAATAATTTTCAAAGCCATAGGACGCCATAAACGGGTGCATGCCAGTGCTAATCGCCGCCACGTAATCTTTATTCTCATCACCGCACACGTAAGCCTTTGCCGGGTTTACACCAAACTCTTCACGCACGTTGCGAAAATGAATAGTCTTTTTTTCTGCAATGGGTACATGTACCAAAAAATTGAACTGGCCAATATCAATAGAGTGACGAGCAAATAATTGGCGTAAGGTTTCCAGTGGTTCATTACAAATGTTGCGCGTAACCATGCCTACAATGACATCAGGTGCTGCAATGAGATGACTAATAAAATCGGTAATGCCAGGGTACAGAGCCGCATCATTGCGATAAACATTAGTGAGGGTTCCAACAATTTTTTTGCGATTTGCGGTAGTAATATTTTTGCGCAGATTAGCAGGAAACTGTTTAATGCCACCCAGGTATTTAAAAATATGGTGACGCTTTTGAAAGCTCTCCTCGTCGCCTAAATTCATGCCATGCGCAGTAAACGATTTTTCGATGGCGTTATAAGCGTCTATAGTTGTGCCATCAGCATCGAGGATAATTAATTTTTTATTATTGGGGTAAATCATCGCCATAACTCCTTAACATTGGTGTGCGTCACTTTTTAATATGCAAAGCCATTAGCATATAAAGCAATTGTGACAGTTTGAAAATTTGTTCTGCTTGGTAGAGTGCCACCTGTTTATATATAGATGTTTTACGTGCCACTTCATTCAGTGCTTCACAACGCATAGTTTAGATGCCCATTCCCTGCGATATTCCACTTGTTAGTTGGTTGACTGAAAAGGTCACAAATACTGAGTTATGTAATGGGACTACAAAATAATTGGAATTAAATCCTGCGAGTTATATAGTTGGTGATATTTAATAAACTGTTAAGTGAAAAAAATGAAGATCATCTCAATCATGTTTGCGGTATTAATTTCAGGTTGTTCAGCTAGTTGGCATGGCCAAAGCCAAGGACGAGAATTTCTATTTATTATAAATAATTTAAACGGTAATCCCGTTGAAGGTGTCGGCGTCTATTGCTTCGGAATCTCTGGAAAAAATTCAATTAGTCAAATTCTTGCCGAAGAAATAAATAACGGAAAACCAATATCAAATGAAAAAGGCTTACTCACATTAAAACACCGTAAAACCGAAATCTATGGCTCTTATAAATTTATTGGACCATTTACTTGGGGTGGCTCCAGCACCTCACTGGAAATCACATGCAGTCTCATGCACCAAGGAAAATCTATATATAATGTAGCGTTGCGCAAAACATCTTCGCCGGTAGTTCTATCTGTAAAAATATAAAACTTAACCGTAAACCATTGTTCTTCATAAAATTTAAGGAAATTAAATGAAATATTTAATCGCGTGCGTGTTTTTTTTCATGACTGAATGTTGTTTTGCAAACGAAGAGCATCCTTTTAGTTATGAAATCATCATGGGAAATAGTATCGCTTGGTCATGTGAGGGGAGCGGTTCGCCAACTATTATCCTAATGGCAGGAGGCGGGTTGGATGTACACTCATCTTTTGATTTGGTGTACCACAAATACCAAGGAAAGGGCACAATATGCATGTATGACCGTGCAGGTATTGGAGCTAGTAAATTCAAAGAGCCGCACTTAAGGAAAATGGATGATCTTGTCGAAGAATTGCATAAATTGAAGCAAAAAAGAGGATGGGAAAATTTAGTTTTGATTCCGCATTCATTTGGTGGTTTTATTGCAAGAGGTTATGTTTCGAAATACCCTTCTGACGTTAAGGCGGTTCTATTTATAGACGTCGCTCACGAAGACTGGATTCCGCATCTCCAAAACAGAATGACCAAAAATGACTGGGAGATCATGGATGGCATCATAAAATGGACTTCTAAAACATTTTATGAGGACTATTTTGAGGGACAAGAATCAGCTAGGAAGTTTTCATTCGTCAATAATATGCCCATTACTGTAATATCAAGAGGCATCCCTTTAACAAAAATTAGAAGAAATAAAATGAGTTATGAGGGCATTAACATATTTAACGAAGAGCATAATAAGCTTCAAAAAAGCATTACAAAATTATCTAAAAATTCAAAACATATTATTTCAAAAATGTCTCCTCATGAAATATGTAGTTATGACCCTTGGTTTGTATTAGATGAAATCAAATATTTGCTCGAAAGAATATAAACTCATTAATAAGTTACGCAACTTTTTTCTCGCTGTTGTCTTGTGCATTAACTGCCAGTGGAAAAGTAAAGCAAGTGCCTTGATTCAGTTGTGATTCAACACTAATGATGCTGTTATGTAATTCCAAAATACGCTTCACTATGGCGAGCCCCAGTCCCGTGCTTTGATGCTGGTATTCGGTAGGCTTTTGACCCCGGTAATAACGTTCGAAAATATGCGGAATATCTTCTTCCGTTAGACCTATGCCGCTGTCTTTGATGGCAACCTCAACTTTGTCTGTTTCCTGTGCTAGCGATAATTGAATGTTGCCCCCTGTGGGCGTGTAGCGAATGGCATTATCGATGAGGTTCTCAAGCACTCTCTCGATTAAACCAATATCTGCATTAACCATAAATAAGTGTGAGCTCTGTGGCGTAATGATGTTTATATTCTTTTTTTGCTCGGATTTTTCTGGTTTATCAACCAAAGAGTGTGAGATTCAACTAATTACTATTGGGCAATAGAAATACCTATTAGGCCACATACTATTTTTTGTATTCAATACGTTTTCTGGTAACTCATAGTGAACTTTGGTAGCAATCAACAGCGGTTTAACAAGTCGCTCAAACTCGCCCACTTCGTGGGCTGGATGCAATTTAAGTTGTAGAAAAACCCCCGATGTAAAATTATTTTCGAAACTGCACGTTCCTATTTGAATAGAATTAGTTTCGTGTTATTAAACTGAGCTAGAATTCGCATAGGATCGCGAAAAATGTTTAATATTCGAACAAAGTTGTTTTTAC
>JANPKH010000531.1:0-7512 GCA_031425935.1 Gammaproteobacteria bacterium | reverse complement strand
ATCCAGCCCATATTCCATTTCATAGAGAAACCTAACCCGCCAACCCAAGTGGGACGTGTTACTTGCGGCCATGCAGTAGACTCTTCAGCAATAACTAAGGTGCCGGGGTGCTGGCCATGACAAAGCACATTGAGTTGGCTTAAAAATGCCATAGCCTCAAGGTTTTCATTGCCACCGTAAATATTCGGGATCCAGTCGCCGTCTTCTCGCGAATAATCAAGGTGTAACATCGAAGCCACAGCATCGACACGCAAACCATCAATGTGAAATTCTTTAAGCCAAAACAAAGCATTGGCCAGCAAAAAATTTCGCACTTCATTTCGGCCATAATTGTAAATCAGTGTGCCCCAATCGCGATGCTCACCTAAGCGTGGGTCTTCATGTTCATAAAGTGCGCTACCGTCAAAACGGGCGAGGGCATGAGCATCTTTCGGAAAATGTGCGGGCACCCAATCGAGAATGATACCAATACCGTTTTGATGGAGATGATCGACAAAATAACGGAATTCGTCAGGTGTACCAAAACGACTCGTCGGTGCGTAATAGCCGGTGGTTTGGTAGCCCCAGGAATCATCAAAGGGATGCTCGGTAATAGGTAAGACTTCGATATGCGTAAAACCCATAGACTTTACATAATCGGCCAGCTGATGCGCCAACTCGCGATAAGATAAAAACTGATTGCCATCCCCTTTGCGCCACGAGGATAAATGCACTTCATAGACCGATAGGGGCGCATGTTGCCAGTCCCAGTTCGTGCGTGCCCTCATCCAGCTGCTGTCTTGCCATTGATATTTGCTGGGAGCAATAACAATGGATGATGTTTTAGGGCGCAGCTCAAATGCTTGGCCATAAGGGTCTGCTTTTGCAAATACATCATGGGTATTGCGATTGCGGATTTCATACTTATAAAACGAACCCATAGGTAAACCTGGGATAAATACCTCCCATAAGCCGCTGCCGCCACGCACACGCATAGGATGATGACGACCATCCCATTCATTGAAATCACCTACAACACTAATGCGCTCCGCACTGGGCGCCCAGGTTGCAAACAGGACACCATCAATACCGTTCACTTGATGTGGGTGAGCACCCAAGACTTCATAAATGTTCCAATGTTGCCCTTCATTAAACAAATGAATATCCAGTTCGCCCAGTTGTGGGGCAAAAGAATAGGGATCATATTCTGTGTGTAAATTATTATGGCGATCAAACCATTCGATTTGATAATGCTCTTGTATCGTTTTACCCAAGCCATACCATTCAAAGAAATCAGTGCCCTCAATGCGCTGGAAATTTTGTTTTTGAGAAATGTTTTGATGTATGGCTAGCAACGATGCAGAGCGGGCACCCGGCAAAAAAACTCTAATGACAGTATCTGCAAGAACAGTAGTTTCTTTAAGCGGGTGTTTACCTAAAACCTCAAAAGGGTCGTGGTGTGTGGCTGCAATAATACGCAGGAGATCACTAGATAAAGGTTGATCTTGCTTGACACTGAGCATGCAAATTTTCCTATAAAGTTAAAGTAAGCGACTACAGTAAGCGTCTAACTATAGTAAGCGAGTAAGGTTAGCTGAAAAATCTAGGTTGTGTAAAACCTTCAGTTTGGCGCATAAATCATAACGCAAAATACTATGAATAAAATTATTTCATTAAAATGAAAAACAGTAGGGTTAGAGTAAAACATAGTGATGACACAAAGTAGAGCAAAAAATATTGTGTGCAAACGAAATATTTGCAGATTCAATGCCAGTAATACAGATACAATGAAAAATGCTTTTAAAAGAGGCATTTATTTTTTATAAATAAGTTAGGCGCTGAATATTTCGTTTGGCATTGATATTGCTCAATGAAAAACTACATACTAACCGTCAAGATTAAACTTGCCATTAACAAAATAGGAAAACGCTGTAAATGAGTATTAATAAAACTTCTGGTCGCTTCGTTAGCCGTTTAACACAAAAAACTTTGGCACTTATTCTTGCAGGAGGGCGTGGTTCTCGTCTTCATCATCTCACTAATTGGCGCGCAAAACCCGCAGTGCATTTTGGCGGAAAATTTCGCATTATTGATTTTCCTCTATCAAATTGCGTGAATTCTGGTATTCGTCGCATCAGTGTACTTACGCAGTACAAATCTCACTCACTGGACCGTCACATTCAACGTGGCTGGGGTTTTCTTGGTGGTGAGTTAGGTGAGTTTGTAGAATTGCTACCAGCGCAACAACGGTTAGATGAATCATGGTATATGGGTACTGCTGATGCTGTATTACAAAACCTCGATATTATTGACCGACACAATCCTGAATACGTTTTAATTCTTGCCGGTGATCACATATATAAAATGGATTACGGCACCATGATTGCGGCGCATGTTGAAAGCGGTGCTGATATCACCGTTGGATGCATTGAAGTACCACTCGACATAGCTTCCTCCTTTGGGTTGATGGATATTGATGCTGATAATCGCGTTGTGCGCTTTACCGAAAAACCTGCGAACCCTGAGCACTTACCCGGCAAACCGGACAAAGCGCTTGCCTCTATGGGCATCTATGTTTTTAGCACTAAAGTTCTTTTCAGTGAATTATTAAAAGATCAAAAAAATCCAAGCTCATCCCATGATTTTGGTAAAGATATTATTCCGGCAATGATTAAATCGCATCGCGTTACTGCATTTCCGTTTCGCGATCCTATTAGCGGTGGAGAAGGTTATTGGCGTGATGTAGGAACTGTTGACGCGCTATGGGAAGCCAATCTCGAATTAACCAGCGTAACACCTGAATTAGATTTGTACGATGCTGAGTGGCCCATCTGGACACATCAAGAACAAGTTGCTCCGGCGAAATTTGTATTCGATGATGAAGGCCGTCGCGGTTACGCAGTAGATTCTTTAATTGCTGGTGGCTGTATTGTTTCCGGTTCAACAGTACGCCATTCATTACTCTTTCCGCGCGTACGCGTGCATTCGTATTGCGATATTACTGACTCTGTACTTTTCCCAAGCGTTGAAGTTGGGCGTAACAGTAAAATTCGTAAAGCATTAATTGATCGGCGCTGCAAAATTCCTGAAGGCACAGTGATTGGTTACGACGAAAAAGCTGATCGTGAGCGTTTTTTTGTGTCGCCTAAAGGCGTTGTTTTAGTAACTCCCGAAATGCTGGGTTATGTTGACTAAGGCGAGTTCTTGTTGATTGAGGCCGGTTCGTGTTGATTGAGGCCAGTTCGTTTGTTTGATTGAGGAGAGTTCCATGCCTGTAAATAACAAAATGAAAGTTGTATTTTGTTGGCATATGCATCAACCAGACTATCGCAATATTATGACCGGGGAATATTATTTTCCCTGGACATATCTTCATGCTCTGAAAGATTATGTTGATATGGTTGCGCACTTGGAAGCACAACCAAAAGCGCGCGCCGTATTTAATTTTGCGCCAATTTTATTAGAACAGTTGGACGACTACGGACAACAAATTAATAAATACTTTAATACTCATGAAACCATAAAAGATGCTGTTCTAGCATCGCTTGTTTCAACCAATCTTCCTGTCGCTGGTACTGCGGCATACATAGACCTCGCCAAAAAATATTTGCGAGCTAATCGCGAGCGCATGATCGAACGCTTTCCGATTTATCGCGAATTAGCGGATACCGTTGATTCACTTAGTGAGAAGCCTTGGTTAGCACAGTATCTGAATGAACAATTTTTAATTGATTTAGGTTTTTGGTATCACCTGAGTTGGCTGGGTGAAACTTTGCGGCGAACAGATATGCACGTACAAGCGTGGCAAAATAAAGGCCGTGGATTTTCACAGCAAGATAGAGCCCATTTGTTGCAAATTATTGGCGAACAAATTCGTTCAATTGGGCCGCGCTATAAAGCACTTTACGATAAAAATCAGATTGAAATGTGCATGAGCCCTTACGCACATCCGATTGTTCCCTTGCTGTTAGATATTCATTCTGCAAACCAGGCTTGGCCAAATGTAACCTTACCTATATCGACCCATTATGCGGGTGGTAAAACGCGCGCCAAATGGCATTTGACACAAGGCATAAAAACTTTCCAACATTATTTTGGCCACACTCCACGAGGCTGCTGGCCATCAGAAGGTGGTTTAAGTGACGAGACTTTGGCTTTGTTAGAAGAGGCGGGGTTTGATTGGACTGCAACTGGCGATTCGGTGCTACATAACAGTTTGAAACATTCAGCCAACAAAACCATTGCCGCTGAATTGGAAGCTAAAAAATCTTGTTTGCATCGCTCATACAACTTTGCTAACAGCAATATTAATTGTTTCTTTCGCGATGATGGTTTGTCAGATTTAATTGGTTTTAAATATGCAACCTGGCATGCGGAAGATGCAGTGGGTGATTTAATTAATCACATGGTAGCCATTGCTGACGCTTGCGACAAACCAAAAAACTCTGTTATTTCGGTGATAATGGATGGCGAAAATGCGTGGGAATATTTTCCTGAAAATGCCTATTACTTTTTAGAATCTTTGTATCGTCGCATCGGTGAGCATCCAAAACTTGAATTAACAACCTACAGTGAATTAATTGGTACTCAACAACCAGAGCCCTTAGCAATGCCGCACCTGGTGGCGGGTAGCTGGGTATATGGCACCTTCTCCACGTGGATTGGCGACAAAGATAAAAACCGTGGCTGGGATATGTTGTGTGAAGCAAAGTTAGCAACTGATTTAGCTCTGTCAATGCAGAAATTCAAACCCGATCAGCTGGCACAAATTGAAAAGCAGCTGGCTTTGTGTGAAGGCTCAGACTGGTTTTGGTGGTTCGGTGATTACAATCCATCACAAAGCGTGAGTGATTTTGAATTTCTATATCGCCAACATTTAAAAAATTTGTATCACCTCATCAACATACCAGCGCCTGAATATCTGAATGCTATTATCAGCATTGGTGGTGGTTCACCCGCCACAGGTGGTGTTATGCGTCAGGGCCACGAAATTATTCTATAATTATCTGAATTTATAAGTTAATAAATAGTTATTTTCATTCATAATGGTTTATGAAACTCAATGTGAAAAAAAGTGTGAATAAATCGCTAAACTAACAATCATTAAAATTTAATAGTTTCAAGCAAGGGGTAGAACACTAATACTTATGCAAAAAAACATGGCGGCTATTTCACCCCTTTTTTTAAACCGACGTGCAGGCGTATTACTGCATCCAACATCACTACCTAATAAACAATCTTTTACACACACTCATTCTATCGCTCAGCTGCATGGTACTCTTGGAAAAGATGCCTACACTTTTATTGATTTTCTAGCAGAGTCTGGCATTAGCGTTTGGCAAATGTTGCCGACTGGCCCTACCCATGTCGATCTGTCGCCTTATCAATCTTTATCAGCACATGCGGGCAATCCTGAATTAATTAGCATCGACTGGCTGGTTGAAAAAAAATGGATAACGCGACAAACCAAATGGTGTTCTACGGAAATTGCTACAGAAATTTCCAGCGCAAAAATGCAAAAGATTCGTGCCGAGTGTGCAAATCAATTTTATATATTGATAGCGAGCGAGCAGGGTGAAGAGCTAGCAGAAAAACTTAATCAGTTTTGTAAAGAAAATAGCTATTGGTTGGATGATTTTGTATTATTTATGGCACTGCGTAATTTTTTTGATCACTGTGCGTGGAATCAATGGCCAGAAGCAATAAAAAAACGCAGCCCTGAAGCTTTGCAGCAATATCATGAAACGCTCAGGTCCGACATTTCACTTTATATTTTTGAACAATTTGCCTACGCCGAACAATGGCACCAATTGCGCCAATACGCCGCCAAAAAAAATATAGCTTTGTTTGGCGACGTACCTATATTTGTTGCGCATGACAGCGCCGATGTATGGGCAGCTCAAGAATTTTTTCATTTAGACGCCGAAGGAAATACTATTACCGTAGCAGGTGTACCTCCCGATTATTTTTCGGAAACAGGGCAGCACTGGGGCAACCCTCATTACAATTGGCAAGCGATGGAAAAAGCCGGTTTTAGTTGGTGGTTAGAGCGTTTACGTTCACAGCTTAATCAGTTCGATCTGATTCGTATTGATCATTTTCGCGGGTTTGAAGCTTTTTGGGAAATTCCCGGGGACAGTAAAGATGCGCGACATGGTAAATGGGTTAAGGCGCCCGGTGAAGCTTTTTTAAAGGCTTGTTTCGCCGCTTTCCCATCCTTACCCTTAGTGGCAGAAAATTTAGGTGTCATTACGCCAGAAGTAGAAGCACTGCGTCATCAGTTTAATTTACCAGGTATGTTGGTGTTGCAATTTGCTTTTGATGGCAATATGAAAAATCCACATTTGCCGCACAATCATTCTCATAGCGATGTTATTTACACAGGCACTCACGACAACGATACGACACTCGGTTGGTATCAAACACTTTCAGTACAGCAGCAGCAATTAGTCGAAGAGTATTTATTTACCAGTACGCAAACAATGCCGTGGCTACTCATTGATGCGGCGCTCGCATCAGTAGCACCTATGGCCATTATTCCGTTACAAGATATTTTAGCGTTAGATGGTGAGCATCGCATGAATATGCCTGGCACTATCGGAAAAAATTGGATGTGGCAATTTCATTGGGAGCAATTACCAGAAAATGTAAGTAGTAATTTACACACACGTTTGGCACGTTACGACCGTTTAACTTAATCCAACCTACATATGGGGGCAGTATGGAACATAGATGCACAGAGCGGTATGCAAGTGATTTAAGTATTTTGATTTATCAGCATAAATTTCCAGTAGCCATTGGCCGCATTCG
This sequence comes from Gammaproteobacteria bacterium, assembly GCA_031425935.1. Taxonomy (GTDB): domain Bacteria; phylum Pseudomonadota; class Gammaproteobacteria; order Pseudomonadales; family Cellvibrionaceae; genus Cellvibrio. The sequence continues at coordinate 723 of JANPKH010000531.1, read as the reverse complement.
AAATGGCAACCGATTCGGTATTTTTATCGAAACAGATTTTGCAAATATTGATTGTGAGCATCAAGTTTCCTTAGAGCTTCCACTTAACCGTAGTTCTGCCAATAAATTACACAGAGTTGAAATGAAAGCTCTGGTGATTCATAAAACACAAAAAGGATTTGGTGTAGAGCTAGATATTAAGACTCAAGAACAAACTGATTTATTCGTTTCGTTATTGCGTGACCTTCATCATGAACCACAGAAAGCGCAAATATTTCAGATGGTAGCTAACCAATAGCCGCAATAAATTTTTATATCTGCATTATTTTATTTACAAAATTTAGCCGCCATACTTTTTCATTTTATGGCGGCTAAATTCTTCACCGCCTCTATCCGTCCAACGGGCTTTTTACTTTATCACCCAAGTCATCGAGCACATGTAAATAAATTTCAGTCGTGCGAATATCTGTATGTCCCATTAACGTCTGAATTTGTTTTAAATCATATTTTGCTTGTAACAAACGTGTTGCAAATGAATGACGAAACGTATGACAGCTGGCGTGCTTGTGAATATGCGATTTTTTGATAGCTTGTTTCACATGTTGTTGAATAGTCGTGGTGTGAATATGATGCCTTCGAATAACGTCAGCACGTGGATCCTTACTTAATTCTGCACTTGGAAATAAAAATTGCCAGCCCAAAGAGTGCCCAGCCGCTGGATATTTTTTCTCTAAAAGATTCGGC
>JANPKH010000530.1:0-7653 GCA_031425935.1 Gammaproteobacteria bacterium | reverse complement strand
TATCGTATATATACAGATAGAGGTGGGCGTGACTGACGAGTTGTTTCTCTCGCAAAACGATAGCCGCCCCATGTACTTGCAAATCATGGAGCAAATTAAGCAAAAAGTTCGCTTGGGTGATTGGCCTGGGGGCCACCCTTTGCCTTCGATTCGGGAGTTGAGTGCGGCGACCAAGGTCAGCGTGATTACGGTAAAGCGCGCTTACACCGAGTTGGAGGCAGAAGGTCTGATTGTGACGCAGCCAGGGCGTGGTTCGTTTGTGACGGATATGCCAGGTGCATCAAACAATCTTCTGCGAGCGGAGTTGGAAAAATATATGGAGGGGTTGGTAGTAACCGCGAGGCTAATGGGCTTGAGTGAGAAAGAGATTGTCGCGCTCATCAAGCAAGCTTTTGTGCAACATCTACCGCCTTAAATTTTTGTAAGATGCAAAGAGGCCATGCAATGCAAAATGCGATTGAAATTCAGAATGTGTGTAAGCGTTATTCCGATTTTTATTTGGATAATGTGAGTTTGCAATTACCCGTCGGCCAAATCATGGGGCTGGTGGGTGTGAACGGTGCGGGTAAGTCCACGACCTTGCGTCTGTTGATGGGTTTAGTTCAGCCCGATAGTGGCACGGTTGATGTGTTGGGTTATCGCTTGCCAGAGCAACAAGTGCATGCCAAGCAACATATTGGTTTTGCATCGGAGGATATGCGGTTGTACAAAACCGAAAATTTGCGCTGGCATATGCAATTTATTCAATCCATTTTTCCCTCGTGGGATGCAACCTACGCCGAGCATTTACTCAAATGTTTTGATTTAAATGCGGAACAAAAGCTCAGTGGTTATTCACACGGACAGCGCGTTAAAGCTTTTTTATTGTTAATTTTAGCGAGACGTCCACAGCTAGTGATTTTAGATGAGCCTACGACTGGTTTGGACCCCATTGCTCGTATGGAGGTGCTTGATGAGTTGGCGGCTATTCTGCGTGATGAAAATCGCAGTGTTTTGTTTTCATCACACAACACACAAGATGTTGAGCAGCTATCAGATTCGATTGCTTTTATGCACCAGGGAAAATTGCTTGATATGCAAGATAAAGAAATATATATCGACCGGTGGCGACGTATTCTTTGCACGGGGTCAATGGCAGCAGCTCAGCTAACAATTCCTGGTGTGAGTTATGTGAAGCAAAGTGGTTCTTTGTTTGAAATTGCGGTGAACCAATTTGATGATGCAATTCTTCCGCAATTAACCGCGCAAGGTTTAACAATAACCCATGTTGAACGTATGTCTTTAGAAAGAATTTTTATTGCCAATGTGAAAACGGGAGCAAGAATATGAACCATTTTTTTGCCAATTCGATTATTCCGCAATTGATTAAAAAAGATTGCTACCTTAGCCGGAAAATTGTGGCGGCCTATACGGTGGCCGCATTCTTGGGATTGTCTATTATTAATCTCGGTGAATGGCAATTTTACCTGGGTGCATTATCGCTGGTAGTTTTTTTAATTGGCATGGGAAATCATTTGATTGTTGCAACCATTATCAATGAAAAAAAGGAGCAAACCCTACCTTTTATAATGAGCTTGCCCATTTCGCCGCGCACTTATGCATTTGCAAAATTGTGCGCTAATATGTCGATATTTATTGTGCCCTGGTTGTTAATTTTACTGAGTATTGTCGTTGTTTTTTTGGCAACGGCTCTGCCAAATGGATTTTTACCCTATTGCATTATTTTATGTTTTCATATTCTGTTGAACTACTGCATCAGCTGGTCTGCAGGTATGGCATTACAAAAAGAGGGAGTGGCAACGTTTATCATGTTAACGGCTACCTTGCTTACCAATCCATTTATGTATTTTATGGGACGCATGCCTGGCATGATGGAATATTTTCACGACGATAAAATAGTATGGACTGCAACATCGATAGGGCTTCTTACGGTAGAGATTTCCGCCATTATTATTATTCTTTCCATTACGATTTATTTGCAAGCACGAAAAAAAGTTTTTTTGTAAAAAAACGATTCATCATGCCCTGATATTGCTTTAGGGTTCCCCCTACACTAACGATTATGGTGGTTATTATGAGCTCCACGGTTGAGTCACGCCTGCATTATTTTGACAATCTGCGCGCACTTGCAATGATGGCGGGTGTTATCTTTCACGCTTCTTTGGCTTACAGCCTTAAACTTCACGGATTATGGTTGACTGGTGATAGGCAGCAATCAGAGTGGTTTGATATCTTTGCCTGGTTTTTTCATATTTTTCGAATGCCGCTGTTTTTCATTATCGCCGGATTTTTTGTAGCTTTGTTGATTAATAAACGTGGAATGAAAGGCATGTTGTGGAATCGCACAAAGCGAGTTTTATTTCCATTTCTTATCTTTTTTCCTATAGTGGCGGTTGCTATTCTGGCCGATATAATCCATGTTTTGTCATTTGTACAACACAAATCCCCGGTGTTGGAGTTGATTGCACAGGCAATGGCAACCCCCGGAACACCGCCACCACCTCCTTCAACTATGCATTTATGGTTTTTGTATAATTTAATGATGTTTTGTGTGGTGGCCTGGGCGTTGAGTTATCTTAGTTGGGAGTGGGTTACCCATTTATATCAAAAAATGAAGGCATTATTTTTATTGTGTTTTTTTCCAGCACTATTAATTCCAGCGTTGTTTTTTGGTGGTGCACCCTATTTGGCGCCCGATAGTTTTTTCCCGCAGTTGTGGTCGTTTGGATTTTTTGGGTTGTTCTTTGGCTTAGGCATTTTTATCTTTTCACAAAAAAATTCTATCGATGAATTAAATCCTTACTGGGTGATACTGTTGTTGATGAGTATTTTATTTTATGTTGTTTTCTATCGTACTTTGCCAACTGTTTTTAGCTTTCCTGCAGCAGAAATAGCCTTTTCACTGAAATTATTTCAGGTGACATTGGAGGCTTATATTGCAGTATGGATGAGTGTGGTCTGTTTGGTGATCGGAAAAAAATACCTGAATGTTCACAATCGATACATGCGTTTTTTTTCCGAAAGCTCTTATTGGATCTATCTGATTCATTTTCCATTGATTGTGTCTGTGCAGTATCGCTTAATGGATAAGGACTGGAGTTTGCTAGCAAAATTTGGTGCGACGCTCGCAATCACTTTTGGTGTTGGTGCGTTGAGTTATGTGTTGTTGGTGCGCTGGACTCCGATTGGATGGTTGTTGAATGGGCGAAAAAAATCCGTTGATCAACTGCCTGCAAGTTTATAAAATTTTTTTGCTCACTTCAGTGGCATGTGCAGTGGACGATTTTCCTGAACCCGATAAACCAGTGAACCAAACAATAACGGGCTTGTGGCGCTGCGTAGGATGCCATTCCATTTTTTGATAAATGCCATCATCTGTGCCCGCGACAAAACCTAGCTGTAGGTACCAATTGCGTGCCGGATTATGCAATTCAACATGCAACAGTATTTTGCCGTTGCGCTCAGAAACTTGTGTCATGAGTTCACGTATAAGTACGCCGCCGATGCTTTGATATCGATACTCAGGTAGTAAAGCGATATCGATTAAACGTATGTTGTTATCTTCCCAGCAATAATATAGGCGACCTACATTTTGTTCATTTGCTGTAATAACGTGAAATTGTGCAAAATGAAATTGTTGCTGATAATGGTGATGCTGCAGTTGAAATTGCGAGTGGATAAAAAACTTTTTTTGTTCGTCAGGCCAATCCAATGCTGCTAATTCGTGGGCGCTGGTGCTGGCATATAGCGCCGATAAAAAGGGGAGGTCAGCGTCGAGTATTGGGCGAAGTTGTGGCGGTTTTGGTGGTGCGACCAACTGGGAGCATGTATGAGTGAATCTCCGGGATGAGATTTGTGCAGCCTTGTCTAGAGTTGCATTAAGTTCAGCAGATATGTTAGCAAATTCTCATTGCCACTAAAATTAGCATCATTGATGATATTGCGTACCAGACTAATTTACTCGCGCTAAATGCCGCAGCTTCAGAAGAGTTAGCACAAACCGCACGCGAACTCAGTGATCAATCAGAACAGTTAAAAGAGGTAGTAGCATTTTTTAATGTGGGTTAACGAGTCGTCGCGCGAGTTTTGCTAAGTCCCGTTTTAATAAATTCCAACAAGTCATTGGGATAAAGTGGTTTCGAAAAATAAAATCCCTGCGCCTGATCTGCACCTAATTCCTGGAGGACTTTGTAGTCCTCTAGTGTTTCAACTCCTTCCGCAACGGTAATCATTTTTAAATTTTTAGCTAAGTCTATTGAACTGGCTAAAATAGTCCGTTGTTGTGGGCGCGTTGAAACATTGTGTACCAGTGAACGGTCTAATTTTAATTCGGTCGCAGGTACGCGTGATAACTGTTGCGCATTTGCAAAGCCAGTACCGTAGTCGTCAATCGCAATATTAAAACCTTTCAAGCGGAGACGAGCGAGGGTGCGTATGGCACAGGCCAGTTCATTTAAAAATGCATTCTCGGTAATTTCAAAAGTGATTTCTTGCGGTAATACATCGTACTTTTGAGTTAAGGCTATTATCCAATCCACTAAACCTTCGTCGGCTAGCGAGATAGGTGATAAGTTAAACGCAATATGAAAACGTAAACCCATATTTTGCCAATTCTTTTTCTCATTTAATGCCATGGCCAACAGCCGATGGGTTAATGCATTTATTAAGCCCAGCCGTTCCGCCAAAGGAATGAAAACTGTGGGAGATATAAGGCCTTTTTGCGGATGCTGCCAGCGTGCAAGCGCTTCGACACCACGCAGTATTAAACCTTGTACGGTTAACTTGGGTTGGTATGCCAATATCATTTCACCGTGGGTAATGGCATGGTTTAATTCTACCCCTGTTACTGTAGAAGCATCCTTCAATTGATCGGTGGCGAGCTTGGTGTGTTGCGTCTGTAAGCCCACAATAAAATGCAGCAAACTGCATTGTAATAAATCCAGGTGCAAAGGTTTTTTAAATGTGCCCAGTACGGTTAGGCCTTCAGCTTCCGCCATGGTGCCCACACTAGAAATTAAAATGGGATCTTTGGCGCTCACAATAATGACATTGGTTGTTAATTTGTGATGAGCAATAGCATGTATTAATTCAACCCCATCCATGATTGGCATTTCTAAATCAACGAGCACTACATCAATAAGATTTTCCTGTAAGACCTTGAGGGCTTCTACCCCGTTAGTTGCCGTATAAATAGTAACTAACCCTAACTCGGCACAGAGTTGTTGGGCACATTTCTGTTGCGTAATACTATCGTCGGCTATGAGGACGCTTAATTCGGCCAAAGCAGTTTTCATGATTATCCCTCTAAGGCTGCTGATATTTGCGAGAGCGATAAAATTTCTTTTGCTGCACCAAGGTTAATAGCTTCTTTAGGCATACCAAACACTACACAGCTAGCTTCGTCCTGCGCAATAGTGCGCGCTCCTGCATTACGCATTTCCAAAAGCCCACGTGCTCCGTCATCGCCCATGCCTGTCATAATAATTCCTGTTACATTGCGACCCGCTGATTGAGCAGCCGACCGAAATAAGACATCCACAGAAGGGCAGTGGCGGTTTACTGCCGGGCCGCGAAAAACTTTGGCAACATATTGCGCTCCAGAGCGATGAATTTCTAAATGATGCCCGCCGGGTGCAATGATGACACGCCCTGGAATTAGTCTGTCACCTGACTCGGCTTCTTTAACTTCTACCTGACAAATACTATTTAAGCGTTGTGCAAATAAAGCCGTAAATTTTTCTGGCATATGTTGCACCACGGCAATGCCGGGACAAGTACGCGTTGCCCTGGTTAATATTTCTTCCAATGCCTGAGTGCCGCCGGTGGATGTGCCTATTACCGTTATACGATCTGTTGTGTTTGTTACTGTAACTAAATCTACTAGTGGAACTTTTTGCGCTGCATTAGTTTTTGTTATTTCTGGATTGCGTTTTGTTACGCGGGCAGTAGCTGCTGCGCGCACTGTTTGCAACAGTAATTGTTGTGCGGTAATTAAAAAATCTTTGACTCCCAGTTGTGGTTTGGTTACCACATCAAACGCGCCCGCCGAAAGTGCTTGTAAAGATAATTCAGCACCTTTTTCCGCAAGCGACGAGCAAATAATGATAGGCGTCGGCCGCTCTGCCATAACTTTACGTAAAAATGTCAGTCCGTCCATTCGTGGCATTTCTATATCCAATACAATCACATCAGGCCATTTTTCTTCCATTTTTTGCATGGCAAGAATAGGATCAACCGCCGTTGCGTAAACATTAATATCGGGTGCCGAATTTAAAATGTCGCGCATCACCTGACGTACTACGGCTGAATCATCTACGACCATTACTTCTATTGTCATTGCTCAGGTCTCTTCTGATTGGTCTTTGTGGGCAAGACTTTGATGGCCTGCATTTCATAACGTTTTACTGCAACCATGCCAGAAGACATGGTAAGAATTAGAGATCGGGATATAGTTCCACCTATATCAATTTGCCTGGCAATTAATTTTTCTTTGTCGAGCCATTGTTGCGCAACACGAATGTTTTGTTTGCCAATACCAAAGTGAGATATGGTGTCGCTACCTCCAAATATACCAAACTGAAACTCGGCCAAAGAGCCATGCTGCAATATGGCATTCTTCAAGAGCACGAGAGCTGCTTTTCCATAGCGTCCCGCTTTCTCTTCCTTATCAATTGTGCCCTTAGGTAAGTCTGGCAAAATAAAGTGGCACATTCCGCCCAGCTTTAACACGGGATGCCAGGCCGTTAATGAAACACAGGAACCTAGTGCCGTGTAAATACTGTGATATTTATTACCAATATACCAATCGCCTGGGTGGATATTTAAGCGTGGATAATGAGGCGTTGACTCCATTTAACTGTCCAATAATAACTGGCCAAAAATACCGGGCCAAAAAATATTCACAAAAGCTGTTAGGTAAGTCGGTATATTGCCGGTTTTATGGGAATGAAACGTTGTGTAATCCCGTGTAAACTTTCTGAATGTCCAATAAATAAAATTCCATTGGGTTTAAGTGTTCCTGCAATTCGCTCAAGTACCTTTTCTTTAATATCATTTTCAAAATAAATTAAAATATTGCGTAAAAAAACCACATCAAATTTTCCCAGGTCATGGGCAATATTCACATTTAAATTTAAGGTAAAGAAGTTTACGCGCGCGCGTAAGTCGGCCACCACGCGGATAAAACCTTCTTGCGGGCCGGTTCCCTTCCGACAAAAGCGACGCAAATAGTGTTCAGGAATATTCTGTACCCGTAAGTCCGGGTAAATGCCGATTTTGGCCTGCTCAATTACACTGGCATTGACATCAGAGCAAAGCAGTTCCCAGCTTGCGGCGCAGCGATCTGCCAACAACATGGCGATACTGTAAGGCTCCTCGCCGGTCGATGCCGCTGCACTCCACACCCGCAATTGATCGCCAGTTTTATGTTTCGGTAAAATATGCTCCGACATAAAATCAAAATGTTTTTGTTCACGAAAAAAATAAGTTTCATTCGTAGTAATAAGTTCCAATGCCAGGGCTAGTTCCTGTTGGCCATGTTTGCCGACAATAAAATTATAATAGTCATTATAATTTTTCAGCTGGCAAGCATTTAATCTTTTCCACAAACGATTCATCAGCAACGTTTTTTTTTCTAATGGTAAAAATATACCG
>JANPKH010000529.1:0-1797 GCA_031425935.1 Gammaproteobacteria bacterium | reverse complement strand
CAAAAATCTCGTAACCAATAATCGTGCCGCTTGATGGAATGCCTTCCGCCGCAAAACCCATCCGCAATTTCAATACTTGCGCAGTTGGTACCAAAATTTGCGTACCACTGCCCGCCATTTCATACTTAACGCCCTTGGAATCCAGCTCGGTAATAATTTTATTACTGTCCTCCAAAGTCAGGTTTGTATAAAGGGGGGACAAGGAGCCGCTAGAGACAGAAGTTGCCATTATTATAAGACCAACCAATAGGGCAAAGCCAGCGGCTCCAAGTACAGCAATTTTTTTAATGCCTAAGTTTTTTACTGATTCAAAAGCTTCTTTCATAATATTTACGGGCGTTTTTTATGTTTGTTACAGCCAAATTATCATGAGTTTGGTAAACAATTAGTTAAGAAGCGGCAATTTTTTCCCTATAGTAGGAAATATCTGCCTATTCAAATGCATATGGCTTAGTTATATTTACTCGTGCTAGGTAACAATTTATTAAACCTTTAGACTTATTCTAAGAATTATATGCAATTTGATCCTGCAAAATCACTCGCGCTTATAAAGAAACTGCCATTCTCCAAGTCCTGGCAGAACGTTTACGTATCCAAAGCGGCCAAAAAAATCCTCAACCGGGAAACCGAAACTTTCGAGGAAAAGGAAATGGAAGACTTCATTTATCTTCCCGCCTCCGCACTTGTGCGCCATTTCGGCAGCGACAAGGAGTTTTTGCTTTTTAGGAGCGACAACAAGCTGAATAAGGATTGGGATTATAAACTAGTAAGCGACGCAACTGAAAACAACAACCGCCGCCTTGCAGTTAAATATGCCGAAGCGCTTTTTGCTCCGCTCAACATCAATTTCACCATTGATGACAGCTACACAATTTACATCAACAATGATGAAATCAAAAAACTCTCGGAGTTTGATATTCCCGGCGCCAAGGAATTTGTTAACGGCCTATACATCCCAAAAATCATGGCCCATAAAAAAGGCGTGACGGAAACTTTCACTAATTAGTAAAAATCTACCAGTTTTTTCATCTGAAAGGCCATACTGCAGCCATAAAGATCGTTGGTGTAAGTAGTATAATATTTCGCAGTGCTTCCACTGCCCGAAATGCAATATCTATTTTGTATGGCATATGGGCCAGACTGGTCAAAAGTGCAGCAACCATCATTAGTTGCCAAAACTTGCCCGGTTAGGATGGAGTTGTTGTAGACGCGGTAGACACACCACCAGGTTGAGCCCCACCGTCACATGTGCAATTGTTTAACATTCCTGCCAATTTCAGGTGAGTCCAAAACCCTGCTGACTCATAGTGTTGGTTGGGCGTATCTAATCCATTCCAGACCAGACCGTCATTATTACCGGCAGGGCAAACATTGCATCATCACTGGGCAGAGCATTATATTTTGTTCCAAAGTTATCAACCATAATTTGGTATTGTTGCAATTCAAGCGTAATACGCTGCGCGCGAGCGGTATCTGTCATGCTTTGGGCCACAAGAATTCCGGCCACAAGCAAACCAATAATAACCAGCACAATTGATAGTTCAACTAATGTAAATCCGCGCGTCTTTGGCATAATTTCAGTCATAGCGAAATTATTTTAAACTAAAATAATTTCTTCACTAGACTAAAAATAAGGGGCTATTCCATCTAAGCGGGTCTGCTAGGATGGAAGTATGTATGAGAGGAAGAGTCGTTTAACGCCACGTCAACAAGGCAAGTTGATTGAGCATTTTGTACTGGGCGCTACGGCACGCGCAGCATCGGAAGTGGTAGACGTGAATGTGAAGACTGCGACGG
>JANPKH010000528.1:0-27041 GCA_031425935.1 Gammaproteobacteria bacterium | reverse complement strand
CTCGAAGCAGACCAATACATACCCTTCCCGCTAGAAGAGGTTGCTATTGATTTTGAGGTGCAGGGAATTTCGCCACGCAATCCAGAGCAGGTAGAAGTATTACTGGCTGCCTGTCGCCGTGAGAATGTTGAGATGCGCGCGGGGGTTCTACAGCTTGCTGATTTAATTCCTGAAAAGGTGGATATCGAAGCCTACAGCATGGAGCGGGCGTTTGAGCTGATTTCTGAGCAGCTTGAAGATCAGGACGGACAAGTTGTGGCGATTATAGATATTGGCGCTACCATGACCACCCTAAGCGTGTTAGTAGACGGCAAAACTGTGTATACCCGTGAGCAGCTATTTGGCGGAAAACAGTTAACAGAAGAAATTCAGCGTCGTTATGGTTTATCGCGTGAAGAAGCTGGTCTTGCTAAGAAACAAGGCGGCTTACCTGATGACTATGAATCAGAAGTGTTATCTCCTTTTAAAGAAGCCGTTGTACAACAAGTTACCCGATCGCTCCAGTTTTTCTTTTCTGCGAGTCAATACAATGATGTTGATTACATTATTCTTGCTGGTGGAGTCGCATCGTTGGAAGGGTTGGTAGGATTAATAGAAGAAAAGCTCGGCACCCAAACGGTAGTTGCAAATCCCTTTGCACGCATGTCCGTTTCTTCTCGGGTAAATGCAGTCTCTCTGGCTAATGATGCGCCGTCTCTGATGATTGTGACTGGCTTGGCGATGAGGAGTTTCGACTAATGGCAAAGATTAACTTATTGCCGTGGCGTGAAGCCTATCGCAAAGAGAAAAAAGAACAGTTTTTGGCGGTTTTGGGTGGCGTTTTGGTGCTGTCTGCGCTGTTGTCTTATTTGTGGATTGTTAGTGTTGAGTCGGCTATAGAAAATCAAAATGCACGAAATCACATTCTTGACACTGAAATTGCAATATTAGAAAAGCAAGTTCAAGAAATTAGTGAGCTAAAGAAAAAGCGTGATGATTTATTAACGCGGATAAAAATTATCACAGATCTTGAAGGAACTAGGCCGCTTATTGTGCGCTATTTTGATGATTTTGCTCATGCTATTCCTGATGGACTTTACATAACATTTTTTTCCCGGAAGGGGGATGTTGTAAGCATAGAAGGCATTGCAGAATCCTATAATCGTGTTGCGAGCTTAATGCGTAATTTGGAAGATTCCGATTGGTTTGCATCTGCCAATTTAACATCTGTTACTGCAGCACCAAAGGAAGGCGAGCAGGCCAATGCGTTTAAAATGACCGTGCATACCTCCGTTCCCGGTGAAGTAGGGCAGGCGGTTCAAGATGCTGATGCAGCAAAAAAAGCAACGGTCATGTCTACAAATGACAAAAAAGCAGGAGGCAAATAAATGGCTCTCAACGATACATTAGATCAACTGAAAAATTTTGATGTTAATAATATTGATTTTGAAAAAATTGGTGTTTGGCCATTACCTGCAAAAATAGTTGTTATTATTATTTTGGTAATGCTGGTATTTTTCCTTACATATTATTTAAAAATTAGTGATCTCAATCAAAGCTTGGCTGGCGAACAAGCAAAAGAGGTTACGCTAAAAGAAACTTTTAAAGCTAAAAGTTTTGAAGCAGCGAATTTGGCGGCATATCGAGCGCAAATGGAGGAAATGAATACCACTTTTACTTCATTGCTATCACGATTGCCATCCAAAACAGAAGTTCCTGGGTTGCTAGAAGACATAGGAGCGCGGGGCACGGAAAGTGGTTTAACTATTAATGGCGTTACCATTGAGCAAGAAAAAGTTGCTGAATATTATATAGAAGTACCGATTAAAATTGATGTCGACGGTGGTTATCACGATTTAGGTGGTTTTGTGAGCGGAGTTGCAGGTATGCCGCGAATTGTAACCCTGCATGATTATACTGTTGCAAAAAAGAAAGATTCTAATGTATTAAATATGCAGATTTCTGCTAAAACTTATCGCTATAAAACACCGGAGCAGGAATGATGAATCGAATCCTGTTATTTGTGAAAATAATATTGTTCACATTAGTAGTGTCTAGCTGCAGTTCATCTTCAGAACAAAAAGATTTGACTGACTTTATGGATGAAACTAGACGGCGGCCACAAGGGCAAATTGAACCCTTGCCGGCCTTTAAGCCATATCAGTCATTTGCTTATGCGGCCATGACAATGCGCAGTCCTTTTGATCGCCCTACACCGATAGATAGTATTTCGAAAGGTGGTCGAACCGTTGAGCCGGACATGAATCGTGAGCATGAATATCTCGAAACTTTCAACATAGCTAGCTTAAAAATGGTTGGAACTTTTGCTAAAAATGGCCGCCTCTGGTCGCTGATTGATGATGGGCAAGGTAAGGTCACACCTGTCACTGTTGGTAATTACATGGGCAAAAATTACGGTAAAATTATTTCTACAGAAAAAGCTCAGCTTGAAATAATGGAAATTGTTGCGGATGGTTCTAGTGGTTGGGTCGAACGTCCCAGAATTATTAAATTAGAAGAAAAGGAATAAGCAGCTATGCGTATTCTGTTCTCATTGGGGTTATGTATGCGAAATAAAATTTTATTAATGCTCTGTTTCTTGTCGTCGCTTTCTGTGATGTCTGCTGTAGCTGTGGGTAGTACATTAAACGATATTAAATTTGCTGAGCTGCCTGGCGAACGTTTCGAAGTCCGCATGGCATTTAGCGATGCGCCACCGGAGCCTAAAGGTTATACCATTGAAAAACCAGCGCGTATTGTGCTTGATTTTCCAGATGTCGTGAGCTCTCTTAAAGAGCGCCGTTTTCCCCTATCATTTGAAAATGGTCAAAGCGCGATGGTGCTTACAACTGATGGGCGTACGCGTGTTATCGTAAATCTTGATAAGTTAACTTCTTATTCGTCACGCAGCGAAGGAAATACTTTTATCGTCGAAGTTGGTGCCAATCAGGGTAGTGATGCTATTAATAAGGTATCGGCTTCAAAAAATATCGACATTCCAGGTAATAAAACGGCTGTTAAAACAACAGGTGTTGTTACTGCTGGGGGTGCGCAACCGTCCATTACTAATATTGATTTTCGTCGTGGCCAGACGGGTGAAGGTAGGGTTGTGGTTACTTTGTCGGACTCGCATGTGACTGCTGATTTGGTTGGAACTGGCGCCGGTGTGAAACTCTCATTTAAAAATGTAGCTTTGCCTGCGGATTTACGCCGCCGCTTAGATGTTGTTGATTTTGCGACACCTGTAACTTTGGTCAATGCATCTCAAGACGGAAGTAATTCTGTTTTAAATATTGCTGCAAGCGGCGAATTTGATTACATGGCGTACCAAACCGACAATGAATATGTTGTTAGTATTAAACCGCTCACGGCTGAAGAAAAACGTGAAAAGAAAAAAGATTTCCAATTTAGTGGCGATAAACTTTCATTCAATTTCCAAGATATTGAAGTGAGGGCGGTATTACAAATTATTGCTGACTTTACCAACCTAAATCTTGTTGCTAGTGACACGGTAACCGGGCGCATAACTTTGCGTTTGGAAAATGTTCCTTGGGATCAAGCTTTGGCGTTAGTATTAAAAACCAAGGGTTTGGATAAACGCCAAGATGGTAACGTTTTAATGATTGCTCCAGCTGCTGAAATTGCTGAGCGTGAGCGCCAAGAGTTGTCTACCAAAAAACAATTGGAGGAGCTGGCACCATTACGGACTGAGTATTTGCGAGTTCGCTATGCCAATGCCAAAGAGATGTTTGAATTATTTAAAGGCGATAGCGGAGGCGGTAGTGGCGCAGAGGGAGGCAGTAAGTCAACGGGGAGTGTTCTCTCTGTGCGCGGTCAAGCTATTGTTGATGAGAGGACCAATTCAATTATCGTGACTGATACTGCTGAGCGAATTGAGGCCTTTAAAAAGTTAGTTGAGCAAATTGATATTCCAGTTCGCCAAGTTATGATAGAGGCGCGCATTGTTATTGCGAATACGGATTTCCGGCGCGAACTAGGAATACAGTGGGGCGGTGTTTCTTATGGTTTATCTGGTGGTTCATTGAAGGAGTTCTCAGGTACTGCCAAAGGCCTTAGTAGCGATCCTGGGACCCCGTTTGAATTCTTGACTGGTAATGGTACAACGGATATGACGCAAGATAATATTGTGCATTTGGCTGTTGATAACCCTGCCGGTAGTTTAGCTTTTGGTATACTGACCGATAATGCTTTTTTGGATATGGAGCTTTCTGCACTAGAAAATGCCGGTTATGCCGAAGTGGTTGCACAACCTAAAGTTATTACAAGTGATAAACAGAAAGCGGTTATCAAATCAGGAAAAGAAATTGCATATCAAGAGGCTTCAGCTAGCGGTGCAACAACCACTAGTTTTCGAGAAGCTGTGCTTAAACTCGAGGTTACACCACAAATTACCCCCGACAATCATGTCATTATGGATTTGTTAATATTTAAAGATGCTGTTGCTGAAATTACATTAACGGGCGTTCCGACGATAGATATTACCCGCTTGGAAACTAAGGTTTTGGTTAACAATGGTGAAACGGTTGTCTTGGGTGGTGTGTTTGGTTTAGATACTCTTAAGAGTGATATCAAAGTTCCTCTTTTAGGGGATATTCCTTATCTTGGCCGTCTATTTAAACACTCAATTGACAAACAAACCAAAACTGAATTATTGATATTTGTCACGCCCAAAATTATTACTGATAAATTAGTTAATTAATGCAGAAACGTAATATATATCTTGTAGGCCCGATGGGAGCTGGCAAGTCTACTATCGGCCGCGTTCTCGCGGCCGAACTTCGTTTGAGTTTTCGCGATAGTGATCGTGTGATTGAAGAGAGAACAGGTGCTGATATTCCCTGGATATTTGACATGGAGGGAGAGGAAGGTTTTCGAGAGCGTGAATCTGCTGTGTTAACAGAATTATCGCAAGAGCAAGATGTGGTAATAGCGACGGGAGGTGGCATTATCCTGCGTTCGCAAAATCGTCAAATCATGCAATCCTCAGGTCATGTATGTTATTTGACGGCATCTATCGAGCAGTTAGTTGAGCGTACTGCACGAGATAAAAAACGTCCCCTATTGCAAGTTGAAAATCCGCGACAAAAAATTATAGATTTATTGGCATTGCGTGACCCGCTATACCGAGAGGCAGCAGATTTCATTATCAATACTGATCGCCGCTCCCCCAAGCTAGTAGCTCAGGAAATTTCCTCACTCATGGCGTCGGCATGATATTCGGTTGTTTTTGATTTCAGTCAATGTGTCATGTTTTGTTATGATAAAGTAACGCGTCACGCCCCCCTGATCCTGATAGAGAATATTATGCATACGTTAACAGTTGCGCTCGGTGAGCGTAGTTATCCTATTTTTATCGGTACAGATCTTCTTGCACAAAACGAATTATTTAGCCCATATATAAATGCTCGGCAAGTTTGTGTGGTTACGAATGAAACAGTTGCACCCATTTACTTAGAAGCATTAAAAAAATCGCTAACTGCATTTCAAGTGGATGTAGTGATTTTATCTGATGGCGAAGCACATAAAACCTTGCAAACACTGAATGAAATTTTTACTGGTTTGTTGGCTGCGCGACATAATCGAACCACAACATTAATTGCGCTTGGTGGTGGAGTGGTGGGCGATATGACGGGTTTTGCTGCTGCCTGTTATCAGCGTGGGGTAAATTTTATCCAGATTCCTACGACTTTGCTCTCAATGGTTGATTCTTCGGTGGGCGGAAAAACAGGTGTCAATCATGCCATGGGTAAAAATATGATTGGTGCTTTTTATCAGCCCCGCGCTGTGGTGGTAGATATTGCGTTGTTAAAAACATTGCCGTTACGAGAATTGTCGGCAGGTTTAGCTGAAGTTATTAAATATGGATTAATTTGTGATTATGAATTGTTTGTTTGGCTTGAAAAAAATATTGAGCTATTAATGGCAGGAGATGAGACCGCCCTTGCTTATGCGGTTTTACGCTCGTGTGAAAATAAAGCAAATGTTGTTGCTCAGGATGAGCATGAGGGCGGTATACGAGCAATATTAAATTTTGGGCATACTTTTGGTCATGCGATAGAAACAGCACAGGGGTATGGCAGCTGGTTACACGGTGAGGCAGTTGCAGCAGGAATGGTGATGGCAGCTGATTTATCATTGCGCTGTGGCAATATCCAAAAAAGTGATTTTGAGCGCATTGTCCATTTGTTAGAAAAAGCTATGTTGCCAGTAAAATCTCCTTTTGATATGACACCTGAACAATTTATGCAACTAATGGGTGTCGATAAAAAAGTATTGGATGGTCGATTGCGCTTGGTTTTATTGGAAGCAATGGGTAAAGCTGTGGTGACTAGCGATATAAATACTGACCTTCTAGCGCAAACATTTGCGGCTTGCCGTTCATAGATCTCGTTAAGCTTTTATTGAGGAAATAGTGCTATGAGAACTGAGCCTTCATTTTCTGCAGAGCCAGAAAATTTGCAATTTAATTCTGTGGCGGGCAGCGAATCAGACATTGATTTTTCAGGTGAGCATCGCACTGAGACACAACTGCTGTCAGATTATCGCCAACGTTATGGTTTATCTGTCGATCCATTTGCTGATGATCCGCACTTCCCTTTGTATACAGGGGCATTGCGTCGTCAGATTCTTGATCAGTTACTGCACCTAAGTCAATTCAGCAATAATTTATTAGTCGTTCTCGGTGATTATGGCGTAGGTAAAACTCGCATGGCGCAAGCGCTAATTGATTCTCTTGATGATGCTGACGATATTTGTTTTTTAGAAGGACAAATAACTAGCACGTTTGATTCACTATTCAAAAATGTTATTGAACAATTTGAATTGTCGGATATTGAGGAATTTAAAGAGTTTACCCGCCGCCAATCAGAAAATGATGGCCTCGCAATATTGATTGTAGATAATGCGCACCATCTTACTGATGCTGTGTTAACCGATTTAATTGGTTTGCTTCACTATGGAGCTGAGTCGCGTGTACATTTAGTACTTTTTGCGGAGCCTCATCTTTTGCCGCGGCTTGAGGATTTGGATATTCCAGATGTAGTGTTAAGTGATTTTCAACTCGAAAAATTTTCTTTAGCGGAATCTGTCGATTACCTAAATTTCCGTATGGAAATGGCTGACTATCTTGGTCCGGAAATTTTTACTGAGTCAAAAGTAGAAACTTGGTGGAGAAGTTCTCGTGGTCAGTTGCTGCGATTACATGAATGCGCTCAAGATAAGCTTTTGGCTTCGGTATCCGTTTCTCAAAATTCTATTGATAATAAAAAAAGCCCAGCAATATTTTATATTGTCGCTGCTTCGATAGTGGGTGCTGTTCTATCGATGGGCTATCTGTACTGGGGCAAGAGCCCGTCAACTCAGTTGCCGCGAGAGGCTGCGATTCCTATTGCTCAAACCACTGAATCTTCGAACTTAAAGCCTGCGAGCGTCCCACAAGAGCCACCTCTGTTGCATGAAGGTGTTAATTCTGTTCAGCCATTAAATGCTAGTCCTTCGGAAAAAGCAGTAGGCAGCGACTTGGTTTCTTCTGTAAGTCCAACCCAAGGTATTGCTAATCAAGACACTTCAATGTCAGTACAAGAGAAAGTTCCAAAGACGCTTATCTTAAAGCAGAATGTTGTACCTTTAGCACAAGTTAACTCCGCGCAGCAAAATGTCTCTTCCGTGCCAATTAAATTAGGCGCCGCCGACACTAAAGAAATTAAAAAATTAGAAGCATCGAAAGTGGTCACGAAAACTATTGCAAAAGTAGCTGAATCACAGGTAGGAAAGATAAAAAATACTACTGGTGGGGTTGGTTACAGCCATGAAGAAAAGAATATTTTATCTTGGAAAGAATCGGAATTTACATTGCAAGTGATGGGATTGAGTTCTGAAAAAGCAGCGCGCGATTATATTGCTGAGCAATCCAACAAAAAAGATTTACTGGTATTTAAAAGTTTACGTCAGGGTAAGGATTGGTTTGTGGTTATTGCTGGGCGTTATCCATCTTCTGCGAGTGCGCGTCAAGCGGCGGCTTTACTTCCTGAATCACAAAGAAAAGCTGCGCCTTGGTCGAGGGATTTGAGAACGATTCAAAAGGAGATTCGACAACATTAATAGGATGATAGAACATCTAGTAAGTTTGTAATAGCTTCATATACGGTTTAGTGGTGCTTAACAAATCACAACACAGAAGCAGTTAAAACTACTTCTGTGTTGGGTTTTAAAGGGAAGCTATCGAGCAGTAATCGGCACGTTTTTCGTTGTAGTCCCAATAGGGATTGCTAATTTGATAACAGTACCAGGCGCCGCCTCTATTGCAGACCAATCATATTCATTACCAACGGTAGTGGCTGGATTTGCACCAACAGTAATTGTGGTCCCTACTGGTAGTGGATTACCATTACAATCTGCAATAGCGTAGGTGTTTGTGCCTGCAAGAGGGTTAGTCCCTATCACAGGGAATGTGTTGCCATCAAGTAAAGGTTCATCACAAGACATTATTACCATGTGCTCCTTACGAATACTTACTGGTGTGCGTGAGCACAAACCATCCGATTCGTCGTCAGGCTGACAAAACGCACCGTTGTATAGACCGTTGTGAGGGGTGTAATTATCTGAACCAACATCTTTCGTTGTGTCAGTTACAAAATTGAGATGGTATTCACCCGTATCGTGAATACCATTTTCATTGGTATCAAGATATGCTTCTGCTAAGTCATCACAGGCAAAATCATTTGATTCATATGATGAGTAAGGGACGCTAGGGGTACATTTGGCATCATTGGATGTTGCAAAGAGATCTAAACCAGGATCGTAAATACCATCCGCATTTTGATCCTTAAAGCTCTCATTACCTACCACAGTAGCTAATATAGTACTTCGGCCTGCACGCTCTGCCCGACACACAGCAAGTGCATCGTCGGCAAGATTAAGGCACAAAATCCTATCAATTGAGTTGTCAGTACTAGCTCTTGGTGGTTTAGGGGACTGGCTTTTCCATAAGACGCTGCAACCGCCGGCGGTAGTAGTACAGCTAGCCCCGATTGACCCGCCTTCCGTAGTAAAATAGACAGCTGTACCATCCTCTGCTGGATTGTTATACGCATCCGCTAGCAATACGTTTACGGATGCGGTGATGCCGTCATAATTCCATCCGGGGGGATTAAATTTTTCTAACGACATGGACATGCTCTTTTGATCAGGAAGCCCAGTTGCAACCACTAGCTCGTTAGATTGGGCAGTGATAGTGACATCGTTTCTGACGGTTGCTACAACTTTCATACTTGTTGAAACTGTTCCAGATATCACGCTGGTGGATACGTACCCATCTTTATCGCTGGTACCTGAATTTTGAGACAGTTTTATATTCCCCACGTCAGAGCTTAAGGCGAAGTCGACAATAATGTTTTTGATGGGCAAACCTGTCTGGCCTAATGCGCGAAAGCGAACCAATGATGACTCTGAGCCGCCCGTCCCTTTAAGATTGATTACCGATGGGACCGCGTCTTTGAACTCGATTGATTGAAGCGTGTCTGATCCTATTGCGCTTGCAACGCTACTAGAATTAGTGGTGGTGCCTGTATTTTCTTCACCATCAATAGCATTTTGCAGAGCTGACCCATTTTCGCTGCTCCCACCCCCGCACGCAGCAAGTATGCAGCTAATATAGAGCGCGCCAAATATTTTGAAAGTCGTTTTTATGTGCATGATTGCTTCCTGATTTACTTAGATTATTGCCCTAAAGTTTTTAATAGGGTGGCTTGCTGGGTGTGGTTTAGCTTTTAAATAGATGCATAGTATAGCTGCAAAAAGCTTTAACTTATCTCAATACTAAACTTAGCTTATATTGCAGCAATGATAAAGCCTTGTGGTTAGAAAAAAGATGCCATATGTCGGATAACTACACCAAATCCGTATTCTTTAGCATTTTTAAAGAGTTAGCGAGTATTGTTATTATCATTTCTAGATGATCGATAAGGCTTGCCCATACTTTGATTGTTATTTATGTGCAATTACGAGATATAGCGCTTTCTGACCTTATGTCGGTCTGCTTGCCAATAATAGCCCAAGCAGGTAATATCCTGCGCCCATTTGCCAACAGCCCCTAGACCTCAGGGGCTTTTTTGTCTGGGGAGGTATGTAGCGCGCGAATCTGTGCAGCGCATGGTTTACTACCCTAAATATTCTAATTTCCTGATATTGATTGTTACGAAGCCAACTTGTGTTGGCAGCTTAGTTGAGACAACAGCTTATGACCACTGGCCTCTACCGGATAGACGAGTTTAAAGATAACTGTGGTTTTGGTTTGATTGCCCATTTAAAGGGTAAAACCAGCCATCGTCTGCTTAAAACCGCCATCGAAGCTTTAACTTGTATGACTCACCGCGGTGGCATAGCCGCTGATGGTAAGACAGGTGATGGTTGTGGTTTATTGCTGCAAAAGCCTGATAGCTTTTTGCGTGCGGTAGCAAAAGAAACATGTGGTGTAGAGCTAACATCTATTTATGGTGTGGGTTCTGTGATGTTAAGTCGCGAACCTGAGCTGGCTGAACATGCACGCATTGTCTTGGGCGAAGAATTGGTTGCCCAAGGATTGGTTGTTGCTGGCTGGCGTGAAGTTCCCGTCGATCCTAGTTGTATTGGGCCGATTGCCATGCGCTCATTGCCGCTGTTCAGCCATTTGTTTGTCAATACTCAGGATTTACCGCTGGAACAGGTTAATGCCAAATTATTTATGGCGCGGCGCAAAGCTGAGTTGCGGTTGGTAGGCGATAAAGCGTTTTATATCGCCAGTTTAAGTACCGGCGTGTTGTCGTATAAAGGTTTGATGATGCCTGTGGATTTGCCGCAATTTTTTGCGGATTTAGCTGATCCTCGTCTTGAAACTGCTATTTGCGTATTTCATCAGCGCTTTTCCACAAATACCACTCCGCAATGGTCTTTAGCGCAACCTTTTCGGCTGTTGGCCCACAACGGTGAAATTAACACCGTTGTGGGTAATCGCAACTGGTCAGTGGCACGGACACCTAAATTTATCACGCCGTTACTCCCTGATCTGCAGAGCGTAACGCCGTTGGTTAATCGTACGGGCTCAGACTCATCTAGCCTCGATAATATGCTTGAAGTTTTATTGCTCGGTGGTATGGATTTGCATCGGGCAATTCGTATGTTGGTTCCACCGGCTTGGCAGAATGTGGAAAGCATGGACCCAGATTTACGTGCCTTCTATGAATATAATTCTATGCATATCGAGCCTTGGGATGGTCCGGCTGGTTTGGTTATTACTGATGGGCGTTATGCCGTGTGTACGCTTGATCGGAATGGTTTGCGCCCTTCGCGCTGGGTTATCACTAAAGACGACATTATTACCGTCGCCTCGGAAGTGGGCGTATACGCATACAAGCCGGAAGATGTTGTGGCTAAGGGGCGCCTTGGCCCAGGTCAAATTATGTCGATTGATACGCTGACTGGCGAATTACATCAAACGCAGGATATCGACAATCAACTTAAATCGAGCCAGCCTTACAAGCAGTGGTTGAAAGATCGTGCGTTGCGGGTTGAGTCAACACTAAGTGTTGATGCAAAGGAAAATGGTATTGTTGGTAGCGAACTCAAAGCCTACATGAAGATGTATCAGGTTTCGTTTGAAGAGCGCGATCAATTGTTACGTCCTTTAGCCGAAGGTGCTCAAGAAGCGGTCGGCTCTATGGGGGACGATACGCCGATGGCGGTATTATCGCGCCAACAACGTTCGCTCTATGACTATTTCCGTCAGCAGTTTGCGCAAGTTACCAATCCGCCAATTGACCCCTTGCGCGAAGCGATTGTTATGTCGTTGGAGACGTGCTTGGGGCGTGAATTGCCTGTGTACGATGAGACAGAAGCTCATGCGGATCGTGTGATTCTGAGTTCACCTATACTCTCGCCGGCCAAATTCCGTGGCTTAATGAGCATGAATCGGCCAGGTTATGAAGTGGCGCATTTTGCCTTACATTACGATCCTCAAGTAACCGACTTAAAGCATGCGTTAGTCAACCTATGCGCAAGTGCTGCAGCTGCAGTTAAATCCGGCAAAGTACTAATTGCCTTGAGTGATAACGGTTTAAAGAAAGGTATGCTACCGGTTCAGGCGCTTTTAGCGGTTGGAGCGGTGCATCAGCATTTAACCAGTGTTGGCCTGCGTTGCGATGCCAATATCATCATTGAAACTGGTAGCGCGCGGGACCCACATCAGATTGCGGCCTTGATAGCTTACGGTGCAACCGCGGTGTATCCATTCCTCAGCTATTACGTACTGAATGATTTGGTAGAAACTGGCGAGTTGTTGACTAATATCGACCAAGCTTACAAAAACTATCGCAAGGGTATAGACAAGGGTTTACTTAAAATCTTATCGAAAATGGGTATATCGACAGTTCCTTCGTATCGTGGTGCCCAGCTATTTGAAGCTATCGGCTTAGCGGACGAGGTCACTAGCATGTGCTTTGACAGTACGCCGTCTCGAATTGCCGGTGCGCGGTTTGAAGAACTGGAAGCGGACCAAAAAATTATTGCTGAAAGCGCCTGGATTGAGCGTAAGCCCATTGTTCAAGGTGGTTTGTACAAATATGTGCACAACTCTGAGTACCATGCGTTTAACCCGGACGTAGTGCAAACCTTGCAAAAGGCAGTGCAGAGTGGCAACTATGCGATGTGGCGCAACTATGCGGATTTAGTCAACAAACGCCCAGTTTCAATGTTGCGCGATTTGTTAGCGATTCGTGATGACTTGTGCACGCCTGTTCCATTATCAGAAGTTGAACCTATTGAAAGCATTTTTAAGCGCTTTGATTCGGCGGGTATGTCGCTTGGAGCTTTGTCGCCAGAGGCGCATGAATCTTTGGCGGAGGCAATGAATCGCTTGGGGGGTCGTTCTAACTCAGGTGAAGGCGGTGAAGACCCTGCGCGTTACGGCACTATTAAAAACTCCAAAATCAAACAAGTTGCTTCTGGTCGCTTTGGTGTAACGCCAGCGTATTTAGTTAACGCAGAAGTGCTGCAAATTAAAATAGCCCAAGGCGCCAAGCCCGGCGAAGGCGGTCAATTGCCTGGCGGTAAGGTCAATGAGTTGATTGCGCGGTTACGCTATTCGGTGCCGGGTGTAACCCTAATTTCGCCTCCGCCACATCACGACATTTACTCCATTGAAGATTTGGCGCAACTAATTTATGACTTGAAGCAAGTTAATCCAGCCGCTTTGGTGTCTGTGAAGTTGGTGTCGCGTCCTGGTGTGGGCACTATCGCCGCGGGCGTTGCTAAAGCCTATGCTGATTTAATTACTATTTCCGGCTATGACGGTGGTACTGCAGCGAGCCCATTAAGCTCTATTAAATATGCTGGTTCTCCGTGGGAGTTGGGTTTGTCTGAAACTCACCAGACCCTTCGCGCTAATGATTTGCGTGACAAGGTGCGCGTGCAGACTGACGGCGGTCTAAAGACAGGGTTGGATGTGGTGAAAGCTGCAATGCTCGGTGCAGAAAGTTTTGGCTTTGGCACTGGCCCCATGGTGGCATTGGGATGTAAGTACTTACGTATATGCCATCTCAATAACTGCGCGACGGGCGTGGCCACTCAACAAGATAAGCTTCGCAAAGAACACTATATTGGCACCGTCGAGATGGCGATGAACTTCTTCAAATTTATCGCTGAAGAGACACGCGAATGGATGGCACGTTTAGGTGTTCGCTCACTAGGTGAATTGGTGGGGCGTGTCGATTTATTGAAAGTCCTTGAAGGCGAAACCGCTAAGCAGCGTCAACTGGATTTGAGTCCGATTATCTACACCGATGATTATTTGGCAAGCAAACCCCAGGTATGTGCCGTGGATAAAAATCATCCTTTCGATAAAGGTGAAACGGCGGAAGCTATCATGCGCGCGCTTCTGCCTGCTATCGAAGCTAAAGCAGGCGGTGAGTTTGAGTTCCGTATTACTAATTGCGACCGCTCAATAGGTGCCCGTATTAGCGGTGAAATTGCCAAACGTTACGGCAATCAGGGTATGGCGGATAAACCCATCACGTTAAAGCTGAATGGCATCGGCGGCCAAAGTTTTGGAGTCTGGAACGCCGGTGGTTTGAACATGTATCTGGAAGGCGATGCCAACGATTACGTTGGTAAAGGCATGGCGGGCGGTAAGCTTGTGTTAAGGCCGCCACGCAATTCAGAGTTTAAATCCAATGTCACTAGTATTATGGGTAATACCTGTTTGTATGGCGCGACGGGCGGTAAGTTGTTTGCGGCAGGTACGGCGGGCGAGCGCTGTGGTGTACGCAATTCCGGAGCGCATGTCGTCGTTGAAGGCGCGGGTGATCACTGTTGTGAATATATGACGGGTGGTGTGGTTACGGTGCTGGGCCAGGTCGGTCTTAATTTTGGTGCGGGCATGACGGGTGGTTTTGCGTATGTGTTAGACGAAGCTGGTGATTTTGTTGACCGTTACAACCATGAATTAGTCGACATTCATCGTGTTAATTCCGAAGCGCTGGAAGCGCATCGTAACCATTTACGCAGTGTGATTATTGAGTTTACGCAAGAAACCGAAAGTGTGTGGGGCCAGCAGTTATTGGACAATTTCGATGATTACATCGGTAAATTCTGGCTAATCAAACCAAAGGCGGCTAGTTTGGGTGGCTTATTGTTGAGTTTTAAACAGCGCGGTGAATAACTTGCCCCGTGTTGAAATAAGCACCCAATTGCGTACGAGTACAGATAGTGCAAGTACAGTTAGTATTAGAAAGTTCAGAGAGGCATAAATGGCCGCACGTTTACATAATGTATTTCAATTTCAGGACGTGGGTCGCCAAGACCCGGCCAAGAAAGATATGCAAACCCGCAGACACAAGTTTGTGGAGATATATCAGCCCTATGCCAAAGAAGAGGTGGAGGGCCAGTCGCATCGCTGCCTGGAATGTGGCAACCCTTACTGTGAGTGGAAATGTCCAGTACACAACTTCATTCCTAACTGGCTGAAACTGATTGCCGAAGGCAATATTTTTGAAGCTGCTGAATTAAGCCACCAAACTAACTCTCTGCCTGAAGTGTGCGGTCGTGTATGCCCGCAAGATCGCTTGTGTGAAGGCGCTTGTACCCTGAATGACGGCTTTGGCGCAGTGACTATTGGTAATGCTGAAAAATACATTACAGATACAGCTTTTGCGATGGGCTGGAAACCAGACATGTCCAAAGTGGTTTGGACCAATAAGAAGGTCGCCATTATTGGCGCTGGCCCAGCGGGAATAGGTTGCGCAGACGTTTTGGTGCGTGCTGGTGTTAAACCCATAGTTTTTGATAAATACCCCGAAATAGGCGGCTTGCTGACGTTTGGTATTCCAGAATTCAAATTGGAAAAGTCGGTGATGTCACGTCGTCGCCAAATTTTTACTGAAATGGGTATTGAATTTCGCTTGAATACCGAAATCGGCAAAGATATCTCGATGAGCGAATTGTTGCGCGATTACGACGCAGTGTTTATGGGTATGGGCACCTACACCTACATGAAGGGTGGTTTTCCTGGCGAAGATTTGCCTGGCGTTTACGATGCACTACCGTTTCTGGTGGCTAACGTGAATCGCAACCTGGGTTTTGAAAAAAGTCCGGAAGACTTTATCAGCGTTAAAGGTAAAAAAGTGGTCGTGCTGGGTGGTGGTGATACTGCGATGGATTGTAACCGCACCGCGATTCGTCAAGGTGCTACTAGTGTAACTTGTGCCTATCGTCGCGACGAAGAAAACATGCCAGGCTCCAGGCGCGAAGTAGCCAATGCTCGGGAAGAAGGTGTTGAGTTTTTATATAACCGGCAGCCAGTAGCCATTGTTGGCAACGGTAAGGTTGAAGGCGTTAAAGTCGTTACTACAAAAATGGGTGCCCTTGATGAAAAAGGCCGTAGTCGTCCTGAAGTTGTGCCGGGTAGTGAAGAAATTTTGCCTGCTGATGTAGTGCTAATCGCTTTCGGCTTTCGGCCTAATCCGCAGCTGTGGTTTGCTGAGAACGAAGTCAATACCAATGATTGGGGTGGCGTAATAGCGCCAGAGCAACAACAGTTTAAGTTCCAAACGACCAACCCTAAAGTATTCGCGGGTGGTGATATGGTGCGCGGCTCGGATCTGGTCGTGACGGCAATTTGGGAAGGCCGTGAAGCAGCAGAGGGTATTTTGGATTATTTGAAGGTTTAACTCGCAGGCGCGTTAAAGTCTGCGTGCTCGTTCCATAATTAGCCCCGCTTCTGCGGGGCTAATGTTATTCAGCCAGTCAAAATTGAACTGTGCCCTCGAGGAGTTTTAGATGATTGAATTAAAAAACGACCGCTTTCTGCGTGCCTTACTCAAACAGCCTGTTGACGTCACTCCCGTTTGGATGATGCGCCAAGCGGGTCGCTATTTGCCAGAGTATCGTGCGAGCCGCGAACGAGCGGGTGACTTTATGGGTTTATGTACTAATCCTGAGATGGCCTGTGAAGTAACCCTCCAGCCTTTAGAGCGCTATCCGCTTGATGCTGCCATTCTGTTTTCTGACATTCTTACTATCCCCGATGCTATGGGATTAGGTTTGTATTTTGAAACCGGTGAAGGCCCTAAATTTCGCAAGCCTGTTCGCACTGAAGCAGATGTGGATGCGCTTTCGATAATCAAACCTGAGCAAGATTTGCCCTATGTCGTTAATGCTGTAAAAACAATTCATCGTGAGCTCAATGGCCGCGTACCTTTGATCGGGTTTTCGGGAAGCCCGTGGACTTTGGCGACTTATATGATCGAGGGTGGCTCTAGCCGTGATTTCAGGCGTGCTAAAGAAATGCTCTACAATCAGCCCGAAGTAATGCATAAGCTTTTAAATGTGTTGGCAGAATCCGTTACGGTATACCTCAATGCCCAAATTGCCGCCGGTGCTCAAGCTGTGCAAATTTTTGATACTTGGGGTGGTGCACTCTCACATGCCGCCTATCAAGAGTTTTCGCTCAAGTACATGCAAAAAATTGTTAGCGGTTTGATTCGTGAACATAATGGTCGTCAAGTACCAGTAATTCTTTTTACCAAAGGTGGTGGGCAATGGCTGGAGTCATTGGCTAACACTGGTGCCACTGCCTTAGGGCTCGATTGGACAACTGACATAGGTCAGGCGCGGGCACGAGTCGGTAAACAAGTTGCGTTGCAAGGTAACATGGACCCTACTATTCTTTATGCTAAACCTGAGCGGATCCGTGCAGAAGTTGCTGCCATACTGGCATCCTATGGTAAGGGTACGGGGCATATATTTAACTTAGGCCATGGCATAACGCCAGAGGTGGACCCGGCTCATGCGGGTGTCTTTATTAACGCGGTGCACGAGTTGTCTTCTGGTTATCATTCTTAGCTATCGTTAGAACAGATGCATAATGGCATTTCTTGCGGCCATTCAGGTGTGGGAAACTCCCTCTTAAGGGTCTTTCCCCGGATGCTACTGGTTTGTTGGTGTATTATTCTCTACACTCTTCACAAGGTTTGTATTTATTTGGATCTATTTACATAAAGAT
This sequence comes from Gammaproteobacteria bacterium, assembly GCA_031425935.1. Classification (GTDB taxonomy): domain Bacteria; phylum Pseudomonadota; class Gammaproteobacteria; order Pseudomonadales; family Cellvibrionaceae; genus Cellvibrio. The sequence goes on along the minus strand of JANPKH010000528.1, from coordinate 9,511 downwards.
TAAGTGGGTGAGGCAAAGTAGTGGCGGTCAAGCAAGTAAAGGTTGATGTGAATGAATTGAGTCTCGGCATGTATGTGTCTGGTCTCGATCGCCCTTGGTCGCAAACTCCGTTTCCTTTGCAAGGGTTTTATTTGCGTGATTTGCAAGAAGTTAATCAGCTCAAAATATTGTGTAAACATGTTTATATTGATGTTGAAAAAGGTCGCGGTCCTATTTCATCCAATCTGAAAAAGATTGAAAAAACAGGTTCTCGCGTAAAAGTGGCAGGACGCGAAAATGAAAATACTACAATTCACGAGCCGTTAGCACCGCTGAAAATTCAGCGCAATCTCTATCGGGAAGTTGCGCCCCTGCAAAAAGAAGTTAAAAAAGCTAAACAATTGCATCAAAAAGTTTATAGCGCTGTAGTTGAGGTTATCGAAATACTCGAAACGCAGCAGCTTGATAATCTTTCTCTAGGTGAAACTCGTAAAGTCGCTAGTGAAATGGTTGATAGCGTTTTACGTAACCCCGATGCTTTTACGTGGCTCTCCAGAGTTCAAGAAAAAGACGAGTACACCTATAGTCATGCGGTACGCTCTTCGGTATGGGCAATTTTATTTGGCCGACATATAGGTCTTCCAAAGCGTGATCTTGATGTACTTGCTATGGCCGTGTTGCTTAAAGATGTCGGCAAGGTAATGTTAGATGCTGCATTAATTGCGAACTGCAATCGGAGCCCTGAAGAGGAACTTTTGTACGAAACATTTGTTGAGTTGGGTGCGGATATTTTACGTAAAACTCCCGGTGTTGAGCCACGTATGATTAGCATTGTAAAAACCCATTGTGAACGCCTCAACGGAAGCGGATTTCCAGCGCATTTAGTGGGTGATAAAATTCCGCTATTGGGCAAAATTGCAGGCATAGTTACTTATTACGATTTCGTTACAAATCCTCGTGGGTCGCGCCATCCTATTGCGCCTTCAAAAGCGGTGGCAAAGCTCTATGAATTACGTAATATTCAATTTCAGGAAGAGCTGGTTGTAGAATTTATTCGAGCTATTGGTTTATATCCTACCGGCACTTTGGTTGAATTAAGTACGGGCGAAGTGGGTGTTGTAGTAGAGCAAAACTTTGAGCGTCGGTTAAAGCCTAAAGTGATGGTGGTGTTGGATACGTTTAAAGAACCATTGCGTGACTATGTTCTGATGGACTTATCGGAAGACGATAAACGTAAGCAGGCGCTACTCGATTCTGGTAAGAAAACTCGTTATGAAGTTGAAAAAATTGAAATTGCTCGCGATTTAGAGCCAGGTAGTTATGATGTCGATATTGCCAATATTCGCGACCAGTATTTGTTGCGGACGGAAAAAACAGGGCTAATGGCGCTTTTAAGTAAATTAAAGGGCTAGCAAATTGTATTCGTATTCGAAACCGCCATTGGCTTTGCTGATGGCGGTTTTTTTTAGCCGCAAAAATATCATTCTAAATTTATGAATATTTGTTGCATATTGGAATGATTAAATTCCTGAAAAATTAGAAGATCACGCCGTGAGATTGTCTTTATGATTTATAACAATATTCTCCGTCAAGCTATTAGGTTATTTTTACTTTTATTTTTGACGATGTGTTCCGCTGCAGGTGCATTAGAATTGCAACACAAAAAATCTATTATTTTTGAAGGCATTCAAGGTGTCCAGGGTGATCTCAACTTCATGTTGCCGAAAACTAGTTACGAATGGAAGAGCAGCCCATCAATTGCAGTGAGTGCTGTGTCTTCAGGGTTTGCTTATCGTAAATTTGCAGAGAATTTTATTTTTTCGGTCGAATTAAAATTACAGTCTCAAACGGGTCGTCGAATTAATTTTGGGGTTGAGGTAAATGGTGTCTTTGGAGATTCGCTTACTGCTAAAACAAAGATTGATACACAAGGTAATGTCGTTGTGGAAGTTGGCAATAAAAAGCATACGCAAACCATTGCTCTTGTTGCCGTAAAAAACCCTAATGTATTTCAGGTAGAACGTAAGGATAATGAATTAATTTTTTCAGCAGCTAAGTTTGGAAACCCTTGGCAAATTATCGCACGTTATTCAATTATGCCAAAACAAGTTTTGAATGTTGGAATATATCGTCAGTTTCAGCCGGCTGACAATTCAGTGTTAGAGCTACGTAATTTGCGCTGGGTTATTCCTGCATGGGCGGGGTTTGTTCCCTACTACGATTACTTGGGAAGTCGTTTGGAACTGCTGGATGTTGACACTGGTTTGCGCGAAGTAATTTATGAAACCGCTGCTGGAATTGAAGCGCCTAATTGGATGGTGGACGGGGATAACATTCTTTATAACTCTTCAGGCCGAATCTACAAATTACATTTACCGACAAAGAAAGTAGCGCTTATTGATACAAGTTTCGGCTTCAAAAACAACAATGATCATATTATTTCTTTTAATGGAAAGTGGTTGGGTATTAGTCATCACGCTAAAGAGTATGGCGGCGAATCAATTATTTATAAGTTACCAATGAATGGTGGCGAAGCCATGCAGTTGACTTTTAAAGCGCCTTCTTATTTACATAGTTGGTCACCAGATGGCCAGCATATTCTTTATACTGGTAAGCGCAATGGTCGGTTCAATATTTATCGCACGACAACCGACGGCGCCGGGGAAGAAATTCAGCTAACAGCTACAAATGGCTTAGACGACGGCGCAGAATATTCGCCCGATGGTAAAACGATTTATTTTAATTCCAATCGCAGTGGCGTTATGCAACTTTGGCGTATGGATGCAGATGGAAAAAATCCCAAGCAAATCACGCATGATCTTTTTAATAACTGGTTTCCACATATATCACCAGATGGCAAAACAATAATATTTCTATCATATTTGCCTGAGGTGGGCGCCAATTTGCACCCCTACTACCGCCAAGTGTATTTGCGTACTATGCCTATTGCTGGAGGGGAACCAAAAGTAGTTGCCTATCTCTATGGTGGGCAAGGTACAATTAATGTGCCTTCGTGGTCACCGGATGGCAAACGCGTGGCATTTGTCAGTAATAGCGTAACTCTAAGTGAAAAGCCGTGATGCTCACTGAGTTATTTTTTTAGTTTTGTTAAGGGTAATTAATAATGTTTGAATGGTTAGCAAGTCCAGAGGCTTGGGTAGCGTTGGCGACCTTAACTGCGTTAGAAATTGTGTTAGGCATTGATAATATAATTTTCATTTCGATTTTGGTTGGACGGTTGCCTGAAAAACAACGTAAATTTGCGCGTAATGTTGGTTTAGGTTTGGCAATGATCACCCGGTTAGGGCTACTTTTTTCGTTAGCTTGGGTAATGGGTTTAGTCGATCCTCTATTTACTATTTTCAATCAAGCGATATCTGGTCGCGATATTATTTTAATTATTGGCGGTTTATTTCTTATTGCAAAAGCGACCCATGAAATTCATGACAGCTTGGAAGGTGCAGTTGATGGTGAACTTAATATTGCCGCCAAAGGCTTATGGGTTGTATTAATTCAGATCGCTGTGCTTGATATTGTTTTTTCGCTAGATTCTGTGATTACCGCTGTAGGTTTAGTCAGTCAAGTACCAATTATGGCGCTGGCAATTATTATTGCTGTGGGTGTGATGTTGTTTGCGGCTAAGTCGATTGGAGATTTTGTGGATGCACATCCAACCATTAAAATTCTCGCCCTTTCTTTCTTAGTGATTGTTGGCTTTACGTTATTGGTTGAAGGTTTTGATGTGCATGTGCCTAAAGGCTACATTTACTTCGCCATGGCCTTTTCGTTGGGCGTTGAAATGATCAACATCAGAATGCGCAAAACGGCGGATAAACCCGTTGAGTTACGTAAAGACTATAACGACGACGAAATTCCTTCGGACAAGTAGTGTTTGAAACAAAAAAAGCCTCATAGTGAGGCTTTTTTTTATTCCCTAAAAAATTAACACTTTTGAGCGAATTTTACACCAACTCGTGTTGTACTGCTGTGTACAAATTGTGGTTCCCATTTCACTTTGTTTTTTGCAAACAAAACAATTGCGGTGGAGCCTAATTTAAAACGTCCCATTTCGGCGCCTTTTTCAAGCGTAATATTTTGGAAGGGATAAAGCGATGTCTGAATTTCACGATCAATACTGGGAGCTACCTGGCCATCCCACACGGTTTCAATTCCCGCTACTATCATCGCACCTACCAGCACAACCGCCATAGGGCCAATATCAGTATCAAAAATAGTTACTGCGCGTTCGTTACGTGAAAATAAACGCGGTACATTATTCGCTGTAACCGTGTTGACGGAAAATAAATCACCAGGAACCATAATCATACTGCGCAGCTTTCCACCGTAGGGCATGTGCACGCGGTGATAATCAGTGGGTGCTAAATATATTGTTGCGAAATCCCCGTCGCTAAATTCCTGCGCTAATGCCTCATCGCCACCCAGCAATTCCTGTGTCGTATAATCTTGCCCTTTTGCCTGGAATATTCGACCATTTAAAATTTTACCAATTTGGCTAATTGATCCATCCGCCGGGCATACGATGACATGGGGTTCGCGGCTAAGTGGGCGCACGCCTGGTTTTAGTGCTCGCGTAAAAAAATCATTAAAACATGCGTAAGCCCGTGGGTTTTCTTCTGCTGCTAAGGACATATCCACTTTGTAACGTTTAATAAACCAACTAATAAACAAGTTTTTTAGCCATTTAACTTCAGAATTTGCAATTCGCCCTATAAAGCGGGATAGCTCATGTTGCGGTACCAAATGTTGAAGTTTAATAAATAATTTTTCATTCATGGATATACCTAAATACCAGTAAGCGTTCTAGCGACATTTGTAAGGTGTGCATGGTATCAAAAAGTGGCAAATCGCGCAGCCATAAGAATACGGAGGCTTGCCATAACTACTGCGGTTTATTTCCTGAGATTCATTATGAAAAAATGATGCTTGGGCAATAAGTTTTGTTTTGCGGATAGGGTTATTGTTATTTAATGCTACGTATTCTCTAATGCACACTCTGCAAGACTACTTTAGAATAGCGGTCCACTGAATTAGACGCTGCCGTAATTTGGTATGCGTTTTAGCCCCAGATCTAGTTGCCCCAGATTTAGTTAGGATGATATTTGTGAAAGATAAGAATGAGCTTTTGTCGCAGTTACATATTAATCGAGAGGCAAGGACATTAAATCATGGCTGGATGTTTTGGCTAATTGGTGGCAGTGCCGCCTTGTTTATTATCTTGGCGGTTATGTGGTTATTGCATGAACCCGCACCTCATGCGGTAAAAATTCAAATGGCGCGAATGGCTACAGTGGACTCCTCTTCGGCTAGCGTACTCGATGCAACAGGTTATGTGGTGGCGCGTCGTTCTGCAACTGTGTCATCCAAGGTTACCGGTAAGGTTGTTGACGTGTTAATTGAAGAAGGTATGCCGGTCGAGAAGGATCAAGTATTGGCCAAGCTTGATGACACGAATACCAGAAGAGCTTTGGATATTGTACAAGCCGAAGTAAAGGCGGCTAAGGCACAGGTTGCTGAAGCGCGCGCGCGCTTGGTGGAGGCAAAATTAAATTTTGAACGAAACTTATTGATGATTGAGAAAAAACTAGTTAGCCAGGCAGTTTTTGATTCAATACAAGCCAACTATGAATCAGTGAAAGCGCAGCTAAATAATCGCTTAGAAATCGTTGAAGTGAATGAAAAAATGCTTGCCCAACAAAAACAGTTTTTGGATGATTTGACGATTCGTGCGCCATTTTCTGGAGTGATTGTGAGTAAAGATTCGCAGCCAGGCGAAATGATTTCTCCCATCTCTGCGGGTGGCGGCTTTACCCGCACAGGTATTTGTACGCTAGTCGATATGTCTTCGTTGGAAATTGAAGTAGATGTTAACGAATCTTATATTCAGCGTGTACATGTAGGGCAACTTGCCGAGGCATTACTAGAGGCCTATCCAGAATGGAAAATCCCGGCAAAAGTTGCGGCAATTATTCCTACTGCGGATCGTCAAAAGGCGACCGTAAAAGTGCGTATTTCTTTTCAAGAGTTAGATCCACGTATTTTGCCGGATATGGGCGTGAAAGTAGCATTTTTAAATCCTGCGCCGCCGGAAAAACATAAACCTAAAGCGCCTTTGGGTATTCGTGTGCCGACGTCGGCTGTGCGCTCCGTCGATGAACATAAATATGTATTTGTAGTAAAAGATGATGTGGTCGAGCAGCGTAAAGTGAAGCTCAATGCTAGTTATGGCAGCGATGCTTACATCTCTGAGGGTTTAAATGCGGGTGAAGATTTTGTCGTAGATGCTTCTGCAGCGTTAAAAAATGGCACAAAAATAATAAAGGAATAAAGGAATAAAGGAATAAAGAAATAAAGAAATAAAGAAATAAAGGAATAAGATAAAACTAATACAAGAATAAAATAACAGCGGAGAAAAAACACAGGCTTCTCTGTGTGCGATACGCAGTTGCTTTCTTACCTCTCGAAGGAAAAATCTATGTCTGTCAGTATGCAAAACTCCATAGCGGACAATGAAGTCCTTGTAGAATTAAAAAGTATTGGTAAAGCATACAAAAAGGGCAAAGATGTTGTGCCGGTGTTAGTCAATTTAAATTTAACCATTAAGCGCGGTGATTTTCTTGCGCTTATGGGCCCCTCCGGTTCCGGGAAAACTACGTTGCTAAATCTTCTGGGCGGCCTTGATAGCCCAACCTCCGGCGAATTAATTATTAATGGAGAAAATCTCGACAAGTTTTCTGGTTCGCAATTAACAGCATGGCGTGCACGTAATGTTGGATTTATTTTTCAGTTCTATAATTTGATGCCGGTGTTAACTGCCGAAAAAAATGTTGAGCTCCCTTTGCTGTTGACTAACTTAACCAGTAAAGAAAGAAAGCTACATGTTGCTGCCGCATTAGAATTAGTAGGGCTTGCTGATCGCGCCAAGCATTACCCAAAAGAATTGTCGGGCGGCCAGGAGCAGCGTGTTGCAATTGCGCGGGCACTGGTAAGTGACCCTAATTTATTATTGTGCGATGAGCCCACCGGTGATTTGGATCGCACTACCGCTGATGAAATATTAGCGCTTATGCAAGAATTAAATCGCGAGCAACAAAAAACTATTGTAATGGTTACGCACGATCCCCGCGCAGCAGATCATGCCAAAAAAATTATTCATTTAGACAAAGGTGCATTAGCTAAGGAAGGCATAGTCGCAAGCAGCATCATTAAACAATCAGGGATTGCAGGGGCTTAGTTATGTACTACCTCTTCTTCATTATTAAAAATCTCGGGCGAAAAAAAGCCAGAACCCTATTAACAATAATGTCCATTCTGATCGCATTTTTGCTCTTCGGTTTGTTGCGCAGTCTGAGTGTGGCATTTAATTCAGGCGCCGAGCTCGCTGGCGAAGATCGCCTAATAACAATTAATAAAGTTACCCTTATCCAACCCTTACCTTTCAGCTATTTAGGTAAAGTAAAAGCGCTTGAGGGTGTGGAAAAAGTAACTTTAGCCAATTGGTTTGGTGGTTATTATCAAGAGCGAAGCAATCAGTTTGCACAGTTTCCGGTAGATGCTGAAATTTATTTCGACATCTATAAAGAGATGTACAGTTTGCCACCAGAACAAATGGCCGCGTGGAAGAATGATCGTGTAAGTGTAGTTATCGGCCGGGCATTAGCACAAAAATTTGATTGGAAAATTGGTAATAGAATTCCCTTGATCAGTATGTTCGCTCAGAAAAATGGAAGTACCACGTGGGAATTTGTGGTGGCTGGAATCTACGACGCTAAAGATAAGCGTGCAGATACGAGCGGTATGCTAATGCACTACGATTATTTTGATAAGGCTCGCCAATTTGGAGAGGGCACTTTAGGCTGGTTAATTATTAAAGTGAAAGATCCTGCGCAATCCGAACAAGTTGCCGCAGCAGTGGATGCATTGTTTGCTAATTCATTTAGCGAGACAAAAACCAGTAGCGAAAAAGATTTTGCGAAATCTTTTGCCAAGCAATTCGCGGACATTGGTCTAATTACTACATTAATTTTAAGTGCCGTGTTTTTTACAATGTTATTGGTAGCAGGTAATACCATGGCGCAATCGTTTCGTGAGCGCATTCCTGAGGTGGCTATTTTAAAAACACTTGGGTTTAGTAATATTGCGATAATGTTATTAATCTTGGCGGAGGCGTTAGCGATTGTTCTAATTGGCGGCACTGTCGGGCTTATTCTCGCTGCTGAAGTAATCGCCACACTTGCGGAAAAATTTGCTGCTAATTTACCAGGCTTAAGATTTTCAATTGAAATTCTTAATGAAGGAATTCTTACAATGTTATTGCTCGGCTTACTGACTGGCATTATTCCAGCAGTTCAAGGATTGCGTTTGAATATTGTCGCTGCGTTGAGGAGAAGATAGTGTCGTCTTTAAATGGCCTAATGCAAATTTTTATTATTACCTGGATGAATTTGCGCAATATTCCGCAGCGCTTGGGCACCTCTGCTGTTGCAGTTTTCGGTGTTGCTTGCGTTGTAGGTGTTTTCATTAGCGTGCTATCAATGGCGGCGGGTTTTGAGCGAACCATGCGCAGTGCAGGCTCACCCGATACGGCGATTATTATGCGTGCCGGAGCTACGTCGGAATTAAGTAGTGGTTTAAATTACGAAACGACGCAATTGGTTGCCAACTTACCCGGCGTTGCCAGAGTGGATAACAAACCCATTAGTTCGCCTGAATTATTTGTAATAGTGGATATCGCGAAACGTACCACTAACACCTCGGCCAATGTTCCCCTGCGCGGTGTGCAGGCGGAAGCATTCGCTGTGCGCGGGTCATTTAAAATTATTCAAGGGCGTAATTTTGATGCAGGTAAAAATGAATTAATAGTAGGGCGCGGAGCGCAAAAACAATTTGCAGTTGATGTCGGCTCAAAAATTAAATTAGGTCAAACTGAATGGCATGTAGTAGGTTTGTTTGAGGCTGGTGGTGGTGCGGCAGAGTCAGAGCTTTGGTGCGATGTAAAAATTTTACAGGCAGCTTATCGTCGCGGTAATAGTTATCAAGCTATTCGTTTGCAGCTTACTAGTCCTGTTGCGCTGAAGGAATTAAAAGCGGCTATAGCGGCCGATCCAAAATTCAATATCGATGCTCAATTAGAGTCTGAGTATCTAGCAGCGCAATCGGAGCCATTAAGTAAATTTATAAAAATTGTCGGTTATCCGATCGCCATTTTAATGGCAATTGGTGCTGTCTTTGGGGCAATAAATACAATGTACACATCGGTTTCCGCGCGTGCACGCGAAATAGCAACCTTGCGTGCTATTGGGTTTGGTGCCTTGCCGGTTGCCATATCAACGTTGGTGGAATCGTTAATGCTGTCATTCTTCGGTGGAATTATTGGTTCGATTGTTGTGTATGTCGTCTTTAATGGTTACACCGTGTCAACGTTAAATTTTGCCAGTTTTAGTCAGGTAGTATTTGATTTTGCAGTGACTCCACAACTATTAATTCAGGGAGTTATTTTTGCGGCAGTTATCGG
>JANPKH010000527.1:0-9060 GCA_031425935.1 Gammaproteobacteria bacterium | reverse complement strand
ACCCGCCCCACCCACTGCCAACTGCCTTGACCTAAATGGCGACGGTGTTTTTAATGATGCGCGAGCAATAATAATGGCACCGGGTGCCCCCTTAAATGCAACTATCCCATCGCAAATTCCAAGAACCCCTGGAGCTATTGCAACCTACTTCGAAGGTACCAATAACATTGCGAACGATAACAGCTTTACCCAGTCAAGGCCCCCCAACCACACGGACACATTCAATGACCTCATTTTCATCGTGCCTTAAACAGGTTAGCCCTAGCTTACAGAGAGGGTTTACTTTGGTTGAAATAGCTATGGTGCTTGTGATTATCGGCTTGTTATTGGGCGGTGTAATTGCGCCCTTAAGAACTCAACGTGATGTTAGCCAGCGTGAAGCTACTGAGCGCCAGTTACAAGACATACGTGCCGCATTGATCGGCTTTGCGCAAACGAATAATAGACTTCCTTGCCCTGCAACTCCGGGTACTAACGGAATAGAATCCAGAGTTCCTCTATTACCGGCTATTCCAACATCTGGTAATTGTACTGCGCCCCTTGCTAATAGCGTGGTGCCTTATCAAGTGTTAGGTATTCAAGGCGTTGTCATCAATGGAACTTTGGTTGACGCTTGGCTGCGACCAGTGCGTTATCGCGTCACGAATCCGACAATGGTTGCGCCTAATAATTGGATTTATGCAAGAGGGCGAATTCCTATCGCGCCCACAGCACCTGCATTACCTAATTTTCAGATTTGCCCTGGTACTGCGCTTTGTGCAACTCCGATTGCGGGTAGTGTCGTCGCAGTTGTTTTTTCAACGGGTAAGGATGGTCCCGATTTACCCGCCTCGGTGTCGCCTGATCAAGTCACAAATTTAGCGGGCGGTAATAATTTTATTATGCGCACGCCAACTGAATATCTACGAACGGGAATCGAGTTTGACGATATTGTCGTCTGGATTTCGCACCCCACGCTTATTTATGAACTCGGGCGAGCAGGGCGGCTGTAATGAACTCCCCTGGAGTAAAAGCCTTATTGAAGACGATAAAAATTTTTCATCTTCTTGATGTTTATAAACAACCAACGATTATTTTTTTTGCGTTTATAAAATCGTTGCTACACTCAAGTCAATACATGGACTTTCGAAATATACGAGTGTTACCACACAACAGATTTTTCACGCAAGAAAGGTTTAATGTTATGAACAAAAATATATCTTTTAAAAAGTCTCAATCGGGCTTTACCTTGGTAGAAATTGCCATAGTACTTGTCATCATCGGATTGCTTCTTGGTGGTGTATTAAAAGGCACAGAATTAATTGAAAACGCAAAAGTAAAAAGAGCTGTAGGTGAAATTAATGGCATCACTACTGCGTTATATGCCTATCAGGATCGCTATCAGCGGTTACCGGGTGACGATGGCCCCACAGCATCAATAACCCCACGTGGTGGTGTATGGGCAACTCTTACTGGTGGGGATGGTAATGGTATTATTGGAGGGTCCGGATTTGCCCAGACTTTCAACCCTGGCGGGGAAGGCCAACTTTTTTGGCAACACCTGCGGGCAGCCAGCTTTATAAGTGGTGACTCTGTTACTACTGGTATACCGTCTTTACCGCGCAATGCTTATGGCGGGCTTATCGGGTTGGTAACTGTAGCTGTAGGTGCCGCGCCTACCATTAGTGGACGTGTAGTGTGTTTAAGCCAAGTCCCTGGTAAGTCTGCTGCTGCTATGGATACGCAGATAGATGACGGTAATGGCAACACCGGTAAGATGCGCGGTATTTTGGGTGCGGTTGGCGCGAATACCAATCCTTCTGCTGCTGCCGGACCTGCTGTGTATGCTGAGACAGCGATTTATACAGTCTGCGTTCAAATGTAAACCTTCATTTCACGCTTTAGAAAAATCCTCGGTTAATGCTGGGGATTTTTTTTTTACTTAAATAATCTTCTATCGAACTAGAACTGCTTCTTTCTAAACAAAAAACGGCAGAACTTTGGCGCTTTTGTCTTTTATGGTCTAAGGTCATGTTAACGGTTATGTTTACTGCGCCGAGTATAAGTAAGAGTTATTAGCTGCGGGCGTAAACAGCAACACATTATTGACAAACCGATGGGATATTACCCATTGGATAATAAGCGTTATGAGGCACTCAGTTGAATTGGTTCGGTGCAAAATCGCAGAAAAACGAAATGCTTGGAGTGGAATTTACCGCTGATGGTGTTGCTTTTGCCCATATTCAGCGGCCTGCCACACAAGAGCCACGTCTAGTTCAATGTGAATTTCTTCCGTGTGATGCAAAAGCAAATGCTCCAGAAGTGTTACGTAATCGTTTAGTAAAATTGGGGTTACAACAAGTACCTTGCAATATCGCAATGAACTCCGGTGCCTATCAGTTGTTGTTAGGTGAGGCGCCTAAAGTTCCCGCTGAAGAGTTGGCCGAGGCCTTGCGCTGGCGCGTTAAAGATTTAATTCAATTCCCCATTGCCGATGCCGTGATCGATGCTTTTTTATTACCGGAAGACAGTGCTCGTGGTACGAGCCGCATGGCCTATGCGGTGGTAGTGCAGCGCAACCATCTGAGTCAATTAATTGGACATGCAAAAGCAGCGCAGCTTGCGCTTTCGGCCATCGATATTCCTGAACTAGTGTTGCGCAATCTTGCGCAAGCTTGTTGCGATACCAAACGCGGTATTGCGCTAATCAAATTAGCGGCCGGTGGTGGCAGTTTGCACATTATTCGCGATGGAAATTTGTATTTATCGCGTCAGTTTTCGCTTGCTTACAATGGTGGTTTACTTGATGACTTGCCTGCGGAGGCGCTGGTATTAGAGTTGCAACGTTCGCTTGATTATTTTGAGCGGCAAATGCGTCAAACACCACCAAGCCATGTGTATTTGTGTGGTGAAAATATTACGAGTGATAAATTAACTGCTGAAATTCGCAATAGTTTGTCAGTAACGATTGATGTTTTGGATGTGCGTTCAGGATTGCAAATCGATAAAGATGTGCAGCAGCATACTTTGTCGCTTTGCTTGTTAGCGATGGGTGCTGCGTTACGCCAAGATGTAGTGGGGGTGGCCTAATGCAACAGATTAATTTATATCTTCCAGAATTTCGCCCCAGTCGAGATCCGTTGCGCGCAGTGCATATGGCGTGGGGTTTGTTAGGTTTTTTTATATTGCTGCTGTTGGTAACGGTTTATACCAATCGTCAACATGCGCAATCATTGCAACAGTTAGCGCAAGCGCAGCAAGCACAACAAGCTTTATTGGCGCAGTTACAAACTATAACCCCACAGAAATCTGTGCAGGCCAACGTTGGGGCAGATAGTGCGGGTACAGATATAGATGCAAAAATTCAGCAGCTACAACAAACATTACAACGCCGTGAGCAACTATTGGCGATGATTTCCTCGCAAAGTTTAGGCAATCAAAAAGGCTTTTCTGCGCAGCTTACAACTTTGGGACAAGCTTCGCTAAATACTATATCCCTGGAAACTTTTTCCCTGCAAAAAGGTGGAACTTATGCTGAGCTCACCGGTAAAACACGCAGTGCAGATCAAATCCCTTTGTATTTACAAAAACTAAGAGCAGATGCCAGTTTCGCGAATGTTGGATTTGGCGTACTCAATATGGAACGGGACAAAAAGGTTAATGGGTTATTGCAATTTTCATTAGCTAAAACTAAACCGACTGATACAACAAGGCCATCTTTTGAAAGAGCAAAAGCAGCTGAGCTAAATGAAAAGCAAAATGAAAAGTTAAATGATGTTAGATATTTAACGTTGACACAAGCTGATGAGGAAGGTACGACTAAAGGGGATAAACCATAATGCTTAAATCCCTCAATGTAGCCGCGATAAAACAGCTTCAAGAAAAAATTGATGCGCGCATCATGCGTGAACGTGTACTGATTTTCCTATCCGCGATCGCGGTAGTTTTTATGTTGTGGAATTTTATTATTCAAGCACCGTTTGATAAAAAAATGCAAGCTACAAAAACAGAACTGGCAGAGTTGGCTACGCAGAGCACTACCACACAAGCCCAAATAACGGCTGCAACAACCGCTTTGCTTAATGATCCTCATCGACTTAAAAAAGCACAAATTACCCAACTCAAAACCGATATAGCTGAAGTTGAATCTCGTTTACAAAATACTTCCCAAAGCTTAATTAAAGCTGAGCAACTGCCACAAGTTTTGCAAGATGTATTACAAAAGACAACGCAGCTTACTCTGTTAGAAGTTGCTACCTTACCAATGCGAGAATTACAGTTTATATCTGTTAACGGGGTTGTATCTGTTTCGGAAAATAAAGGCAGTAGCGAAAATCAAGAACCTCGGAGTATGGGGGTTTTTGAGCATGTGGTGGAGTTGCGCGTTGCCGGTAACTATTTTCAAATTGTTCAGTTTTTAACAGCACTAGAAGCATTGCCATGGCGTTTTTACTGGCAACGTTTGGATTACAGTGTTACGCAATATCCTAGTGCTGAAATTATTTTAAGGGTTTACACGCTAAGTTCAGAAGAGGGCTTGCTGGGTGTTTAATTATTTTCGTTACATCGCCTGGGTAAATTTATGCATGTTTGCATGTGTTAGTTATGCACAAACAGACGTCCAGGATACAACACGCTATTCTGACCCTACGGTGCCATTAGGGTATGAACGTAGCCTGGAAGGAGGTATAAATATAGGCGGTGAGCCTTTGATTAAACTAAACAGTATTTTGTTTGGTAGTGAAAGAAAAATTGCCATTATCAATGGTCAGCCATTGCGTGAAAATCAAACAATCAAAGGTGTTGGCGCGAAGATAAAAAAAATTGAAGTTGATGCTGTAACGTTACAGCAAGGTACAAAAATTTGGCGAGTACCATTAAATAAAACAGTTATTCGCAAATAAGTTTTTTTGAGAGCTATTTTTGGGAGCTATGGCTATGCCATTACAAGACCACAGCATAAATTGTCGTAACGTGTTTATGCCTTCTATACAAATGGTGCTGTTGACAGTATTGATAACGGCGACCAGTTGTTCCAGCCAGGGTGACAAGCCATTGATTGCTGAGAATGAAATTAATGCAGTAGTTGCTGAACAGGCAGCGCGAGATAAAAAAAATGCGCAAGTTGCCGCTGAAAAAGTACCTGATGAAGTAACTCAAGCGTTACTCGATAACAATACGATAAAAACGACAAGTGGGAAAAAATTAAATGAACGGTTTGATGTTGCTGTGCGCTCTGTTTCTGCCAGAGAGTTTTTTCTGGGCCTGGTAAACGGCACAGGCATTAATGTTGTCGTTCACCCGGATGTAAAAGGCTCACTGTCGCTGGATTTAAAGGACGTAACAATTGATGATGTTTTACGAGTGACTCGCGATATTTATGGTTATGAGTTTAAACAGGACCACGGAATTTATACTATTTACGCCAATGCTTTGCGCACACAAGTTTTCCATATTAATTATTTAGATGTTCAGCGTGTTGGTGTCTCAGATACCTCTGTATTAATTGGTAGAGGAGAATCTAACAACAATAATAGTGGTGGTGGAAATAACAATGGCAACAATAGTGGTGGCCAAAACAATTCGGGTAACGGTGGTGAAGCAACGAATTTATTAAGTATGCTCGATAGCGCCGAAAAAAATAAATCTGGCACCTCTGGTGCGAGTATTACCGCTGGTTCACGCGTGCAAACATTAAATCGAACTGACTTTTGGTCCTCCTTACATTCCACCATTGTATCAATGATCGGGGGCGAAAATGAAAGTCGCTCAGTAACGGTATCACCGCAAGCGGGAATGGTAGTCGTGAAAGCAATGCCGAGTGAGTTGAGCTCAGTGCGTGAATTTTTAGAGCGGTCCGAATTAAGTGTGAAGCGTCAAGTTATTTTAGAGGCCAAAATTTTAGAAGTGCGTTTGAGTGAAGGTTTTGAAGCTGGAGTTAATTGGGGCGCTATAAGTGGTAGCTTGCAGCAAAGTAATTTTAAAAACACTTCTTACGGATCGGTTAATAACGTTGCTCTTCCAGCCGTAGTTGAGGCAGGTAAAGCCGTGTCCTCGGTGTTAGCTGTGGAAGATATTTCAAAACTTCTATCATTGCTAGAAACACAAGGCTCAGTGCAAGTTCTCTCCAGTCCACGCGTTTCTACTGTTAACAATCAAAAAGCAGTTATTCGTGTTGGTTCCGATGAATATTTCGTTACCGGTATTTCTAGTAACACAACATCCAATGCCACCTCCATATCAAATACACCTAACATTGAACTATCACCATTTTTTAGCGGTATTTCTTTAGATGTAACACCGCAAATTTCTGAAGACGGTGAAGTTATTTTACATATTCACCCTGTAGTGAGCGATGTAACTGACCAACAAAAAGTATTTACTGTAGGCGATCAAAATTTTTCTATACCTTTGGCGTTGCGCGGTATTCGTGAATCAGACAGTATTGTAAAAGCGGGGAATGGCCAAGTTATTGTGTTGGGCGGTTTGATGCAAGAAAGTAAAA
The DNA here is from genome assembly GCA_031425935.1 of Gammaproteobacteria bacterium. Classification (GTDB taxonomy): domain Bacteria; phylum Pseudomonadota; class Gammaproteobacteria; order Pseudomonadales; family Cellvibrionaceae; genus Cellvibrio. Next base: position 2,576 of record JANPKH010000527.1, on the reverse strand, counting down.
ATAATATGGATGGTAAGCGCCCGGGGCTGGGGGATATTCCTATTGTAAATGCATTATTTCGTACCAAGGCTAAAGCTAAATCAAAAACTGAATTGGTTATTCTCTTGCGCCCTATAGTGGTGGATGACAATGCTTGGAAAAACCAATTAGAAGAAAGTCAGGAAAGAATGAAGAGCATGGGCGAAGCCTACAGAAAGCAATAATTGCTAATGCGCAGAAATAAAGAATAGTGTTTGATTCAAAACCTTATGAGGCATGGATGCCGATTAGAGCCTATAGGGACATATTCACGGCGTGTTTTGAATTGAACAGTGTTCTTTATACTTTTCTCATTCGTATAATTTCGGAGTCTCTATGTATCGTCAGCATTTTGGATTAGGGGAGCATCCGTTTTCGCTGACACCTGACACTCAATTTTTTTTCAATAGCGAAAGCCACCGCCAAATATTGAGCACAGTATTGTTAGCGTTGCGTCACAGTGAAGGATTTATAAAAATTGTTGGCGAAGTGGGTACGGGTAAAACATTGCTGTCGCGAATGTTGTTAGCTGGATTGGATGACCACTTTATAACAGCCTGCATTTCTAACCCTTATCTTACCCCTGAAGAACTCAAATGGTTTTTAGCAGAAGAAATAGGAATTGCCTATTCACCTGCAACACCGTCTTACCAGTTACTAAAAGACATAAAGCTACGTTTGGTTGAGCTTGCTGAGCAAAAACGTCAAGTTGTTCTGGTAGTGGATGAGGCTCAAGCCATGCCGCGTGAAACTATCGAAGCTTTACGCTTGTTAACTAATTTGGAAACCGAAAAAAATAAATTACTACAAGTTGTTTTAATTGGGCAGCCCGAGTTAGATGATTTATTAAACCGACCTGATTTGCGACAACTAAAGCAACGCATTGTTTTTTCCGAATACTTACAGGGAATCCCCCGCAAAAAAATTGCGAGTTACATTGCTTCTCGCTTAAGTTCTGCCGGCTTTCGCGGTGAGAAATTATTTTCAAGCTCAGCCATTGCATTGCTTTATCGTGCATCTGGTGGAGTGCCTCGCTTAATCAATGTTATTGCGCACAAAGCAATGCTTGCCGCCTACGGTGAAAAAAGCGAGCAAGTCAGGCGCGCGCATGTAGCAAGTGCAATTGCAAATACTCAAGAAAGTCGTTCAATAGGGCGCATGCTCGCAACACCAAATTATTGGGTTTGGCCAAGCGTTGCGGCTGCAAGTGTAAGTGCACTCGTCATATTTTCTTTATCTTCATACAATAACGTTCCACAAGTTTTCCATGAACCAAAAGTAGTCGTTGAGCAGGTCAAAGAAAGCGTTAAACCTGCAGTTGCTGCTGTAGAAAAAGTTGATGAAGTGATCGTTAAAAAAAGCGTTCCCGAAAATACAATTGTTAAAAAAGCAATTGGCGAAACTGAAGTGGCTGAAACCGTTATTGAAAATGAAATTTCTGAAAATGCCAATGGTGATGATAATTTGCAATTGCAAAATCGTATCGCTGATTTATTGTTGCAAGCAAATCGCGCAATGGCCATGGACAGATTGACTTCACCTATTGAAGACAACGCTTTTGGATATTATCAAAAAATTCTAGGTCTTTCCCCTAATGACCAGCAAGCCAAAGTCGGCATAGAAGCAATTGCTGCGCGGTATTTAGCAAAAGCGCAAGAACAAATGAATTTGGGTAATCGTACGCAAGCGGAAACTTTTCTGCAGCGCGCTAATGTCGTTGCACCCGGATATTCTCGCGAGCGTGAAATAGTAAGCACAGACTCCCGAGTTGCAAATTCGCCGTCAATAGACCCCACTGTTTTGTCAGGAACGCAATCGTTAGAACCTGCACCCACGATAAAATCAGAGGTTATAAAATCTTTCGAAGTTACTGAGGCTTCATCCGTTAACATTACTTCCAATGCGAGATGGAAAGATGAGCAAATGGCTGTGCATGCCAATGAGTTGGTCCAACAAAATAAAATAGCGCAAGCCATTGAGTTGTTAAAAAACTTTATTGTTACTGAATCAAAGCCTGTTCAATCGGCGGAAGTATTAGCTGATATTTATTTGCAGCAAGGTAACACTCAGGCGGCGGAGGTGTTATTGCAATCGGCTGATTATTTGCCACCTGTTGCAAAAGCAAAAATGAAGGCGCACTTGTTCGCAGCAAAAGGAGATACATCGGCAGCGATTATTGCGCTGGAAGAACAATTATCAGCGGCAGATGACAATGAACAGTACAGTGCATTTTTGGCAAGCCTCTACCATAAAACCGGGCAGTATCAGCAATCTGTCGTAAGTTACCAACGTTTGTTAAAACGTTATGGGGAAAAGCCTGCGTATTGGTTAGGTTTAGCCTTAGCTTTTGATGGCTTGACACAACATAACAATGCTTTGCAAGCTTATCAGCATTTGCGTGAATTTCCGCAATTGCAGGTGCAAGTTAAAACATACGTTGATCAACGGATTGTTGCTCTGCGCAGTGAATGATTCGTTAAAGAATACTGTTTGATTCAAAACCTTATGGACGACCTACATGGATGTAGGAAGTTTCCCGAAGCGACCGGATCGCGAAG
>JANPKH010000526.1:0-4474 GCA_031425935.1 Gammaproteobacteria bacterium | reverse complement strand
CCCACCATTGGAATTAAGGCTTGTGGTGCAGAAATATTAATAATGGATGCACCTGGTTTTTGCAAAAAGGGATACACCGCTTGCATCACATGAAAAGTACCAAGCAAATCAATTTCAATTACAGAGCGAAATCCGTTAGGCGACATACCCATTGCTAATGCAGGAAAATTACCAGCAGCACCAGAAACCACCACTGCAAAATCTCCCCAAGCTTGATGCAGTTCACCAATGCCTTTTTTTATCGCATCGGCCTGACGTACATCTGCCGCAAAACCTTTTGCATCAGCAGCACCGCAATTTTTTAACGATTGAATAGTATCGTCTACTTTTTCTTGTGAGCGGCTAACCACAGCCACTCGCGCACCCGCTTTGGCAAAAGATTCCGCAATACCACGGTTAATGCCACTAGTACCGCCAACGACAAGAACATTTTTGTTTTTAAAATCAAAAGGTGTATTCATAAATTTTTCCAATTAATTTAAAACCGTGACATTTGTTTTAAAATTTTGAAAAGTCCGGCGCACGCTTTTCAAAAAAAGCGGTTACAGATTCTTTGCATTCTTCAGAATGTAATCCCTCAGCAAAACCAATAAACTCGGCTTGCAATGCCGTCTCAATAGAGCTGCGACTAGATTGTTTTAATAATTCCTTGGTACGTTTTACTGCGGCGGGCGGCTGTGCTGCCAGGGCAAGAATTTTTTCTGCGGCATAAGCGGCCAACTCGTCCGCGGGTACAGCCGCAGTCACCAGGCCCCATTCAGCGGCATCAGCGCCTGAAAAAGCTTTTCCTAATAAAAGTAATTCCGCCGCTTTTTGATGCCCCAATAAACGCGGCAATAAATAACTACTGGCGTATTCAGGGCAGAGCCCAAGATTTACAAACGGTAATTGCATACGCGCGTCACTCGCTGCATATACTAGATCACAATGAAGTAAGAGCGTTGTGCCAATACCTATTGCATGACCACGCACAACTGCCACCACTGGCTTCGCAGAATCTTGCAGGGCACGCATAAAACGCACAACAGGGTGATCATCACGAATTTGGGGGTCGTTCATAAAATCCAGTAGATCGTTGCCACTGGTAAAAAAATCATCTGCTCCGCTCAAAACTAATACACGCACGGTAGCATCATCATTTGCTGCAATTATTACATCTGCAAGCGCAGCGTACATGGCAAGTGACAACGCATTTTTACGCTCAGGGCGATTAAAGTTGAGGAAACAAACATGCTCTTCTTGACGCGCAAGAATTTGGGGAATCGGGCTGCTGATCATGTATTTATCCTTATTTTATTGAAGATGATGTGACTGAATACAGCCAAACGAATCAATCTACAACCCGCGGTTGCAAACACAAAAAACTTAGGGCAAATTATTTGATTCATTATTTGCTGCAGTAGCAGCACGATCTTGTTTGCGCTTTTCCCAGTCCCGTATTACTTTCCAGCGCCAAAAAGCCTGCATACCAAAATACCCTATTACGCCTAAAAACAGCCCAAAAATTACGCCCCCAACAACTAAAGGGACAAACAAGGGATACCATAGGTATGCGAGCTCTGTTGAAATCCATTCCCACGTCATTTCCGGGGGAGTTAAAAAAACGATTGGGTCTACTTGTAATATAAAACGCCCTAGCGAATACGTCAGAAAAAAGAAAAATGGCAAAGTCAGGGGATTGGTAATCCATACCAAGGCACAAGCAATAGGCAAATTACAGCGAAAATATAAAGCTGCAAGGGCAGCCAGTGGCATTTGACCTGGAATCGGTAAACAGGCTACAAACAATCCCCAAAATAAAGCCACCGAAACTGAATGACGATTTAAATGAAATAAATTTGGATCATGCAATAAATCACCCAAAAAATGCAGTGCTGGATTGCTTTTTATCGACGCCGAGGTGGGAATAAATCGTTTCAGTAAATTACGCGCCATCAGAAAACCATAAGAGCATTAAAATAAAGCGTGTATTATGCCCTAAACTATCGTTAAGGAAACCTTGCAACCCATTAAAAACTATTCAAATTGCGCCAACGCAGTCGGGATGATTTGATGACAGATACAAACTAACCTGTCTTCAGACACAGTCCTGCTAAGCAGCTCTACTAAACATCCCTACCAAACACTCTTGTTAAAGAGGATGGCAGAGAAATACCTCGACAGGTACAATTCGCCCCCACTCCATTTAGCAATTGATCACTTTATGAATATCCGCGAATTATTGAATACGAAAGTTCTTCTCGCCATGCAAGCTTGTGGTATTCCGGCAGACTTACCCGCGCTCATTGCCCCCGGCAAAAAAGCTGGTTTTGGCGACTACCAAGCCAACTGTGCGATGGGTGCAGCTAAAGACATGGACACGAATCCAAGAGAACTTGCTACGAAAATTATGGGCGCCCTAGCGTTAGAATTAGAACAGGAAAATATCGCTGAAAAAATAGAAATCGCTGGCCCTGGTTTCATCAATATTCATTTAAACCGCGAATGGCTTGGCCAACAAATTGCCAACGCCCAAATCGATGTACGCTTAAATATCGTAACTGTTAGCGAGCCGCAAAATGTGGTGATCGATTACTCGGGCCCCAACCTTGCTAAAGAAATGCACGTAGGTCATTTACGCTCCACCATTATTGGCGATGCGCTAGCTCGCTTGCTCGAGTTTCAAGGCCATCACGTTATTCGCCAAAACCACGTTGGTGATTGGGGTACACAATTTGGAATGTTGATTGCCGAATTGGAAGAACAACTTAGCTCCAACGATAAAATGGCGTTGAAAGATTTAGAAATATTTTATCAACAAGCAAAAAAACATTTTGATGAGGATGAAGCTTTTGCGGATAAAGCACGCTCTTACGTTGTACGCTTACAGTCCAGCGATGAAGAGATGTTAGAAAAGTGGGGACTATTCAAAACAATTTCGTTAAAACATAGCACTGAAATTTATGAACAATTAAATGTAACGCTCAAAGACGAGCATGTTCGTGGCGAAAGTTTCTATAAAAGAGACCTCGCTCCACTCGTAACAGAACTACAAAACCAAGGATTAGCAATTGAAAGTGAAGGTGCGCAAGTCGTATTTTTACCAGAGTTAGCGGTTAAAGACGGCACCCCATCCCCAGTGATTATTCAAAAGCAAGGCGGTGGATTTTTGTATGCTACGACTGATTTAGCTGCACTACGTTTTCGCATAAACCATTTACACGCAAATCGTATTATGTATTTTATTGATGCGCGCCAATCACTCCACATGCAACAGGTTTTTACCCTCGCCCGCAAAGCAAAATTTGTTGGTGATGAAGTAAGCCTGGAGCATTTAGCCTTTGGCACTATGATGGGCAGCGATGGCAAACCTTTTAAAACACGCACGGGCGGCACCGTAAAATTGGCTGAATTATTAGTTGAAGCCGTTGAACGCGCCAGCGCCGTTGTTAGCGAAAAAAAATCCGAATTAAACGCTTTGGAAATTGCCGACATCGCACGAAAGGTTGGTATAGGTGCAGTGAAATATGCAGACCTGTGTAAAACCCGCACCAACGATTATATTTTTAGTTGGGAATCCATGCTTAGCTTTGAGGGCAATACCGCGCCTTATTTACAATACGCCTTTACACGCGTACAAAGCATTTTTCGTAAAGCAGGTGTTACACCAGAATCCCTTACACAAAATATTATTATCAATACAGAACAAGAAAAAATGCTCGCCATTAAATTATTACAATTTAGTGAAGTCTTAGATCAAGTCGCTCGTGAAGCCCTGCCACATTTACTGTGTACTTATATTTATGATATCGCGAGTTTATACATGACTTTCTATGAGGCGTGCCCAATTTTAAAAGAAGGTGTTGCCCCTGAACTTCGCGATAGCCGTTTACGTTTATGTCACTTAGTGGCGCGCACTATTGAACAAGGCTTGGATTTATTGGGCATTGAAGTAATGGAGCGGATGTAAGAAGAATTTCATTTAGCATCATCCTCGTTAAGTGGAGACATTAATGAGTGCGTGGCAAGAATACTATTCAATTTAAAACTCGCCGTAAATACATCCGTGTAGGCTCGAATCGGCATCCCTTCGCGATCCAGTCGCTTCGGGAAACTTCCTACTTCCGTGTAGGTCGTCCATGCCTCGGCAATTGCACCTGCATTGCTCTACAGCAGCTAGTTCCAGACGTTGCTGATTTCCCTAACGTCCTGTTAGGGATACCACCTAAATCCATTTAGGCGTCATACGGTTTTGAATCAAATAGTATTCTTTATCTCTGCGCCTTCAGTACTTAATTTCCCAACGAAAACGAATGTGATGTTTACAAGCCACAATAACTTTTTGTTTTTTACATGGCTCAAATTGCCAAGATTCTGTGACTTGTTTTAACGCCGCCTCATCTAATTTTGTATAACCGCTCGATTTTTCTACCTCACCACGCTCAACACGACCTGATTTAGCAAGATTTAAAACAAGCCCCACAAAACCTTCAGC
>JANPKH010000525.1:0-2311 GCA_031425935.1 Gammaproteobacteria bacterium | reverse complement strand
GGGTTTAATTATTACGGCACTGTGGGTTGTAACCGTGATGAGTTTGTTGTGGTGAGAAAAATGAAAGAAGTGGATTGGTTGGGCACGCCTTAATAGGGAATGCGCAGCTAATTTAGTGCGACAGCTGTTCCGTAATTCATTCTGAGACACGCCGTAAATACATCCTTGTAGGCTCAACGGCGACATCCTTGTCGCCGATGGTCTCAGAACAAATTACGAAACAGCTTTAGCAAGATTTTCTTAACTTCTTTAATGATTCGATCTCGATTGGAGAGATAAAAATGAAAATACGTGCGCAAATAGGCATGGTGTTAAATCTAGATAAGTGTATTGGTTGCCACACTTGTTCAATTACTTGCAAAAATGTATGGACGACCCGCGAAGGTGTTGAATACGCTTGGTTCAATAATGTTGAAACCAAACCGGGTATTGGTTTTCCGAAAGAGTGGGAAAATCAAGATAAATGGAAAGGTGGTTGGCAGCGTGATAAAAATGGAAAGTTAACGCCAAAAATTGGTGGGAAATTGCGGGTGTTGGCTAATATTTTTGCTAATCCTGATCTGCCAGAAATTGATGATTATTACGAACCCTTTGATTTCGATTACGAGCATTTGCACACCGCTGGAAATGTGCAACATCAACCAACTGCGCGCCCACGTTCATTGATCAGCGGTCAGCGCATGGAGAAAATTAATTGGGGGCCTAACTGGGAAGAAATTCTTGGCACCGAGTTTGAAAAACGTAAGAAAGATAAAAATTTCGATAACGTTGTGCAAAAAGAAATTTATGGTCAGTTTGAAAAAACCTTCATGATGTATTTGCCGCGTTTGTGTGAACACTGCTTGAATCCTGCTTGTGTTGCTTCTTGCCCATCGGGTGCAATTTATAAACGTGATGAAGACGGTATTGTACTTATCGATCAAGATAAATGTCGTGGTTGGCGCATGTGTGTATCGGGTTGCCCTTACAAAAAAATCTATTACAACTGGAAGAGTGGCAAGTCAGAAAAATGTACGTTTTGTTATCCGCGTATTGAAGCGGGTCAGCCTACGGTTTGTTCTGAAACCTGTGTGGGGCGCATTCGTTATTTAGGCGTATTGTTGTACGACGCAGATCGTATTGCAGAGGTGGCGAGCACGCCGAATGAAGCTGATTTATATGCAGCGCAATGCAGTTTGTTTTTAGATCCAAATGACCCTGCCGTGATTGCCGCCGCGCAAGCTGAGGGTATTCCACAAACGTGGTTAGAGGCGGCGCGCAATTCTCCCGTGTATAAAATGGCGATGGATTGGAAGGTGGCGCTGCCACTGCACCCTGAATATCGCACGCTGCCAATGGTTTGGTATATACCACCACTATCGCCCATTCAAAACGCGGTAACGGCTGGGCATGTTGGCTTAAATGGTGAAATTCCTGATTTAAAATCATTGCGTATTCCTTTGCGTTACCTTGCTAATTTATTAACGGCAGGCGATGAAAAACCGGTTGAATATGCGCTGGAGCGAATGATTGCAATGCGTGCTTATATGCGCAGCAAACATGTGGATGGTGAGCAAGATCTTGCAGTGCTAAAACAGGTCGGTTTGAGTGTGGCACAAGTTGAAGACATGTATCGTTATATGGCCATTGCTAATTATGAGGATCGTTTTGTGGTGCCTACTAGCCATCGCGCTTATGCCGAAAATGCTTACGATATGAAAAGTGGTTGTGGCTTTAGTTTTGGTAATGGTTGTGGCGATGGCAATAATGACGTGAATTTATTTGGCGCAAAAGCCAAGGGTGTTCGCCAAGTTATTCCTGTAACTTTCAAGGAGTAGGGCGATGAAATTATTGCAAGTTATTTCTTTGCTTATGGATTATCCAACAGAAAACATTGCAGAGTCGCGCGTTGATCTGTTGGACATTGTTGCGCAATCAACGCTTACGGAGGCACTAAAAAAATCACTGAGTGATTTTATTTATGATCGCTGCGCCATGCGCTTGTTAGATTGGCAATCTGAATACGATGGTTTGTTTGAACGAGGTCGTGCGGTATCGCTATTATTATTTGAACATATTCACGGCGAGTCGCGTGATCGCGGCCAAGCGATGGTGAATTTACAGCAGCAATATCAAGCGGCTGGTTTGGATATAGCGGCATTAGAATTACCCGATTACATTCCTTTATATTTGGAATTTTTATCCACGCAAGGTGATGCGAACGCGCAAATAGGTTTAGAGGAGGTTGCGCATATTTTGGCGGTGTTGGCGTGTCGTTTGGATGAACGCACTAGCAATTACGCAACACTCTTTCACGGTTTGTTGCATTTAT
>JANPKH010000524.1:0-3468 GCA_031425935.1 Gammaproteobacteria bacterium | reverse complement strand
TTAAGGCTCTTCCTGAACGTAGTAATCGGCGAAATCATCATCTCAGTATTTGCTTTCCTCGGTAAGTCAGGCGCACCGATCACTTCCCTGCCGTTCGTCATGCTCGAGCTTGTCGTCGCCGTCCTACAGTCTTACATTTTCGTAATGCTTTCCGTAACCTACCTCGCAGTCGCGATCAAACATGATGGCGATGATGCACACAATGATGATGACCATGATTCCATTCCCGATACAGCCATAAATTCGGGAAAGGCATGAGATTTACAGCAAGTAATAAGTCAGTATATAAAAGGAGAATCGTATGTGGTATTTAGCAGAAATTACAGGTAACGTAGAAGTTCTCGGCAAGGGCTTGATGATGGGACTGGGTATGATCGGCCCAGCTATCGGTATCGGTCTCGTCGGTAACGCATTCATGAATGCCGTCGGCCGCAATCCAGAAGCCAGCAAGTTCCTGGGTCAGATCCTCGTCATCATCGGTATTATCGAGCTGATGGCGCTCTTAGTATTCGCGTCATTGTTCATCATAAAGTAAGGAGTTAATTAATGATTTTCACGTTGTTTGCTGCTACAGAAGCCACTGAAGCCGCCGAAGGCCTTCCATTAGGCCTGTCATTAAACGCCTTCATTATCCAACTCATTACATTTATCTTTGTATTCTTGGTATTAAAGAAGTTCGCGTTTAAACCGATCGTAGCGATGCTAGAAAAACGCCGTCAGACTATAGAAGATGGCATCACCTTGGGTGAGAAAATGGAAAAAGAAAAAGCGAAGCTTGATGAGACAGCGATGCTGGTCATTCGCGATGCCCGTCTCGAAGCTGATAAGATCATCGGTATCGCCCATAAGGAGTCACGCGAAGTATTGCGTGCCGCCGAGCATGACGCCAAAGGCCGTGTCGTTTCGATCATGAAAGAAGCTAACATCAAGATAGATGAAGATACTGAACGAGCCCGTAGGGTTCTCGAAAAAGACCTCGTCGGCCTTGTGTCAGAAGCGACAGAAGCCGTTGTAAACGAGAAGATAACCAGTCAGAAAGACACTGAAATTGCCAAACAGGCTTTGAAAGGCCGTAAGAAATAATGGCTTTCCGTACTGATCTTGCTGACATCATAGGCGCACGCACTATGCACGAGAGCGATATAAACAAGCTACAGACAGAAGTTGCCGCTTATTTATTGGAAAATAATAAAGTAGAACTGCTGGACTCCCTGATGCGGGATGTTCTTAAATACCGCGCCGGACATGGCATGGTAGAAGCTACGGCCGTCAGTGCCTTCCCTCTGACCTCTGAAGTCAGAAGCGAAGTACTGCAGGCCTTAAAGGACGAGTACCCATCGGCGTCACATTATCACTTGAACGAGCGTATCGACCCTGAAGTTATCAGCGGTGTGCGTCTCGAGATGGCTGACGAGGAGCTTGATATGACAGTACGGGCCAAACTGAATACCCTAAAACGACTAACCGCTGCGAGGGAAAATTAATATGCCAACTAGTATGAAAGATGTTTCTATCTCTGAGCTTTCAGCAGATATCCGCGCGGCGATCGCCGAGCTGAAGAAGCGGCCCGAAATCGAACAGACTGGTATCGTCACCCGTGTTGGTGATGGTGTGGTTTGGATTTACGGCCTGACTTCATGCGGATATAACGAAATGATTGAAATCGATGCTACCGATGGTAGTGCGGTGACTGCCTTTGCCTTTAACCTGTCCGAAGACGAAATCGGTGGTGTGTTACTTGGTGAAGATACGCTAATCAAAGCTGGCGCCAAAGCCAAATTGACAGGTAAGATCGTCGAAGTCCCTGTCGGCCCAGAGCTTGTCGGCCGCGTGGTTGACCCGCTTGGTAATCCAATTGATGGTAAAGGTGCAATTAAGACTACCCGCACGAGTCCTGTCGAAAAGATTGCTCCTGGCGTTTTAAGCCGTAAAAGTGTCCATGAACCACTTATGACCGGTATTATCGCTATCGATTCTATGGTCCCTATCGGCCGTGGCCAGCGCGAACTTCTGATTGGTGACCGCCAGACAGGTAAGACTGCCGTCGCTATCGATACGATGATCAACCAACATCAACAGAAGACCGGCGTCATAAACATTTATGTAGCTATAGGTCAGAAGATGAGCAAAGTAGCCCGACTTGTTGAGCGTCTTAAGCGCGAAGGTGTTATGGATCAGACGATCGTCGAGCTACCAGCGCAGCCAGCCCTGCTTCACTGCAGTATCTGGCACCTTACGCTGCCACATCGATGGGAGAATACTTCCGCGACAATAAACAACATGCGCTGATCATTTACGACGATCTTTCTAAACACGCTGCCGCTTACCGCCAGATGTCCCTCCTACTCCGCCGTCCACCGGGCCGCGAAGCGTATCCAGGCGATGTCTTCTACCTTCACTCACGACTTTTGGAGCGCTCCGCTAAGCTTTCAGATGAACTTGGCGCCGGTTCTTTGACCGCCCTGCCTATCATTGAAACCCAGGCTGGCGATATCTCCGCCTATATCCCTACTAACGTGATTTCTATCACTGACGGTCAGATATTCATGGAAACCAACCTGTTCTACCAGGGTATCCGCCCAGCTGTATCTGTTGGACTTTCAGTCTCACGTGTCGGTGGAAACGCCCAGACTAAGGCAGTTAAATCAGTCGCTAAGAGCCTCCGTGTCGAATTGGCACAGTTCCGAGAGCTCGCAGCCTTCAGTCAGTTCTCTACCGATCTTGATGCTGAAACCAAGCAGAGTATTGAACGCGGCCAGCGCTTGACTGAACTCTTAAAGCAGCCGCAATATTCACCATACGGTGTCTGGCAGATGTACGTCATGTTGCTTGCGGCAACCAACGGTGCCTTTGACAAGATTCCAGTCGAGAAAATCAAGACTGCCGAAGCAGCCTTACTCCGCGATATCAAGCATGACCAACCGAAGCTCGTCGAGCTCATCAATACCGGTGCCGAAGCTGACGAAAAAGGCAAAGAAGCGATTCTGAAAACTGCTCATAGTGTCGCCAAAGCCTACGAGCACATAGAAGAAAAGAAAGTTACCAAGTAATATGACGCAGTTGCCAAGGGTTATAGATTTTGATTCGTCAGAAGCAATTTCTGAGGCAACAACTGCTCTAGTTGAAAGCGCGCGTCAAGGTAAGTTAACAAATTCGCCACTTTTTGACGGTGTTGTAGCTGCAGGAGTACCCCTAGCAGAGGCAGTAGATATTTCAGTAGAAATTTCTACTACTCCAACTCTTAGGGACCGTCTGAAACAAGCACCATTTGCAACGGGGCATGTTATTGGCAGCGCTTTTCTCGCGCAAGAAATAGGAATTACGAATGCCTAGTACCCAAATCCTCCAACGACGCATCAAAAGCGTCCGTTCTACCCGCCAGATTACAAAGGCGATGGAGTTGGTTGCTGCCAGCAAAATGCGCCGCGCAACAGAGGTCGCAGAAAGCGGCCGTAGCTACCGCGAGGC
>JANPKH010000523.1:0-1898 GCA_031425935.1 Gammaproteobacteria bacterium | reverse complement strand
ATTATTAACTGAAAAATCGTTAAAGGATCGGAAGCAGATTTACCTGAAATATCTTCGACGTCAATTTGACTGAATGATTCGAATGGGTTTATCACTTCGCCTTCAGCAGCCTTTTTAATGATCCTTACTTCAGGCAAAAATCTAAAACCACGTCCTGTTACGGTTTCAATAAACTTCTTGCTGCCGTTTCCGTTTTCCCCCAAAGCCTTGCGAAGAGCGCGAATGTGCTGCGAAAGATTATTATCTTCAACAAACGTATCCGCCCATAGTTCGTTCATCAATTCATCGCGGGTGACGAGATTTCCGTTTGATTTAACCAGCACACAGAGCAGTTCAAAAGTTTTCCATTGCAGCGTGACGGGCTGATTTTCACGAAGCAACACGCCTTTGCCAATGTCTAATTGGAAATTGTGGAAGTCGTAAATTTCCTGTAATTTCTCGCTCATCGCTCAATTCACAAGTAATTCACCGACAATTCACCGCCGCTTCAAGACTTTTTTTTAACGCTTCGGGTTAAATGCAAATGTCCAACGAAAATTAGAGATTCGTGGCGAGCCTCTGGCGGAAGCGGTTGATATGCTGATTGAAAGTTTCCGTCAGAGCGCATTATAGCCCAAAACCATTTTTTGCAGCAAGATTTTTTTTAACCGCGAAAAATTGTGAGCCTTTTTTCTGCTATTCGTCGCGGCGTACAAATGAATGCGGCGATAAGAAAACCGTTCAATTAATTAATTCACGGACAGAGGAGAAACTTATGATCAGGAAATATTTATCACTTGTCCTTATCGGCTTAATGCTTTGCGGAGTAAACCTGCATAACGTCTCCGCCCGAACGCGGACGGATAACGCGCTCGAAAAAATCAAAACCGACGTTTACCGGCTCGGTATCGGAAAAAAATCAACAGTCATTGTCAAACTAAAGGACGGAACAAAAATCCAGGGTTACATCAGCCAGACTTTGGAAGATTCGTTTGACGTAATTGATGCTAAAACCAACCAGCCGACAACCGTCCTTTACACCAATGTCGTTCAAATTAAAAAGCAAGGTTCGTCAAAAGGTGTAAAAACTTTACTTGGAGTTGCAATTGTCGCCGGAATTGTAGTGCTGATAGTGACGCTTCCCGGCAAACGTCCTTTAGGTACTATTTGTCCGCTCGGCTGCCGATCATTCTAAATTTACAACTCATTTAAATGTAAAAAAGGAGAAATTTATGATTAAGAAAAGTCTTTTGATGATGGTTATTTGCTTATCGGTATTCGGAGCAAATATTAATTTTGTCGCCGCTCAAACGAAAACCGACCGCAATCTTTCGTTTGACGAAAAGGTTAAAGCAAATGTTCTCAAACGCGGCACGGGCGAAAAATCAAAAGTCGTCGTCAAGATGAAAGACGGCACGAAACGAAAAGGCTTTATCAGCCAGACCGGAGAAAACACATTCGACCTGACCGATTCCAAAAACAAACAGATCAGTTCGCTCGCTTACGGCGATGTTGCGGAAGTCAAAGGAACGGGTTTATCAACCGCCGCTAAAGTCGCTATCGGTATCGGAATCGGTGTCGCAATTACAGCGGTTGTGGTTGGTGTCGTTGTTCGGGGTGCTTTGGATGATTTAGGTCCCCTCTGTTGTGGACCGTAAACATCGGGTTCTAAATTTTTGGCTCATTTAACAAAAAAAGGAGGATTACTATGAAAAAAAGGATGTTAAGACTATCTCTCTGCTCTATTTTAATGCTGTGCGTTTCTATGTTCACCGCCGGAATCAGCGAGGTCAGCGCGAAGTCGAGTGTGGCGAATACGAACAACCGCGACCGCGAATTGGGCGTGATGACACGCAATTTGTATCTCGGAACCGATTTTAGTGAAATCTTCGCCGCGCAAACATTTCCGCAACTTGTTA
>JANPKH010000522.1:0-2198 GCA_031425935.1 Gammaproteobacteria bacterium | reverse complement strand
CCGCTCCCCGGGGGCGGCCCTTTTTCTTTGTGCCCCGAAAAGGAACATCCGCCGAGCGACGGTATTTCATCTGCGGTTACAGCTTGGCGGTGGGCGTCCGGATGGCCGGGAGCCGCCGCCCCAGCCAAAAGGATTTCTCCGATGCGCACCGCCCTTCTGATCGCCGCCGCGGCTGCGGCCGTCACCCTCTCCGCCTGCAACCGGACCGACGAGGCGGCCACCGACGCCTCGACCGAAGCCGCCGAAGCCTCGGGCGCAGCCACGGATACGGCCGCAATGGCCGACGGGACGTCCGGCGGCGCCAACGCCGCTGGCGGGACCAACGCGTCGGGCGGGGCCGGTTCGGCCTCGGGCGAAACCATGGACCCGGCCTCGGGCGGCACGGTCTCGGACGGAGCCATGACGCCGGGCGCCCAGCCGGGCGATACGGCCGGCAACAATGTCACCGAGACCCAGCGCCGGCTGAACCCGCCGACTGCTCCGGCGCAATAGGTCCAACACTCTGAAAATGAAGGGCCGCCCCGCACGGGCGGCCCTTTTCAATTGCGCTTGCGCGCGACCGGTATAGGCCGTGGCGGATGGCTGATGACCGCGCGCCACGACTGATCTGGGCCGAAGACGGCTCGCCCCGCTCAGAGCGGTTCGGCGATGTCTATTTCTCGCAGCAGGACGGACTGGCCGAGGCCCGCGCCGTGTTCCTCTCCGGTTGCGGCCTGCCGGAGGCTTGGGAGGGCCGCAGGCAGTTCTGCGTGGCGGAACTGGGCTTCGGCACAGGGCTGAACATCGCCGCCCTGCTGGACCTGTGGCGGCGCGAGAGGCCGCCGGGCGGGCATCTGAGCCTGTTCTCGGTCGAAGGCTTCCCCCTGACCCGCGACGAGGCGGCGCGCGCCCTTGTGGCCTGGCCGGAACTGGCGGAGGCGACCCGGGCGCTGCTGGACGGCTGGCCGGATGCGACGCCGGGGTTTCATCGTCTTGACCTGACCGAACTCAACGCGACGCTCGATCTCGCGGTCGGGGACGTTGGTTGGGCCCTGTCGCAGTGGACGGGACGCGCCGACGCCTGGTTCCTCGACGGTTTCGCGCCCTCGACCAACCCGGACATGTGGTCGGACGCGGTGCTGGACGGGATCGCCGCCCGGTCCGCGCCGGGTGCGCGGGTCGCGACCTTCACCGTCGCCGGTTCAGTGCGCCGGGGCCTGGCCGAGCGGGGCTTCGCCGTCGACAAACGGCCCGGCCACGGCCGCAAGCGCGAACGGCTGGAAGCGCGTCTGCCCGAGGCCCCCGTTGCGCCCTACCGGACGGCGTCGGTGGCGGTGATCGGGGCTGGTATCGCGGGGGCGGCGCTGGCGCGGGCCTTTGCGGCGCTCGGCGTGCGGGCGACCGCGATCGAGGCGGAACGAGCCGGCGCCGGGGCTTCCGGCTTTCCGGCGGCCCTGGTGACACCGCGTTTTGACGCCGGCGACCGGGACATCGCCGCCTTGTACGCCCAGGCCCTGAGGCGGACCGCGCTGTACGCCGCCACACCCGGCGCCGTGATCGAGACGGGCGTGCTTCAGCTTGAACAGACGCCGCGCGACGCGGCGCGGTTCGCCAAGGTCGCGGCCCAGCCGGTCTGGGCCGAGGGGGCCATGGAGATTCGCGACGCAGCCGCCTGCTCCGCCCTGCTGGGCGAGCCCGTCGCGTGCGGCGGCCTGTGGATGCGCGACGCCGTGGCGATCCAGCCAGCGGCCGTGCTCGACGACTGGCTGGGCGAGGCTGAACGGATCACCGCGACGGTCGGGAACATCGAGGCCTTGGGCGAGGGCTGGCGGCTGCTGGACGAGGCCGGCGCCGTGATCCTTGAGGCCGATATCGTGGTGGTCGCGGCCGGCTGGGGGATCGCCGGACTGGTCCCGACCCTGCCGCTGGCCCCGGTCCGGGGTCAGGCCAACTGGGTTGAGGGCGTCAAGGCCGGTTCCGTCGCCTGGGGCGGCTATGCGGCGCCGACGGGTTCCGGCCTGCTGTTTGGGGCCACCCACGACCGAGGCGAAACTGACGGCGGGCCATCGGACGAAGCCGGGGTCCGCAATCTGGCCACGGTCGCGGCCCGGCTGCCGCAACTCGCGGCGCGGATCGCCGCGACGGGGCCGACCCAGGCCCGGACGGCTGTTCGGGCGACCACGCCGGACCGGCTGCCGCTGGCCGGCGCCGTGCCGGGG
>JANPKH010000521.1:0-10373 GCA_031425935.1 Gammaproteobacteria bacterium | reverse complement strand
CCCTTCAGCTGTTGCTCATTTTAAACGTCAGTTGAGTGCGAATACTGATGCGAAAGCCGTGCGGTTAAGTGTAAAACAAAGTGGGTGCACGGGTTGGATGTATGTGGTTGATTTAGTTCCCGAAGGTAAAGCGGAGGACTTACATTTGGCACTTGAAGAGGGCGTTGAATTATTAATTGACCCTGCAAGCCTGGCTGTAGTTAGCGGAACTGAAATTGATTACGTCACTGAGGGTGTAAATCGCCAATTGAAATTTAATAATCCACGCGTAAAAGATTATTGCGGCTGTGGTGAAAGCTTTAGCGTGAGTTGATGCCCATAAAGGGCTTCAACCCTTTATGCTGTTTATGTGAATTATTTATTTGAGATTTAGTATGTCCGAAAGACGTATGGTAGTAGCGCTTGCTGATTGCCCCGCACGGCGAGTGCCGGATGGCACGCCGCTGATTATTCCTCAAGACACTTTTGTGACTATCACCCAGGCATTGGGCGGCAACTATACCGTCACTTATCTTGGCCAAATGGTGCGCGTAGATGGTACAGACGCAGCGAATCTTGGGCTTGAATCAGAAACTATTAGCTTTCCAGCTCCTACGGATGATGTGATTCATGAGGAGCAAGTTTGGCAGGCGTTGAGCAGTGTGTTCGATCCGGAAATTCCGGTGGATTTAGTAAACCTCGGATTAATTTACGGCGTTAAAGTGAATCAAGCCACAAAAAATGTGAATATTCAGATGACCCTGACTGCACCTGCTTGTGGTATGGGGCCGGTGTTAGTCGGCGATGTAGAATATCGGGTGCGCAAAGTACCTAATGTTAATGCTGTGAAAGTTGAGCTGGTGTTTGATCCACCTTGGTCGCGCGATAAGATGAGCGAAGAAGCTCAACTGCAAACTGGTATGTTTTATTAATAGTATTTTTGGACACATGAATGACCCAATTTGGTATAGATGTTACCGCAGACGATATAGTCGATACCCTAGGATTTTTTGACTCATGGGAAGATAGATATAAATATATTATTGATCTGGGCAAAGAGCTTCCTCCTCTGCCTGAGCGTTTTCGCAGCGATGAATATTTGGTTCGTGGTTGCCAAAGTCAGGTGTGGCTAGTGCACGAGCTGCGTGACAAACATTTATTTTTTCAAGCGGATAGTGATGCTTTTATTGTGAAAGGCTTGCTGGGAGTGGTTTTAGCTGCTTATAACGGTAAAACGCCAGTCCAAGTCTTGGCAGTTGATATTGATGCTTATTTCGATAGCTTAAGCCTTTTGCAGCATCTAAGTTCTACGCGGGGCAATGGCCTCAAAGCGATGGTGAAGCGTATTCAAGATACTGCTGCAAGTCTTTAATTTTATGCTGTTTTCCCCCTTTTGATACGTATAAAATCTGGTCCAACCCGCGTATAATTCGCGGGTTTTGTGTTTATAGGGCCTTGAAGTAGAAACTCCACTAAGGCCAAATTGAAGAACTTGAGGAGATTTAGATGTTAGTTGAACAAACATTATCCATTATCAAGCCTGATGCTGTGAGCAAGAATCACATAGGTGCGATTATCGCGCGTTTTGAAAAAGCGGGCTTAAAAATTGTTGCGCAGCGCATGATGCAGTTAAGCCAGTCTCAAGCAGAAGGTTTTTATGCTGAGCACAGAGGGCGTCCATTTTTTGCTGGCCTTGTAGAATTTATGACATCTGGCCCAGTAGTGGTACAAGCCTTGTCGGGCGAAAATGCTATTCTTTTGAATCGTGAATTGATGGGTGCGACCGACCCGGCAAAAGCAGCTCCCGGCACTATTCGTGCTGATTTCGCTGCGTCAATTGGTGAAAATGCAGTGCACGGTTCTGATTCACCTATTTCTGCTGCGCGTGAAATTGCGTACTTTTTTGCAACCAATGAAGTGATTGTTCGTTAAAAAAATTGTGGTGCATGTAGGGGCGCCGCTTGTTGCGTCCTCGACATTCGATATAAAGCGGACGTCGCTTGCTGCGCCCCTTGGGTTATAAATTTTTTTTCGTTTTATTTTTAGGTAATACCAAATGGCTGAGCAAATAAATTCAAGCACGGAAAATCCGTCGGTTTCGGCGGGTTCTGACGTGGTTGCAGAAATAAGTATCGCACCCACAGGCAATACTGAAAAAAACTCAGCCAAAATTAATCTGCTTGGTATGCCGGAAGCAAAATTGGTGGCATTTTTTGAAAGTATTGGCGAGAAAAAATTTCGCGCTGTACAAGTCATGAAATGGATCCATCAATTAGGCGCCGATAATTTTGATGACATGACCAACGTTAGCAAAGATTTGCGTGCAAAATTAAAAATATGCGCAGAGATTCGTCCACCCGAGGTTATAAAGCAACTCGACTCGGTTGATGGCACCCGCAAGTTCTTGATTCGTGTGACAGGTAATGATGTCGTAGAAACAGTTTATATTCCTGAAGGTGATCGCGGTACGTTGTGTGTATCTTCACAAGTAGGTTGTTCGTTGGATTGTAGTTTTTGCGCAACGGGAAAACAAGGTTTTAGTCGCGATTTAACCGCTGCAGAAATTATTGGCCAGGTATGGATTGCAGCAAAATCTTTTGGTCAACTAACCGTTAACGGCCATCGTTCTGTTACCAATGTGGTAATGATGGGTATGGGCGAACCGCTATTAAATTTCGATAACGTTGTTGATTCCATGAATCTAATGATGCACGACAATTGTTACGGAATTTCCAAGCGTCGCGTTACCTTGAGCACCTCGGGTGTGGTACCTGCATTGGATCGCTTAAGCCAATATACTGATGCCTGTTTAGCTATTTCTTTGCATGCACCTAATGATGCATTGCGTAATGAATTGGTACCCATTAATAAAAAATATCCGATTGCGATGTTGTTGGATTCGGCCAAACGTTACATTCAAGCAATGCCTGATACACATCGTAAAATCACTATTGAATATACGCTTATCGATCAAGTGAATGATCGTCCCCATCACGCCTATGAGTTGGCTGAGTTGTTGCGCGATGTGCCGGTAAAAATTAACTTAATTCCATTTAACCCATTTAATTTATCGAACTATAAACGTGTAAGCAATAATGCTTTGCGTCGCTTTCAAGATATTTTAATGGAAGCAGGGTACATTACCACTGTACGTACGACACGCGGCGATGATATTGACGCTGCTTGTGGCCAGTTGGCCGGTACCGTAAATGATATTACGAAACGCAGCGAACGCTATCGTGCACAATTTAATGAAACTCAGCCACTCAGAATAGTGGGTGAGTAAAGTGGTAAGTTTCACTTCGGAGTAACGCAATGCACACGAATAAGTTGATTCTGAAGATTAAGAGCATGGTTGCCTGCGCATTAATTTGCTTGACGGTAATGGGGTGTATTACTCAGCGAACCAGTGGTAGAGAAAAAACTATTGATATGGGGAAGTCATTAGACCTTCATATACAAATGGCTCATGGTTATATTCAAAAAGGCAATCGTGAATCAGCTCGGCATCATTTGAAAAAAGCATTTGATATCAACAGCACTTCTGCTCCCGCTACAGGAGCTATGGCACAGTTATATGAGTTGGAAGGTGAGCCAGTGCTTGCTGAAGAGCAATTTAAATTGGCCTTGAAGCGCGATAAAAATTTCACTCAAGCTCGCAATAATTATGGCGTGTTTCTTTTCAATCTGAAACGTTATGAGGATTCCTATAATGAGTTTGAAAAAGCAGCTGCTGATTTAGAATTTCCAGGGCGCGCGCAGGCATTGGCAAATGTGGGGCGCGTGGCGTTAAAGCTGGGTAATACTATCCGCGCTAAAGCGGCGTTTGAACACTCTATTATTTTGGATAGAAATGCGCCCGAACCTTATATTGAGTTGGCTGAAATTAATTTCCAAAACCAAGAATATGCGGACGCCAAAAAATATCTTGATGGATATGCAAAGGTGGGCCAACAGTCTGCACGCAGCCTAATGCTTAACATACGTTTGGAAAAAGTTTTTGGAAACAAAGACAAAGAGGCGAGTCTAGCCATTCTCCTGAAAAACATGTTCCCTTATTCTAAAGAATATCTGGAATATAAACAGAATAATTTAAATTGAGGTTCCAATGATTAATCTCGATGAAACGTCGGAAAATAAGGAATTATCGCCAGGTAAGTTGTTATTACAAGGCCGCTTACAATTCGGGCTTACTCAAGAGCAAGTAGCAAAAGAACTCTATTTAACCGTATCTAAAGTTAATGCTCTAGAGTTAGATGATTTTGACCGTGTTGGTCCGGATACATTTGTGCGTGGTTATATTAGAGCTTATTCAAATATTTTGAAGCTGGATGCATTAAAAATATTAGCAGCCTATGAACAATGTATGAAAGAAAAGACGCAATCCAGCGCAAATATTGCGACTCCAGTCAACGTTAGTTCGAATAAACGAGCGTGGAAGTTTGTAGCGCTGATTGCGGTAACGCTTATTGGTTTGTGGTTGATTTCAATATGGTTTTTTAAAAGCCCTACGCAAAAATCCTATGTGTTGCCCACTGCAGATACTCCGTCTTTAGCCGTTAGCGTTGATAATTTTGTGGCCGCAAGTGCGGAACAACGAAGTTCTTCTATTTCAGAATCCATTGCGTCAAGCGCTGCGTCAGTTGAAGCTCAGCCAGCATCAGTTGCTGCAGCCTCGGTCAGTGCCACTCTAGGGCTCGTTTCACTGAATACTTATTCTTCAAAAAACACTAACTCCTCAAAAAGTATCGGCTCTTCAAAAAAATCTGTAGATGCTGAGGGTGCTGCAAAAAGTTCAGTTTCTGTAGCGAATGTAAAAACAGATACTGCAATTAAGAAAAATGAATTAGATGAAATTAGTTTTATATTTCGCGGCGAGTGTTGGTTAGAAGTTAGTGACTCTCGTGGTGATGTTCTAGCAACAGAATTGCAAGCTGCTGGGAGTAAATTAAATTTGGTAGGCAAGGCCCCTTTTGATGTAAAGCTAGGCAATGCTCCTGCGGTCGCAATTCAGTTGAATGGAAAAAAAATAGCGGTTACATCGCTTTCGGGTAGCAAGGTATTGACCTTAAAAGTAGATGATAACCAATAGATTTTGACGGAAGTTTTTAAAAGTTAACACGTATAGTTAAAGGTAAGATTATGCATTGTGAATCCCCCATTAAGCGCCGCAAATCGCGCCAGATAATGGTAGGTAATGTACCCGTAGGTGGCGATGCCCCCATCAGCGTACAAAGTATGACGAATACTGAAACCACTGATGTGGCAGCAACGGTTGAGCAAATTCGCCGTATTCAATTGGCGGGTGCAGATATCGTCCGTGTTTCAGTGCCGTCGATGGAAGCTGCTGACGCTTTTGGTGAAATACGTAAACAAGTGACAGTGCCCTTAGTGGCGGATATCCACTTTGACTATCGTATTGCGTTGCGCGTTGCAGATTTAGGTGTGGATTGTTTGCGTATTAATCCTGGCAATATTGGCCGCGAAAAACGCATTCAAGCCGTTGTGGATAAAGCGCGCGATTTAAATATTCCCATTCGTATTGGCGTCAATGCTGGTTCGCTGGAAAAAGATTTGCAAAAAAAATATGGTGAACCAACGCCGGATGCATTAGTAGAGTCTGCACTTCGCCACGTAGAAATTTTGGATAGATTAAATTTTCAAAATTTTAAAGTTAGCGTGAAAGCTTCTGATGTTTTTATGGCTGTTGCTGCATATCGTAAACTAGCAACGCAAATTGAACAGCCATTGCATTTAGGTATTACAGAAGCAGGCGTGTTGCGCGCTGGTACGGTTAAGTCTGCAGTTGGTTTGGGTGCGTTATTGATGGATGGTATTGGTGATACTATTCGTATTTCGCTTGCGGCAGATCCTGTCGAAGAAATTAAGGTAGGTTGGGATTTGTTACGCAGTTTAAAATTGCGTAGTAAAGGTGTGAATTTTATTGCTTGCCCAAGTTGCTCACGTCAAAATTTTGATGTGATTAAAACCATGAATGAATTAGAAGCGCGCGTTGAAGATATTACTACGCCGATTGATGTTGCAGTTATTGGTTGTGTGGTTAACGGCCCTGGCGAAGCTAAAGAAGCAGATTTAGGTTTGGCTGGCGGTACGCCGAATAATTTAATTTATATTGATGGCGTTCCTAATCATAAACTGGGCAATGAAAATCTTGTCGATAATCTGGAGCGATTGATTCGTACGAAAGCTGCACAAAAAGCACTACAAATGGCAGAAGATGAAAAAAATATCATTGTTCGTGTTTAACGATTATTTTTTTATTAATTAGTGAAACGCCACAGCATATTTATCTTTAGGAATACATTTTGAAAAAGATTCAAGCAATTCGCGGTATGAATGATGTGTTACCGAGTGATTCTCCCGTTTGGCAATATGTGGAAGCGACCGTCGCTGATATTTTGCAGCGTTATGGTTATCAGGAAATTCGTTTTCCCATTGTAGAATCGACTGAGCTTTTTAAACGCTCGATTGGTGAAGTGACCGATATTGTTGAAAAAGAAATGTACACCTTCGCCGATCGCAATGGCGATAGTCTTACTTTGCGTCCTGAAGGAACCGCCTGTTGTGTACGCGCCTGTGAAGAGCATGGTTTGCTGTACAATCAAACGCAGCGGTTGTGGTATACCGGCCCAATGTTTCGTCATGAGCGTCCACAAAAAGGTCGGAATCGCCAATTTCATCAGGCTTGTGTAGAAGCCTTCGGAATGGATGGCCCCGATATTGATGCTGAAGTTTTATTGCTCAGTGCGCGTATTTTTCGTGAACTTGGTGTTGCAGAGTTTGTCACACTGCAAATCAATTCATTGGGTGACACGGCATCTCGCGCTGCGTACAAAGAGGCATTAGTTGCCTATTTAGAAATACAAAAAGATAAGCTGGATGCCGATAGCCAGCGTCGTTTAACCACTAATCCGTTACGCATATTGGACAGTAAAGAGCCTGGCACTCAGGCGCTCTTGGATGAGGCTCCAGTTTTACTCGATTATTTAGATGAATCGTCGCGCGAACATTTTGCGCGGTTAAAAAGTTTACTAGATGCTGGCGAAGTAAAATATCAAATTAATCCGCGCTTGGTGCGGGGTTTGGACTATTACGGTAAAACGGCGTTTGAATGGGTTACTGAAAAGTTGGGTTCGCAAGGTACTATTTGTGCTGGTGGTCGCTACGATAATCTGGTTGAACAATTGGGTGGAAAATCCACTCCAGCAATTGGCTTTGGTATTGGCTTGGAGCGTCTAGTGTTATTGCTACAAGCGGTGGGGGCGATACCTGAAGGGCTGGAGCAAAGTGCAGATGTATATATGGTTGCCGTCGGTAATGTGCAAAAAGAAGCATTGCAGTTAACTGAAAGTCTGCGTACTGAATTACCGCATTTACGTTTTATTAATCATTGTGGTGGTGGTAGTTTTAAAAACCAACTTAAAAAGGCAGATAAAAGCACCGCTGATGTGGCATTGATTCTAGGTGAAAATGAAGTGGCAAAAAATGTTTTTGAAGTGAAATTTTTACGCGAAGATAAGCCGCAACAAACCATTCCATTAACTGAAATTGTAAATTTTTTACAAAATCTTGTGTAGTTTTTAAAACTTAATATAAATAATTAGGAGTTCATTGTGAGCGTACATTTAACTGAAGAAGAACAAGTCATCGTATTAAAACGCTGGTGGAAAGAAAATGGCAAAATAATTGTTATTGCTATTGTAGTTGCAATTGCTGGTTACTTTGCTTGGACGGGCTGGCAGGATAAGCAGCGCGCCAAAGCTGAAGATGCATCTTTGCGTTACGAGTCGTTATTAAAGTTAGTCAATGTTGAGCCAGGCAAAACTTTATCTGATGCGGATCGTACTACTGCTGAGCATATTGCGAACGAGTTAAAAGAAAAAAATGCGAAGACTATGTACGCCACTAACGCTGCTTTTTTTCTAGCAAAGCTGGCTGTAGATACTGGCAATTTGGATAAGGCTGTTAAAGAATTACAGTGGGTATTGTCTACTAATAGCGACGTGGCTATTACACAGCTAGCGCATGTGCGTTTAGCCCGTGTATTCATTGCAAAAGAATCTTACACAGACGCATCAGCACAATTGTCAGAAGAACCAAGCAAAGCTTTTGCTTCGGAATATGCTGAAGTTCGTGGTGATATTTTGAAAGCTCAAGGCAATAATGCGGCGGCATTAACTGCGTATGAAAAAGCTATAGCGGATACAGATCCGCAACATCAAGAACGCGTAATGATTTTACAAATGAAAGCAGATAATTTGAAATTGCCTGTCGCTTCTCTCGAAGGGAATGCTCCGCAAGCGGTGGAGAAAGTTCAATGAGGCATATGAAGTGGAGTCTTCTACTCTGTGCTCTTTTGTTATCGAGTTGCTCCTGGTTTTCTAAAAAAACTGGCCAGGAGCCAATGGAGTTAGAGAGCTTTAAAGAAACTGCCAAGCTCAAAAAATTGTGGAGTAAAGATGTTGGTGATGGCCAAGGTATTGGTTATACGCAACTTACGCCCGCAATCGATGCAGATAAATTTTTTACAGTTGATCATGAAGGTATTGTAACGGCTATTGATCGTCTAAAAGGTAAGAAACTCTGGTCAAAAAAAATTACCAAAGAGTGGACTGGGTTAGCTGGGGTAGTGGTTCACACTTTTAAAAATCCTGATATAAATAATGGTATTACCGGTGGTATTAGTAGTGGTGGTGGCTTGTTATTTGTTGGTAATTACGCAGGCGAACTTATCGCGCTTTCGGCCGTAGATGGCACTGAAGTTTGGCGTAAACAAATTAAAGGTGAAATTTCATCCGTTCCCCAGACCAACGGTTTAGTAGTTGCCGTGCAAACGATGAATGGAAAACTATTTGTAGTTGACGCTAAGACAGGTGCAGATTTGTGGTTTTATGAAAACCCGCCGCCAGTATTAACACTGCGTGGAACTGCTGCACCGGTAGTGACAGATTCAGTTATTTACGCAGGTTTTGCGAATGGCCGGTTGATGGCATTTAATCCCGGGAATGGTCTGATTTTGTGGGAGCAACGAATAGCAATGCCTAAAGGTCGCTCGGAATTGGATCGTATGGTAGACATTCATGCCAGTCCATTGATGAAAGATGGAATAATTTACGTAGGTACTTATCAGGGGCGTATTACTGCACTATCGCGCGGCACGGGCGGTAATGTTTGGGGACAAGATGGCTCGACTACCGAGGCTATGGCGGCAGCTGAGGATAAGTTATTTGTTTCCCACAGTGATGGGAAAATTACAGCTTACAATCTAACTTCGGGTGAAGTTGTTTGGCAAAATGAAAAATTGTTGCGCCGCGCATTAGGTGGACCGCAGCTATTCGGTAATTATATTGCCGTCGTTGACTACAAGGGATACATGCATGTGTTAAAGCAAATAGATGGTGAATTGGCTGCGCGCACTCGTATTGATAGTAGTGGTGTACGTGCACCGTTGTTGACTGATGGCCAAACCCTTTATGTGTACGATAACGAAGGCGATATTACTGCCTTCAATGTCACTGCCAAAAAGTAAAATTATGTAAATGTTGTATCGAGCCACTTAAGAGTAAAACCTCTTAAGTGGCTGTGTTTTTTGTAGGCAGTTGTTTTAAGCACTTGAAGCTTAAGCTGCTAAGCTTAAACGATATATGTCCTTGTTAAATTAATTGATGCATTCATTATGATTCCTGTTATTGCTTTGGTTGGCCGCCCTAACGTCGGTAAATCTACATTATTTAATCGTCTTACGCGCACTCGTGATGCGATAGTCGCCGATTATCCTGGTCTGACTCGCGACAGAAAATATGGTGAAGGCACCATAGAAAATAGACGTTTTATTGTAATAGATACCGGCGGAATCAGTGGTGAGGAAGAAGGTATCGACAGCATGATGGCGGGGCAGTCATTGTTGGCCATTCAAGAAGCTGATGTTGTTTTATTTATTTTAGATAGTCGCGCTGGCGTACTTGCGGCCGATCATATGATTGCAAAACATTTGCGTGTTAATAATAAAAAAACTTTTCTGGTTGCCAATAAAATTGATGGTGTAGATCCAGATTTAGCTTTGGCGCCGTTTTACGAATTGGGTTTAGGAGAAATTTTTGCGACTACGGCAACCCATGGCCGTGGCGTAATGTCGATGATGGAAGAGGTGCTGGCCGAAATTCCTGAAACGATTGAAGATGCACAACCCAGTGACGCAACTGGAATTAAAATTGCCATTGTTGGTCGTCCAAATGTCGGTAAATCTACACTGGTAAATCGTTTGCTCGGTGAAGAACGTGTGGTTGTTTTTGATGAACCTGGAACAACTCGCGACAGTATTTATATTAATTATGAACGTTTTGGTCAACCCTTTACATTAATTGACACTGCTG
>JANPKH010000520.1:0-3103 GCA_031425935.1 Gammaproteobacteria bacterium | reverse complement strand
GGCCATAAACCTTACCCAGTATTAGTAGTAACAGATAGGGAGAAAATAACAAATAATTTACAGCCATCTATGAATCTATTTGATCATATGATTATATGTTTTGATGCTTTTGAGAAAAATTATTGTATTGATGCAACAAATTCCTACAGTGATTGGAAATATATTTCGCCAGGAATACAAGGAAAAGTGGCGTTGCCATTGATTGCCGGAAGCTCACTTATTAACATCCCTAGCAGTACTTACTTTTATACCTTGACGACTCACTCAGATTTTACTTTTTTGAAAGATGGCAGACAAACGGAATTTCAAAAAAGAGAATATATTGATAAATATGCTAGTAAATATCGATCATTTTTTGCTGTAAAAAGCGCTAAAGAAATCAATGATTGGCTTTTGGATGATTATCACGAAAATGTTGCTAATAAACCGAAGCCAGAATTTACTATTGACGGAATTAACGATGTAGATAAAAAAATAATAGTGACGAGCAAAGCTGAATTTGAACCATTCGTCGATGTTGAAGCCGACCTTGACTACACTGAAAGTGATGCATGGATTTTGTCGGAGCTAGGTGATGCACTTATTCCAAATAAAGTATATGAATACAACACTAAAGGACTTAAAGTATCTTCGACAATCACATTAGATATCTCCCTATATTGGACAATTAAGATATTGCCAGCGACCACAAACCTTATTCATAAATATGGCTCAATGACTAGAACCATACGTAAAATCAATTCAGGTAAAGTAGAAGTCGTTACCCAATTAGAAATACCAAAAAAACTTATACCTTTTAATGAAATAGAAAATTTTAATAGCTTTATTAAATTACTTAAGCAGGAATCATCTATTAGTCTTTACGGCGAAAAATTAGAACTAAAGGGGTCATTTTTAAATAAGACGATCTAGCCGTCCAATTAAAACAGGTGAAATAAATGACCATTTCTTTAGTTGAAACCCGCCCGGCTGCCGGGTTTATTGAATTAAAATCGAAAAAATAATTAAGACAACCCTTGGAAATCACCGTAATAAAACTTTATGAGCAGAAATGCTTCCAACTAACTATATTAAACAACTAAGGATAATATATGAGTCATTATTTTAGAGGTACAACAAAGGGCTATCCCGGGAACGGGACAAGTCAACGTTTGGCCGTCACTTGTGTTAGCACAGACCCACGCAAAGCCACGCTTTTTGCAATAGAATCCGCTCGATTTGGATCAGGAGTTATTCTTATAGCGCCCCAAATTTAAATTCCTAAATCTATGATAAATATCGATGCCAACTGTTTCGCTGACCTCGAATCAGAAGTTGTTCTGAATATGAAGCCGATAGATTTCCTCAACTATATAGAAATATCTGTGACACTTACTGAGTCAAAAACTGTTTTGACGACAATGGGAGTTACGTTTCCCACTTCGGGAATTTCAAAAAGTGAAATGAATGACTGGCTTAGAGCATTGCCTCCCCTAACAAACGACTTCACTTTAAAATACCTCAATGCAATTCGTAAATAGTGAAAAAACTCAACTAAGTGCTAGATAATGTGGAATAAATACTATGAACCGTAAGAAAAAAATAAACGACGCTTTAAACAAAAGAATGAAACAGCACAATGCCAAATCACACATTAACAATAAGCCGAAATACATTTCAAAAGCTGAACGTGAAAAAATCGCATTAGCTGAAAATCAATCGCAGAATTAAGTGCATAAGAACCCGTGGATTGTGCCATCACAAACTCTTTGGGAAAAACATGAATCATTCAACGCTATACACAATCTTATCGGTATCGATATTATTGCCAATATTATTGCTAGCAGCGTGCAATGATAAAACTACCGTCTCAACCACCAACACAGAATCAAGCACACACAAGACAATCACCTCAACACCAACGGATGCATGGATCGGTAAATGGAATGGTCCTGAGGGTACATTTATCGATATCTCCGGAGCCAATGGAAATTATATAATCACCATTCACGATCTTGACGGCCCCAAACAATATCAGGGGACAAATAAAGACAACCAAATAAGTTTTGATCGCAATGGAACTACTGAAATAATCCAGGCCAGTAACGGAGCCGATACCGGAATGAAATGGCTTCCTGATAAATCAAATTGTTTAAGAGTACGCGTGGGTGAAGGATGGTGCAGGGATTAGGGATTAGCATTTACACGCTACCCTCAAGTACGCGACTTAATATTCCACTATTCCAACTCGCTATTAGGCCTTCATGAAAATTTTATTTGTTCACCAAAACTTTCCTGCACAATTTAAATATTTAGCGCCTGCGTTACTTAAATTAGGTTACGAGGTTAAAGCTTTGGCTATTAATCACAACCCTTCACCTGCAGGTATAGAAGTTATATATCACACACCATCACGCGCAAACGCTGCGAATATTCACCCCTGGTTAGTGGATATAGAATCGAAAGTGATTCGTGGTGAAACAGCGTTTAATGCTGCGCTAAAAATGCGGGATAGTGGTTTTAACCCTGATGTTATAATCGCGCATCCAGCTTGGGGCGAAGCTTTATTTTTAAAAGATGTGTGGCCCGACGCGCGCATGGGGCTGTATGCAGAGTTTTATTATGCAGCCGATAAACATGATCTTGGTTTTGATCCTGAATTTTCTAAGCCTCATATCACCGACGCCAGCCGCCTACGTTTAAAAAATGCTGCCCAGGATTTACAATTTGCACAGGCTGATGCGCTTATATCTCCCACTCGATTTCAAGCGTCAACACTCCCGTTATCACTGCAACCAAAAATAACAGTCGTGCACGATGGTATAGACACACAATTATTACAACCCAACGCCAATGTCGAGCTACTGTTAAAAAACTCGCTGCTACTAAATAAAAAAACCGAAATAATTACCTTTGCAAACCGCAGCCTGGAACCTATACGCGGTTACCACATATTTATGCGCGCCCTACCAGAAATACTCCGGCAGAGACCTAACGCACAAGTGATTATTGTGGGTGACGATGACCTAAGCTACGGCAGCAAACCACCTGCGGGCAGCACATGGAAAAATGTATTCTTAAATGAAGTGTGCGAACAACTGGATAAAGATCGCGTACATTTTGT
>JANPKH010000519.1:0-1574 GCA_031425935.1 Gammaproteobacteria bacterium | reverse complement strand
GGACTTGTTTTCCGTGACTGTAACCGCCAATAGCTTCTTTGATGAACTTAAAATTAGGCTGTAGCTGTAATTTGTCGGTCGCCGCATCGACTGTATCTGCTTTAATGTCAAAAAATTCAGTTCCTACCTTATTAATACCTTGTTTCCATGCTTCCAGAAAAATGATGCTTTTTACCTTGGGCTGATGAAAGAACTGCCATGCCTCATCCATTAGTCCGGGGTTAACGCTTGGCGCATTAGTTCTACATTGCCAACGCATTCAAACGTATAATCTGCCCCACCATGAGTAAGTTCAACTAAATGAGCCACTAAATCGCCGTTTATTGTTTTAGGATTAACAAAATCCGTCATACCCATTTGCGTCGCTAGCTTTTGGCGTTCGGGATTAATATCAACCCCTATAATTTGGGTTGCTCCAACCATTTTGGCACCCTGGATGACATTAAGACCAATTCCACCTAACCCAAACACAATGACACGGCTTCCTGCCTCTACTTTCGCCGTAAATAGAACCGCTCCTATCCCTGTAGTCACTCCACAGCCGATGTAACAGACCTTTTCAAAAGGAGCATCTTCACGAATTTTTGCCAAAGCAATTTCTGGTAAAACCGTATAATTCGCAAAGGTTGAGGTGCCCATATAGTGGTGAATCATTTCTCCATTGAGTTTAAAACGAGAAGTGCCATCCGGCATTAGGCCCCGACCTTGTGTTGGACGAATGGCCTGGCATAAATTGGTTTTTTGCGAGAGGCAGTATTCGCATTGCCGGCATTCAGGCGTATATAATGGAATCACATGATCGCCTGGTTTTAAGCTTATAACCCCTTGGCCTACCTCAACAACTACACCAGCCCCCTCATGCCCTAAAATTACAGGGAAAAGCCCCTCTGGATCTAGACCAGATAAAGTGTACGCGTCTGTATGACAGACACCGGTTGCTTTGATTTCCACTAAAACCTCATGCGCACGAGGCCCTTCTAAATCAATCGTTTCAATGTGTAATGGTTTGCCGGGGGCAAAAGCAACAGCTGCTTTAACGCGCATTAGCCTATCCTTTTAGCTAGGGGGTGTGAGCGAGTGCCGCACCTCGTTTATTTAATGTAGGGCGTATCATAATCTGGTACGGATAAAACCTCAACTCCATGAAAAAAAGTAATTTTTCAGTATTTTTCCAACTAGTTCTATTGGATTCCACCGCGGCATTGAGATAATAATGACTTTTGTGTACAATAATGGGTCTTTTGTTTCGTCAGGAATCCAAAATGCCACAAAATTTTCTTTTTAATGCAATTGCCCATAAGACTGTAACCGATGAAACCACGCCACCAGGCATCCTGGTATCTCTTCTTTCACATAGTCAAGGCTCAGATTATTATTTTTTTGAGCTGCCTAAAAGAACGTTCCGCATCAATATTTATAAACTCGAATCGCACCATATCAGTATTTTTCCAGATATGGATGGACGTAAAGAATATCATTACACGGCGCATTTTAAAAACAAAAAGAGCAAGTTTCGCCTGCATGTTTATTTTAATGAACGTGATGGTTATGAAGGTACCCCTGGATTCTCAAAG
>JANPKH010000518.1:0-1936 GCA_031425935.1 Gammaproteobacteria bacterium | reverse complement strand
CTGGCGCAGCGTTCTTCAGCGGCCCGGGCCCCTCTGACGATCGATGGCGATCGTGATGTCGGACCGCATCGGGTGCGCTCGATGACGGGGTCCGGCTGACATCACCCCCATCGAGCCGGTAGCTTCGGCTTCGGGCGCACTCCTTCAGAAGGAGAGGCTCCATGTCTATCGTGTTGGAACGTCGGCTACGGGGGTTTCACGCCCTTCTTGAAATGGCATTGACCGACGAGCGGGCGCGACCGCGTCCAGACGATCGCACCGTTGCGGGCATCAAGAAGAAGAAGCTGGCCATCAAGGACCGGCTCGCCGTCTTCGACAGCCGTCAGATGCAATCCCCGTCGCACTAGTCACCATTAGGGTCGGTGGCTCTCCCCGGCCGCCGACCCCGCCCGTTCTCAAGATCAACAACCGTCGCCGGCTGACCGGCGATCCGAGATGAGGTGCTCCATGGCCAGATCAAACACAACGCTACGAAGACGCGCCCAGATCGACCAGGACGACGTCTGGACCCAAGGCGACCTGGTCCAGATGGATGCGGTCGTCGCTGGCTGCGCGATGGTGGCCCAGGCCGACGGCTGGGTCACTCCGGACGAACGCAAACGCATGATCGATCGGATGCAAACGTCTCCCACCATCGCGTTCTTCGGGGTCGACGATGTGCTGGTCCTCTTCGAAGCCTTGAACCTGCGGTTCGACCGCGACCTCGACGATGGAGAGGCGACTGCGGAGGTCGCCGTCGCGCGCCTGCGGGGTCAGCCGGGTCCTTCACGCCTGTTGATCGAAACCGCATGTTCGGTCGCGGAGGCTGATGGTGGCTTCGACGCCGAAGAGCGCGCTGTGATTCTGCGACTATGCGAACTCCTGGACGTCGATCCCACGCCCTACGACCTGACCCCCGGCGATGGAGGACGCCCATGAGGGTCGGTGCGTCTTACAGCCCGGTTTCCCACACGTGGGCAAATCACCTTGCGCAAATGACCGGTCGGGTCGCTGCCCATCAGAGCACGCCGACAGACCGCCCCGTCGATCGTCCGCGTGCAATCTCCGAAGACACGCTCACCCGCCGGCCTAGTCGGCAGACCTTCGACATTCGCGTCTAAAGGCCTCGCCGTCCTCCAGCGAGGGGCGATTATGTTGAACGGCCGGACAAGCAAAATTCTGCGAGGGCCGTCTTCCTGAAAGCTGGACTCATTAATGCGACTAATCACGAAGGCTGGTCATGACAAATGCGCCCGACGACCCCCTCATGGCTGGTTATCGCCGATTCCGGGCTTCGGCTTGGCCTGAGAAGGCGGCACTCTTTGCACAACTTGCCCGGCGGCGTCAGCAGCCCGCCACAGCCATAATTGCCTGCTCCGATGCCCGGATCGATCCCCAGACCATCTTCGATGCCGAACCGGGCGACCTTTTTGTCATCCGCAACGTGGCGGGCCTGGTCCCGGAGTATGCGCCGGACGGCGGTTGTCACGGGACGAGCGCGGCGCTGGAGTATGCGGTCAAGGTTCTGAAGGTCCGTCGCATTGTGCTTTTGGGGCATTCCAGCTGCGACGGTGTCCACGCCATGATCAACGGCCCCCTTCGTAACGCCCAAGATTTCCTGGGGCCCTGGATGGACATTGCCGAACCTGTCATGTGGCCAATGCCGGAACAGGGCGCTGGTGAGGCATTCCAATCAGCGATCGAGGATGCAGTTCTCCGCCTTTCACTCACCAATCTCAGGAGCTTCCCTTGGGTGCGAGACCGCGAAGCCTCAGGTCACCTGTCTCTGTCAGCCTGGCGGTTCAGCATTGCGACGGGCGAACTGCAGACGCTGTAGTGATCTCATTGGCAGCGGTTATCATCCCCATGACCACAACTCATTGGCGCTCTGAAGGCGGGCTGGGCAATGTTTCATTGCGGCCCGGGCCCCTCTGACGATTGTCGTGATCGTGATGTC
>JANPKH010000517.1:0-4406 GCA_031425935.1 Gammaproteobacteria bacterium | reverse complement strand
GTTAGCAAAGAAGATCTTATAGAGGCACTAACACTTCGTGATTTAGAAGCTATGGTTAAACAGCTGGTGGATAAATCTATAGCGAATGGAGCTCCGGATAATGTTTCTGTCGTTGTAGTTCAAGGTAGTGCGGGCAAAATAACTTCTACTAACGTTGTACAAGGGTAGATGATCAAAGTGAAAAAAATATGAAAACACCGGGCGATAATGATAAAACTCACATCAAGACGGTGACTGATAAAAGCAGCAATCTTGATGATCGCACCCGAATTGCTCCGCCACTTAAAAAAGCTGGAGAAAATGCACCTGCGGCAACTGAAAAGGTCGGGGTTCAGAAGACTGAAGGTCAGCGGATTGAAGGCCAGCAAATTGAAAGTCAAAGGATTGAAGATAAAAAAATAGCTCGGCCTGCGCAAGCTGCAGTGCCTGAGGATAAAACTCGGGTTGTCCCAAAAACGCGCCCCTCAGCACCAGTATCAGAAACCGGTAGTGATAAAACGCAATTCGTATCAACAAAAATATCGGCACGACCTTTAACATCAGATGTAACCAAAGTTACTGCTGGCCCGCGAGACAAGTCTGAAGAAGTAAGGGCTCGCGATACTCTTTCCGCGCACGCCTATGTCATCCTAAAAAAACGTTTTGTGTGCGAAGAGATTTTAGGCACCGGCGGAATGGGAGTGGTTTATAAAGCTAAGGATCTGCTTAAAATTGAAGCGCAAGATCGCGAACCTTATGTGGCTATTAAAGTTCTGAGTGATGAATTTAAATCGCATCCTGAGGCGTTTATTGCGTTGCAACGCGAGTCACGTAAAAGTCAAAAAATTGCGCACCCTAATATCGTAAATGTTCATGACTTTGATCGCGATGGCGACACGGTTTTTATGACCATGGAATACATGGAAGGTAAACCGCTCGATAAATTAATTAGTCAGTATCGCAGTGTAGGTTTACCAACAGTTGAAGTATTGAAAATTCTTGAAGGCATATGTGCTGCGTTAACCTACGCCCACGGGCAGAATATTATTCACTCGGATTTTAAACCGGGTAACATTTTCGTAAACAATAAAGGCATAGCAAAAGTTTTTGATTTTGGTATCGCGCGTGCAGTTGCCAAAGCAGATCATCGCGAAGAAAGTTTAGATGATCGGACGGTTTTTGATGCAGGTAAACTGGGAGCACTAACCCCAGCTTACGCTAGTCTGGAAATGTTGGAAGGGTTAACTCCCGATGTTAGAGATGACATATATGCGTTAGGTTGTATAGCCTACGAACTTTTTGCTGGCGCACATCCATTTAATCGCGTTCACGCCGACGAAGCTAAGCGGCAAAAACTCAAACCTAAAAAAATTATTGGATTGAAGAAAACGCAGTGGCGTGCCATAGAACACGCGCTCGCTTTTAATAGAATAAATCGCACCGAATCTGTTGAACAATTTTGGCGTGAATTTACCCAGAAAGTGACACATACAGGTAAAATTTCCATTGTTATTTTACTGCTGGCTATTTTAGCGGTGGGAGCTTACTTTAAATTTAAACCCGCAGAGCAAGTAGTATTGTCTGAAGAGGAAGTGCGAAGCCAAATAGAATTGCAGCTTCGCCTTGAACAAAAAATGAAAGCCTTGGCAGATTTGTTAGCAACTGTTGAATTTACCTCAACGATCGAAGATCAACTATGGGCCCTAGTGCAAGAGTTGCGGCAATCAAAAGGTGTAGATAGAACCTGGCTGGCGCAGCAAGAAGCTGCTATCTATAATCGTTACGTCAAAGAAATTGAACGTGCGCTAGCACAGAAAAATTATGAAAGGGCGCAAGTCTTAACAAAAAACGCTTATCGTTATACAACACAAACTGAACAGCTTAAAGCATTTGAGCTTTTAATTGCTGAAGGTATAGAGGCGCAAAAACGTTTGGAGTTGGAGCAACAAGCACTATTGCTCCAACAACAGCAGCAACAAAAAGTAGTGGTGCAAGAGCGGCAACAAATAGAAAAGGAAACGGAAAGTGTTGCGCAAAAAAATTCTTTGTTTCAAATCGCGTTAACTAACGTGGATAAACAACTAGAATGTTTAAGTAATATTGATATGAAAGATCTGGATATTGCTATTACTAAATTACGGTCATTAAATGCAAATCTTTACCTTAAAGAAGAGCCGAGAATTACCACATCTCTTGCCAAGTGTATTCAATATATCGGAACTTCGTTTCCTGAGCGGGCAATGGCCTCCAAAACTTATGCACTACGTTTATTTAATGGCAACGCAGTGATAGCGGCTATTAAAATTGTGCAGAAAGATCCGTGTAGCGTTTCAATTGCCGGGTTAGGTGCAAGAGGTGCCGGGGCAAGTTGTAAAGATAAAATGAGTGGAATCAGCAAGGCGCCAGCAATGGTTGTGGTCCCCGCTGGCAATGGCGTCAAAGCCTTTGCAATTGGCAAATATGAAACCTCAGTTGAAGAATTAAATGAATTTTGCCAACAATCGAAAACTTGTGAATCGAGATTGGATGGCGATGTCGGCTTGCCTGCAACGAATGTTTCTATTTCCGTCGCCAATGGTTATGTGAAATGGCTAAGCGAAAAATCGGGGCGGAGGTATAAGTTACCCACTTTGCAAGAATGGCAATATGCGGCTAAAGCTGTGAGTGGCCGTGTTGATCAAAATCGCAATTGCACCTTAAATTCTCGCGGCATTCAAAAAGGCAATTCATTAATTAAAACATCCATTGGGCAACAAAACGAATGGGGACTTATTAATTATGTTGGTAATGTTCAAGAATGGGTGGCTGAGCGTGACGGTAGCACATCGGCTGCTGGTGGATCATTTGAAACAACTTTTGAAGAATGTAGTATCAGTCGCAAAGTAACTCATGATGGACGACCTGATAACATCACAGGCTTTCGCGTTGTGCGAGAAGTTGAATAATTCATGCTAAATGTTATATAGAAAAATAGAAAAGATGAAGTGGAGGCAATGTGGAAACAAAATATACCGCAATGGTAAAAAACTTATTTCAAGAATATTACAAACGGAATATTTCTATGGGAGAATATCGTTTGCAGCGTAATAAAATTATTCGTGAAATGGATGTTGAGCTTAATGGATCAAAAAGCGCTCAGCAAGAATCTATAAGTCAAGAAGCTATAAATAAATAAACTTAAATCTTGTTATTAATTGATAAAGTGGCACTGCTAGTGACCAAAGGTGTTTAGACAACATCAAATATGTATTACAACCAGAATCATTACAACTAAGCATTACAACTAGGTAAGGTAAAAGTATGGACCTGATAATTTTTTTCAAAACTGGCGGTTTCTTCATGTACCCAATTGTTATGGTTATAGCATTAGGTCTAGCCATTTCAATAGAGCGTTATTTTTATCTTTCAAAAACAACCAGGATAACGGATAAGACCTGGAAACAAATCAATCCGATGCTTAAGGCTAATGATTTCGCGCGCGCTCAACACGCTATTGTTAATTCTGATACGCCTTTGGCACGTGTATTAAATTACGGATTCGCACGTTATAAACCTAATGCAAAACGTGAACGAATTGAAGCAGCTATGGAAGAGGGCGTGATGGAAGTTACACCTGAAATAGAAGCGCGCACCCATTATCTTGCCACATTAGCTAACGTGGCTACATTGCTTGGATTGTTTGGTACGGTGTCTGGTCTGATTGAAGCGTTTGGGGCTGTTGCCAATGCTGATCCGGCGGCTAAAGCAGAATTGTTATCTGCCAGTATTTCGATCGCCATGAACGCCACCGCGCTAGGCTTGGGCGCGGCAATTCCACTATTGTTAATACATTCCTTCCTTGCAACTAAAACCAGTAAGCTCATCGATAGTATTGAAATGGCCGCAGTTAAATGTTCAAACCTGATGGTTGAAGAGTAATTAAATGAAATTTGGCCGCAAAAAACGCCTAGATGAAGTCGTTGAACTGAACGTTACAGCGTTCATGGACTTGATGGTTGCACTGATCTGTTTTTTATTAATTACAGCGGTGTTTTCACAGATGACAGTGGTTGAACTTAACTTGCCCGCGCTTAATGCAAAGCGCGCAGAACAACAAGAAATAAAGCTCGCACTACAACTAGTTGTTCGTGAAAATTCATTTGATATCCAGGATGTAAATTTGGGCCTAATTCGGCAAATAGAGCGCGACCCTAAAAACCCGGACTGGAAAATGTTTGACAAGGTGTTGTTAGAAATTAAATATCGTTTCCCCAATGAGCAAGATATTACATTGCTGCTAGATCCAGTTGTAAATTATAAAACCATGATTGAAGTTATGGATCATGTACGCAGTACCGATGTGGTTAACAATGCAACCATTGAAACTATTGAATTATTTCCAAACATTTCAATAGGCGACGCACCTGAATTAATTCTCTCAAATGAAA
>JANPKH010000516.1:0-1852 GCA_031425935.1 Gammaproteobacteria bacterium | reverse complement strand
GCACTCAGGAACGCGCCGAAGCTTTTTATAACGGGCTTCTCAAACTTCCAATCGCAGCTCGAATGGCGGCGTACCAGATGACCTTCTTTACTTTGGGCAACCACCATGACTTCGCAATCAAAGCAGTCGGTGACGATGCGCCAGATGCCCCCGTGAATTCACCGGGGCTCTATCACGTCGCCTTCAAGATCGGCAATCTCATCGATGAACTTCGCGAGGCAAAGCTGTATCTGGAAGCCGCCGACATCAAGGTTAGGGCGGCGGATCACGTAGTCAGCAAGTCCATCTATTGCCAGGATCCCGATGGAAACACCGTGGAGCTTTATATCGACGCATCGGACGTTTGGAAGCAGCGGCCGGAGGCAGTGGCCCTAGTCGCACCACTTGATCTCTAGAAAGAGTTCATCTTCTCTCGGGCGATATATTGGGGGCCGCCCGTAGTTCACCACCGCACCCTCTTGGACTTCGAGTTCGCGGCCGCACCGCCGTGGTGGGGCAGTGGGCGCCGATAGAGATCAGGCGTTCGGCAACTGGAGCAAGCAGTAGCGCGTTACCCGTGAACAGCTTGGAGTGGCAGTCACTCATTCAGCGCGACTGCATAGGCCATCCGCCCGTGGGTGCGGCCCTGTTACTGCAAAGGCCTCAAGAAGTGACCAAAAGCCCAGTTGGCAACATGCCGCCCTTGGCGCAGCGCGGTGGTGTCAGCAAAGCGAAAGTGAATGCCCATGTAGATGCGAGCATCGACCACGTCACGTGCGGCGTCCGACAGGCGGCTATACCTTCTGGTGACTGCCGTGCCGGTACGCGTACTGATCAGGCTGAAGCTGAGCTCGTCGCTGCCAAGAACGTTTTCAAGCATCGTGGTCGCTGCGCCTGCCAGGTTGACGGCCCCCGAGGTGTAATCCGGGTAATTGGGGGTCGCAAACAGAGGCGACCAAGCCGCATCTCCAACCGTCTTGGGATTGCCGTCGTCGTTGCCCATCCGGATGGCAGTGACCGGGCGCCAGAAATTCCAGGCGATCTTGCTGTCCCAGGCAGTAAGGACGGCGTCGGCCATCGCGACGTTGACAAGCGCGAACATGCGGGCGCTGTCGCCGAGGTTCATCGCACCGGATCCATTGAGGTCCCGGAGCAGTCGGTTCCAGTAGTTGGGTGGTCCATCGGCGTAGAAGCTCGCAATGTCGGTCTCGTCATGGGTGCGCGTGCTGTTGTTTAG
This sequence comes from Gammaproteobacteria bacterium, assembly GCA_031425935.1. GTDB lineage: Bacteria > Pseudomonadota > Gammaproteobacteria > Pseudomonadales > Cellvibrionaceae > Cellvibrio. The sequence continues at coordinate 636 of JANPKH010000516.1, read as the reverse complement.
CGCTCCCGCCACCCGTCATGCTTGTTCGCTCGCTTCCCGCCCGGTTTGGTGACTGCCTCCGTGTGCAATGGGGTGGCCCGCCGCGCGCACTCATGATCGACGCCGGGGTGGGCAAGACCTACCAAGAATTTATCGTTGACGCATTGGCTCGATGTCGCAGTGATGGGGTCCAGCGTCTCGAACTGCTCGTGGTGACACACCTGGACCGCGACCATATCGGCGGCATCGATCAGGTGATCAAGCAGCGCGACGTGCACGGCCTGGCCATTGAAGACGTCTGGTTCAACGGCGCGCCACACATCCCCGTGAGCCTCTCCGAGTGCGTAGTGTCGAGCAGGCCGAGGCACTGGGACGTCTGCTGGTGGAGCAGAGACTGTCGTGGAATGCGGCGTTTGGTCGCAAGCCGGTGCGACTGCCGGCCCGTGGCGCCCCAACTGTCCGCGAGCTCCCCGGCGGACTGCGCGTGACTGTGCTGTCGCCTGATCTGGCCATGCCTCCGCATACGGCGGCTTGGTCTTTCCCATTTCGGACTCCTTCTTCCCACAGGATGAGGCGTCCATGAAATCGGGTCAACTTCAATGTGGATTTCAGGCCCACGTGTGCTCTTGTCCTACGTTCAAATCAGCGAAGCTCTCT
>JANPKH010000515.1:0-1664 GCA_031425935.1 Gammaproteobacteria bacterium | reverse complement strand
CAGGCGGGCGAGGCTCTGACGGGTTTGCGCGCCGCGAGCGGACGGTCCCAACTGCTCAGAAGGGTCGAAAACGGAATCGAGGCCAACGGCGCAAGGCGGACGTCGAGAGCAGGGGGCTCAGCCGACCCCGAACATATGGTTGGTCTGATCGCGGCGCTTGGGGCCTCTACTGGTGCGTGCCCCGGGTGGCCCGGCGTCTTGGCTCTGTCGGATCAGGGCGAGCAGGCCACCTAACCGCTTGTTCTCGATCACGGCCGTCTCGGTGACGCGCCGAAGCTTGTCGAAGGTCCGGTAGGGCATGCTGCGGCCCTTGTAGCGGATCTCCAGGCGGCCATCTGGGAAGTCGACGACCTCAACGCGCCGGCCGATCGCGGCCTGGGCGAACTCGGACGGCTCGATCATGAAGAGGATGTTGTCGTACTGCAGCGTCAGCGCCTGCGAGAGGGTCCGCTCGGCGCGCCAGGTGAAGGCCTCGTCCAATCGGTCCCGCGGCGCCATGGGCCGGTGCAGGTCCTTGTCATTGAACGGCGCCTTGGCGAAGCGCGTGTTGTAGTCGGCCATGAAGCTCGGGAGGAAAGCGTTGCCGTCGTCCATCGAGCTGACGCCGGCGAGCCGGAGCTCCTTCACCAGCCGGTCCTGCAGGGTCTTGTTGGCCCGCTCCACCCGGCCCTTAGCCTGGCTGGAGTTGGCGCAGATGATCTCGATGCTCAGGGCTTTGAGAGCGCGGCCGAACTGGGTCATGCCGTCACCATGAAGACCGCCGGCCTTGTTCACGCGAAAGACCGCATGCTTGTCAGTGTAGAACGCGATCGGCTTGCCGTGGGCCTCAAGGTAGCGCTGGGTGGCGTTGAAGTAGGCGAAGGTCGACTCCGACTTGACGAACTGCAGGTGCATTAGCCTGCTGGTGGCGTCGTCGATGAAGACCAGCAGCGTGCAGCTGTCGGCGCGGTCCTCGAACCAGAAGTGATCGGACCCATCGACCTGGATGAGCTCTCCGACGCATTCTCGCCGATAGCGCGGTTGGTAGACCCGGCCACGCCGCTTCTGGCGATCGGCCCAAAGCCCGGCTTCCAGCATCCAGATCCGCAGCGTCTCACGCCCGATGTAAACGCTATGGAGCTCACGGAGCTTCTCGGCCGCCAGCGTTGGACCAAAGCCCGAGTAACGCTCGCGGATCAGGTCCAGCGCCTGCGTCTTGACGTCAGACGGCGTCCGCCGGTTGCTCGGCTGACCACGCTTCTTGGAAATCAGCGCCGTCGCGCCTTGCTGCTGATAAGCCTTGGCCAATCGCTGAACCTGGCGTCGCTCAAGGCCCAGCAGCTCCGCCGCGGCGGGCGTCGTAAGCCGGCCGCTAGCGAGATCGCGGAGGATCTCCAGCCGCGTGAGCTCCTTGTCGCTCATGAAATGCAACGCCATCCTGGAGGCCTCCGCCGCGATTGCGGTGGAGGGTGACATGTCTAAATGGCACGGTGCGACATTACTAAATGGCGGCTACAAACATTTGGCGTCTAATGAACATTATCAGAAATACGAGCCATTCTGACTGCTTGTTGAGCTTTATCAGGCGTCCAGACGGCGATCGTGCAGATCAGAGTATATGTGTTGAAGCGACTGCACTGCTGCTAAGTGGTCAGCGGCGGCTTCAACGTGTCACCAACTCGATG
>JANPKH010000514.1:0-32995 GCA_031425935.1 Gammaproteobacteria bacterium | reverse complement strand
TGCAGCAGGTTGTGGCGCATTAATTAACACTTAGAACGGCTTGAATTCATGGCCATCTTCACCGAAAGATATTCAAGCCTTCATCCAAGCGCACCGGTCTGCAGCTGTGGAGGTTAAATTATCCGTTATTTTGTCAGTCTTAAGCGCAGCCATTTACTCAATGGCTTTTCCAGCAAATAGGCGCTGAATACGCTGATTAAAATCATCCCTATAACGGCCCACATAAATTGATGATTGCCAGCTGCTGGATTTATTACAATCAGCGCCCAGCACATCGTGATAACAAAATTTTGCCAGATAAAAATAGAAAACCCTGTCTCGCCTAAAAAGCCCATCCCGGGCAGCGAAAACAAACGTGCGAATAATCCTTTCCCGCGTGCAAGATCAATAATAATGACCATATATAGCGGCATCATTAACCCATGGCGCAAAAAATATTTAAAGGGCTCTTCTATTCCAGGTACACACGCGATACCAATAACAGTCAGTAATGCTAAGTCGCCCCATGCCAGCCACGTTTTCTTCCCCTCATTAAATGCGGCGTTATATCGTGAAATAGCAAATACCTTGCTCAGTAATATTCCTGCAACAAAATGCGCTAGCCAAAAAATGGGTGTGGAGCTAATAAATATTTGCCAGAATTGTTTGGGCGTTGAGCCGGTCGGAAAATATAGTGAATAAATATAGGTGGGGATAAGTGATACTAGAGGCAGCATGCACAAAAAAATTATTGCGTTGGTGCGCGATAATTTTGCCAACATCGGCAATATAAAAGGCATAACTAGATACAGAAAAACTAATGTAGAAATTGTCCAGGTGGGCCAGCTCCATATCGGAACAAAGTCAGGATACCAAGCCTGCATCAAAGCCAAGGTGGCAATTCCCGACGCTATTAACATGGGTACATCAATACCCATTGATAATTGTTCATGGGTCATAGTGATAAAAGCGATTATGGTCAGCAAAAAATGAATAGGATATAGGCGGGTGAATCGTAGAATCCAAAATTTCTTTGCGGGTATGCTCAATTTTCCATCTTGCCCCCAATACAGATAAGCCAACATAAAACCTGATAATAAAAAGAAAAAGCTAGTCGACATCCAGCCGTGGGATATATAAGTTAGTGCTGCATCCGGTAAGTACGACATGTCATGTAAAATATTTTCGAAACGCGGTTCCTTTTTCATATCGTAGAGCGTCCATAAATGGAAGCAAAAAATATGAAGAATGGCAAAAAAACGAATTCCGGTTAATGCAGGCATTTTGTCCTGACTTTCGTCAGGTTTTATACTATTCGTAGGTAAACTCATATAGCTCAACTTTATTCAAACGGTTCAAACGTTATGAATATTTTAGTTGAGCTTGCTAGCGGCAGCCAATTTTATTTAAAGCAGCCTATCATGAGTTAAGGCCAAGGAGCAGCGTTATCGTTTATGTATTGCGGACCACCTTCGGAAGGTTCGAGTTCACGGTGTAATGCATCACCACCACCATGTGCGATCTGGCAGATGCTTTCGCGCACGTTGACAAAATCATAGGTGAATAAGGGGGATATATGCTTGGGCGAATTTGTTACTGCCCACGCAATAAGGTCATCAATTTTACGTTCAAATTCGCGACAAAAAATCGCGTGCTCTGTTATTGCCGGGGTCGGGGACATAGGGTTGCTCCTATATATTTTGTGGATGACATTAATTCGACAATTCGACGATTAATAGTGAAAGTATCAAATAAAAACCCTTGAGGATGCTTAGTCGTAAAACTATAAGTGGAATGGTTTTTATATTTGACATTAACAATAGCGATAAGCGCACTGAGGCTCTGTGCGTTAACTAACCGTCACTATAACTTCCTTGCTAATAAACATCCCGCACGTAACGTTTATCCATATTTAATTTTCGCATGTAGTTTGCAGTTTCGGCGTCATCGAATTTTCCATGTTGCTGAATAATATCTCGCAGACAGTTATCGACATCTTTAGCCATTTTGCTGGCATCACCGCACACGTAAAAATAGGCGCCTTCCTCATCTATCCATTGCCAAATTTTTTCACCATTTTCGCGCATGCGATCTTGCACATAAATTTTTTCTTGCTGATCGCGCGAGAATGCAAGGCTCAACTCAGTGAGCAAACCTTGCTGTTGGAAATCTTGTAATTCATTTTGAAAATAAAAATCGGTAGCGGCATGTTGTTCGCCAAAGAACAACCAGTTTTTCCCTGTATCGCCGCGTGCGCGACGCTCTTGTAAAAATCCACGGAAGGGCGCAACACCAGTGCCAGGGCCGACCATTATGATGGGTAAGTTACCATCCTGCGGTACGCGAAAATATTTATTAGTTTGAATAAAAATCGGGACATCGACACCACTTGCGCGGTCAGCAAGAAAGGTTGAGTTAACACCTTTGCGAATTTTTTTTGTATTAAAAAATCTTTCGTAACGCACTGCCGCGACTGTGAGATGGACTTGGCTTGCAAATTCTTTTGCACTGGAAGCAATGGAATATAGGCGTGGTTGAATACGTTTTAATACGCCGAGTAATTCATCGCTGTTACAGCGAATGGGGTATTCGTGAATGACGTCTACCAGTTGGCGACCATACAGCCAGTTCTGTAATTCTTCTTTTTTATCCGCTTGCAATAACCGTTGTAATTCTTTGCTATTTGCGCGCGTGGCAATAAATTGCAGTGCCTCTATGCTCGGGCGACAAATTTCAAATTTATGTTGTAAAGCTTCACGCAGTGGCAGTGAGTTGGTATCCACAACGACAGGTGCTTCTTGATTTAAATTGAGTGCCATTTCTAGTTCGGTAACGAGTTCGGCGCAGTTTTTCGGCCACACACCTAGTGCATCACCAGCTTCGTATTGAATACCTGAATCGCCCAAATCAAAACCAAATTGTCTCGTGTCTTTGCTTCCACCTACATTGAGGCGTTTGTTGATAATTAAGCGCGAGAGATAGGGATTGGTTTTGTTATAGTTTCCCGAGTGGTCTCCGGTTTTTATGTTGTTCAATGTTGCTATCGAACTGTTGCTAACCGCTGTCATAGAAGAGCTGGCTTTGAGCGTTTCCATAAGTTTACTAAGCCATGCGTTTGCGGGCGCTTCAAAATCGGTATCGCAATCGACGCGCTCTACCAAGGGTTTACCCCCGAGTTCTTGCAGCCGAGTGAAAAGTTTTTTGCCATGGCCGCAAAATTGGTCGTAGTTAGAATCACCTAATGCGAGTAGGGCGAAGTCTACATTTGCAAGACTCGGCGCAGATTGGCTACTGAGTTGGTGCCAGAAATCGCCGCCGCTGTCAGGTGCGTCGCCGTCACCAAAGGTGCTGGTAATGAAGATGGCGTGTTTGTCCTGCGCAAGTTTTTCTACGCTGTAATCGTTCATTGCTTGTAGGTTTACGGCCCAACCTGAATCGCGAAGTTTTGCTGCAACATTTTCGGCCAAGGTTTCAGCGTTACCGGTTTGTGAAGCCCACAGCAAGCTAACACAGTCTTTGCCTAAGGCCGATGCTTCGGCAGGTGTTGGCGATACCTGTAGCGGCAACACTCGGCTGAACATACCTGCGAGCAAGCCATTAATGTAAATGAGGTTGTTGCTGTCAATTGGCGCATCTGCTGGCAGTGCAGGCACGGCATTAATGTGTTTCGCGGTGGCCTGCAAGCCACTGATAAACCCGCTTAGGTAGCGGCTTTCATCCAATGAAAGCGCGGGTTTAACGGGGCTGCTCAGGCCGAGGCTATCGGCAAAAGTACTAATCAAAGACATGCTGGTTTCTTCACTCGGTGTAGCAAAAACTAACTCGCGCAATGTGTTTTGGGTGACGCTGCTTATGACGGCATCGCTCTTTATAAAGGCATCGCTTACAAACACCTCCACCAGTTTGAGCGTTACAGCGCAAATTTTCAGCTCTGGCTGTTGCGAAATTGTATCTACGGCATCATTGGTAACAGCGTTAATGGTGAGATTTTCGCCGTAAATATCGTTCCAGTGAAAGGGTGCAAAGCAATTCCCCGGCGTTACTCGATCGGTGATTTGCGCAGGCAAAATGGCATAGCCACGACGCGAGCGTACTTCGACTTTGTCCTTGTTTTTGATGCCTAATTCAAGCGCATCCTCGGGGTGGATTTCCACAAAAGGGCTTGGGTTAAGCTTGTTGAGTGTGGCGATTTTTCCGGTTTTAGTGAGTGTATGCCATTGGTGTTGCAGGCGACCGGTGTTGAGTACAAAAGGATAATCGCCATCCGGCATCTCCTGGGCATTTACGTGGGGGCGCGCAAAAAAAATTGCTTTGCCGGATTCGGTGGCAAATAACAGTTCGGGCTTCCCGCCATCCACATAGGCTTTCAGGATTTGGTTGACGCCATTATTTAGGTAGCGAATGGGATTGCGGTCGCTGCTTTCTTCGCTTGCGCACGGCCATTGGATAGAAGACTCGCGCAGGCGATCGTAACTAATACCTCGTAAGTCATAACCGGTTTTAGGGTTATAGCTGCGTTTAATTTCTTCAAATATTTCTTCGGCAGAGTTGTAGCTAAAGCTATCTGCATAACCCATTTCACAGGCCACACGCGCGACGATTTGCCAGTCGGGCAGTGCCTCGCCTGGTGGGGTTACCGCTGCTTGCATAAGGGTTAGGTTGCGCTCGGAATTAATCATCACGCCTTCAGCTTCCGCCCAGAGTGCGCCGGGAAGGAGGATATCGGCATAGCGGTTGGTTTCGGTGTCCAGGAAAGCATCTTGAGCGATCACCAGTTCGGCTTTTTGCAAAGCTTCAATCACTATTTTGCGATTGGGTACGCTTGCAACGGGGTTGGTGCAAATTACCCAGCAGGCTTTAATTTCGCCCGCTGTCATGCGCTCAAACATATCCACCGTGCCCTTGCCAACCTTCGTGCTAATGCTGCCCGGTGTTACGCCCCACATGTCTTCAATGAACACGCGATCTGATTCAACCAGCAAACTGCGTTGGCCAGGGAGCCCCACACCCATATAGCCCATTTCGCGCCCGCCCATAGCATTGGGTTGGCCAGTGAGAGAGAAAGGTCCGCTGCCTGTGCGGCAGATTTTGCCGGTGGCGAGATGCAAATTACAGATGGCGTTAGTGTTCCAGGTACCGTGGGTGCTTTGGTTTAGTCCCATTGTCCAGCAGGTCATAAATTCGCGAGCTTCGCCAATCATGCGTGCGCTAGCGCGAATATTCGCCTCCGTAATGCCGGTCAATTCCGCGACTTTTGCGGGCGTGTAATCGGCCAAAAATTCCGGCATTGCCTCCCAACCCTGAGTGAATTGGGCGATGAAAGCCGGGTCGGTGTGGCCATTTTCCAGTAAGAGATAGAGTAAGCCGTTCAGTAGAGCTAGGTCGGTGCCCGGCTTGATCTGTAGAAATAGATCGGCTTTGTCCGCCGTTAGCGTGCGGCGTGGGTCAACGACAATGACTTTTGCACCCGCTTTAACGCGATCCATCATGCGCAAATACAGGATGGGATGGCAGTCCGCCATGTTAGCGCCCATCACCAGGAATAAATCTGTGTGATCGAAATCAGTGTAGGAGCCTGGCGGTGCATCCGACCCGAGGGAAAGCTTGTAACCCGCTCCGGCACTTGCCATACATAGGCGCGAGTTTGATTCGATATTGTTTGTGCGCACAAAGCCCTTGGCCAGCTTATTGACCAAATATTGGGATTCGATAGACATCTGCCCCGATACATAAAATGACAGAGCATCTGGCCCGTGTTTGTCCAGGATTGCTTTTAAACGTTGGGCTGTAGTGGTAATTGCAACATCCATTGCTGTTTGAACAGATTGTGCGGTGCGCTCGTCGCGTACAAAAGCAGCTTCCATTCGCCCGGAGTTGCGTAGCGCTTGCGCGCTAGTTTGGCCTTTCGTGCATAAGCGGCCAAAGTTGGCGGGGTGATTTTTGTCGCCACTCACTTTTGAAATGGTCGTGCCGTCAGTTTCCAGCAGCATGCCGCAACCTACACCACAGTAAGGGCACACACTGGCAATCGTTTTTGTGAGACTAGAAATAGAAACCATACGCTAATAAAACTCCAAGTTAGCTTTGGTTTTGCAAGCGCTATGCCAGCCGCTTACGAGAAGGGAATTTTGTTATTGAGGAGATAGAAAATAGTCTTGATTGGAAGTATTTGTCGCTAATAAGACAGTTAATGCGTAACAGAAAAGGGATTGGGAATGTTAGAAGTTATTATTTGGCGCCATTAATGTCTTAAGTCGGTGCAATAATTATGGTGACGTGCAGGGGAAGGAACTTTAGTGGAGCATTTTATGGGAGCTATTCCGGGGCTAAGTCCATTTGGTTGTCGTTAAAATGCAGTGCCATGTTTCTAAATGGAGCATCTATAACTCTAAGCTCCATATGGCCTTTTATTTTGAGCTACGTGAACTTTATTTCGTTGTGCATTTGTCTTTACATGCAATAGTTAATTTACTTTTTTGGTCTAAATTGCATTTTGAAGTTTTATGAATTTATTTATGAGCTGGACTTTATTGGCGCCATGCTCACCCGCTCAGGCTTTGTCACCCCAAGCTGGCTAATGCTGAACACGCAAAAGAACTGGACGAGCTACTACAAATGTTTACAACAAGGAAAATGGTCGTGGTTATCGCTGGCGCGGGCCTTTGTATCCTTGGCAATTCGGGAGGTGGGGGCGATATTATCTATCTAGCGATTGACGACACGCTGGTGCTGCGCGCCTCAAAAAAGCACCCGCCAGCCAGATCCACCAACACGGTAACAAACCAAACTTAGCGCGTTACGTTCGCGGGCAATGTTGGGTTACGCTCGCACAAATCGCCACGCGGGCGCAGGGAATGAACGTTGCTATTCCGCTGCTCTCGCGGCTGACGCCCACAGCGGGCAACACCGGGAAATTGCGCGCCGCGCAAATGCGCTATGAAAAACTCTGCAAAGGAATGAATCACAAATTTTTACACTTATTGCAAAAATAATGAGTAGTATAAATATTGTGTTGTGGTTGTAATTTTTAAAGTGAAGTCAGTAAGATAATTTTTTTTATAAAAAATCTCTGATTATTAATATTTTCTATCTTATTTTGATGGAGGTAGTATCGAAAATTATTATTCAATAACTAGCTAATATCATTGAGCCCTATTTTTTAATGAATAGGATATGTGTTATCAATTTACACAAAGGAAATTATATGAAAATTAAATGCGTACTTGCCCTGATTTTCGCGCTTCCGGCATTAACTGTATCTGCCAGTGAATTTTATGGGGTTGGCAATCTAGGTCAAAGCAGATTTGAGCTGGATTCAGTCGATGGCTCATTCCGTGAAACGGATGCTGTATTTGTAATTGGGGTGGGTTATAAATTTAATGAGATATTTGCAGCAGAAGCAGGGTACGCTGATTTTGGGGAAGTGAGAAAGCATATAATGTATGAAGATGCTGATGAGAGATACGACGCTTCTGCCAAAGCATTCCAAATAGCACTCCTGACTTTTTTGTCTCTTGGCGACGCCACCAGTATTTATGGTCGCTTAGGTGTTGCAAATATAAAATGGGATAGTAGTTATGAAATAGAAAGCTGGGGTGACCCAGTTATTTCAGGTTCTGATTCTGGTACGGAAATGAAAGCGCTTTATGGTGTGGGTTTGCAGTATGCGCTAACTCAGTCAGTTGTATTGCGTGTTGAATACAATCAGATTGGCGATATTGATAACATGAAAATTTCCTTTACCGCATTAGGTATTACTTGCCGGTTTTAACTGTAGATGTCGAGGCTAAAAAGATAGCCGGGCGTCATTGCAAATCAGGCCACCATCGTAGCGCTTTCGCTCAAAAAACAAAACGCCCTGCGAGTTTTCTATGAAAACTGCAGGACGTTGATAGCCTAGCATGATTTTTAGGGCGCTAACTTAGGGTTGGCGGGGTGCTTGGATTTTTAAAGTCTAGTTATGAATCTTCATGTGAAATACTGTTTCGGTGTAATTATTTCGTCGCGTCAATTGCTAAAAATAATAATAAAAAAAATTTTATTTTATTTTGGCACATAAGAATATTTTTTTGCAGATTTCGCCGACACTCGCAGGTTGCGTGGTTAAAAATAAACTGTATTCTCGACAAGTTTATTTTAGATATTTTTTTCGCTGTTAAAGTAAACCACCACCACAACTTGGCCATTGCAATAAATTAGCCTGCAGCGAAGAGTTAATTAGGAAATAATGAGGTAGTAGGTTTAATGAGGTACATGAAAATGGCTTAATTATTTTTATATGAAAGGAGATACCATGAAAATTTTTAAAATATTATTTATTTTTTCTGCATTTTTTACACTTAGGATGTCCCACGCCGAAACTCTTCAGAGCTATGCTTTGAAGTGCGATCAAGCCATCGGTATAACGGTACAAGATTTTGTTTGCGATAATGGCGCTTTAGTCCCTACTGATCATTTAACTCCATCTACTGCAACTTATCCGAGCGGTACCTGTGATCGCCCTAATGTGTTAAATGGCGCTTGCGATAAAGGTAGCCGATTCCAAGTGTTAGCGAATACTCCAAGTGCCTTTGCGGTGGCGCATTGCCGTAAGAAAGGTTTAGGAGCAGGGCAGTACGGTGATATCGCCGTTATTCAACACAATAAAAATAATGGGGCGACCTGTTTTTATCAAGGCGCGTTAAACGGGAATCACAACGGCAATGTTAAGGCGCCGAAAAATGGAGTTGGTACCCCTGCGTTTTGGATGACTCCTGGGGAAATTGCGAGTAGTAGTTTTACGTGTGTATCCTGTCACGACAATGGCCCTATTATTCGCAACCCTTATTTATCGCAAATTAAAAAAGACAATCCTGCAGTAGGTAAGGACAACAGATTACCCGGAGGAATGGATACGAATTTCAATAGCGTGCAACCTTATTATTTTGTTGGAGACGATTTTGTGAGCTGGAAAGCTTACACCGTCGAGGTAAGTGGCAATATGTGCTTAGGCTGCCATCGTGTGGGAGTCAGCAATAAAGGCTCCAGTGGAACTGCTCGTAATTTTGTCTCCCTCGCTACTGGCTCACCCGCTCAAGCTGCCAAAAATGCTAACTCAGTAGATTCACCTTTATGGATGCTCCCTGGCCAAACATCCACTAATGCAACGCATATCAGCGCTGCAAAACAACTTAAAGATTGTGCTTTACGGTTTAACGCAGCAAGCCAACCGAATGGCCCCGATTGCGCTATCAAGCAATTTACTGGGAAAAGAGCATCAGGTGTTCCTGGGAGTTACACGGCGGTATGGGGAAAAAGCACATCCAGTGAAATTCAGGTTTATGCGTGGACTTATCAGGACTATCGCAATAAATACGATCAGCTTTGGGCATCGGGTTGGCGCTTATTTAGCTTGCAACCTTTTGTCGTGAACGGTGCAGTTCGTTATAACGCGGTATGGCGCCCGAGTACCCAAGGTGAAATTCAGGTGTATGGCTGGACCTATGCGGACTACCGAGCCAAATACGACGAATTGTGGCCTCAGGGTTGGCGTTTGAAAATTCTCCAGCCATATGTTGTGAATGGACTTGTGCGTTATACCGCGGTATGGCGGCCGAGCACAGAGTCTGAAATTCAGGTTTATGGTTGGAGTTATGCAGATTTCCGAGCCAAATACGACGAGTTGTGGCCGCAGGGCTGGCGTTTGAAAATGATTCAACCTTACGTGGTTAATGGTGTGGTGTATTACACCGCAGCATGGCGCCCAAGCACCAGCAGCGAGATTCAGGTGTACGGTTGGACTTACGCTGATTACCGCGCTAAGTACGATGAACTCTGGCCACTTGGCTGGCGCCTAGCCTTCTTGCAACCATATGTTGTAGCTCCGGGACAAGTACGTTACACCGCGGTTTGGCGGCCAAGTACGAGCAGTGAGATTCAGGTTTATGGCTGGAACTATGATGACTATCGCGCTAAGTACGACGAGCTGTGGAGTCAGGGTTGGCGTTTGAAAATTTTACAAACTTATTAAAGTAAGAAAATATTAAAGTAAAAAGCTATTAAGGAAAAGTTGTTAACGAACTCGAAGGCCAAATCAGGCCCGAGTTAAAACCTTGGGCCTTTATGAAATTTTATATTTGATTTTAAATTTCCCGAAAAATTAAAATCAATTTCTCTGAGGATAATTTCTTGAAAACATACAAAGTATCAATAGTGTTTTTTGCATTTATATTCATAGCATTGTTAGCCTATTGGTTTTCCCTAAGCATAGGGAATGCCGTACCTGAAGCTGCACAAAATCAAGCGTTTGCAGATAGCGTTCATGAATTACCTACAGCTACGGATCAACGCAAGGGGGTTTCTGCATTGTTTGAATCAGTGATAGGAGTCAAGCTGGGAAACGCAGAAACAACATTAACTGTAAACACTGCCGAACGATTGGCGTGGGCGAGGGATGCTGTGCAGTCAGAAGATACAGCGAAGAAACTTCAAGCGCTACAGCTATTAATTAATATCGCACCGGCAGAAGCAACAGAAATTTTACGCGGCCTGATTGTGCGATTGAAAACAGATCCGGAGGCAGCCCAGTTATTAACTCATGGAATGATGGGGATGGCAAACGCAAAAGAGTATTTGTTAGATCGAGATTTGAAATACATATTTGAAACGAGCGATGGTGAATTGAGAAAAAAATCCGCCATGATCCTCGCAGCTCGCGGCGATGAATCTTTCGTAAAAAACTATATCGAACAACTATCCGTAAATTTACAAAATGAAAGTGCGTATGAGCGTGCCAAAACACTGCGCGAAATGCTTACGGTTGGAAATATTAGTGCTGTACCTCACGCGTTAAATAGCCTTGCTGATTCTGATGCTCATGTAAAGTTTGATGCACTGGCACTTTTGATTCAGTTGGGAGACAAAAATAATATTCCAGAAGCGACGGCTTTATTAAATGATGAAGATCAGTTTGTAAGTCAGCAGGCACAGCAAACAATTGATGTTTTGCGGGAACGAGATCTTGATAAACAGGCGGAGTTACACAAAGGATTTGCGCCGTTGGAAAAATATGCTGAAGGGTTTATTCCTGCAGAGGGCGACGAAGCAGATGAAAATACTAAATTCAGCGAGGAGAGCCATGAGGCCCAACCTTATTTTAATGAGGTAGGGTCGCCTCTGGAAATGCGATAAGAATGCATGGCAAAGTTTAAGCTGACTCAGATCCTTTTTCTGGAGGTGTCGCTAAGGTTAGTTTATCTTTCCACCAGGCATTGCTAATGTTTTGTGCATCAATCCAGCGAATTAAAGTGTCCCAATCATTGCGATCACGTAAGTGGCTTTGTTGCGGATATTCGACTATGCCACGTCCTTCGCTATATGCCCGCACATAATTTTGAGAATCACGCAGCGTGGTGGGGTAGGGGATGTTAAGGCTGAGCAAAAATTTTTCCAGGCGTCCCCAAGCGTTGGTTTGCTGTTTGGCGCGATTGGCTATTACGGCGATAGGCCGACGATTACGGCGCATATTTTGAGTTAAGAGTAGCTCGCCAATAAAGCGCGCGCTGGTGCGAATGTCGATATCCGAAGCCATTACGGGTATCAAAATTAAGTCATGATCTCTTACCAGGTCATCTAACGCTGGTCCACTTAACCCGGGAGGCGCGTCTGTGACTAACCAGCGGGTGGACTTGGGCGCGCGCATTTGGTAACTGCTTGTGGTTCTACTGTGAGGGTCCAGCTTTAAGCCGAAGATGGGTGGTAATTCTGCTTCGCGACGTTTTACCCAAAAATTCGATGACCCTTGTGGGTCTGCATCGAGTAACGCGGTGCGCTCACCACGCAGAGCTAATAACGCTGCAAGATTAGTGCTGATCGTCGTTTTTCCGGCGCCGCCTTTGCCATTGATAACCAGTATGCGGCAAGCGCTTAAAGCCTGAATTGAAACCAAAGGTTCAGACGTTTGTTTTGTGCTGATGAGTTGTGTTTTTTCCATTGTGTGCTCTTTAGCTCAGTAATACTTAACAGTAGCAAACCTTAGTTATTTAATTATGTACAGGTTGCCTAATATTGCAGCATAGTTGCAATTCCCTAGGGTGGCAAAGAACCCGTGGCACATCAATCATTTTCCAGATAAGGATTTGCTTTTTGTGACGGCGTTACTAAAAAATCCATATTAACTATAAGGTCCGTACTAACTAAAAGGTCCATCCTAGCTGCAAGGCACCGCCTTTCATATCGTCGCCTTGTGAGTAAGCAAATTCCGCAACAAAGCGTCGCCATTGGTACCCAATGCCGCCAGATACAACGTCCCCATGGTAATCCGTCAGGTCGCGTTTATAGCCCATGCGTAAAGCCAGGCTGTCAAAGATTTGGTATTCAGCGCCCAAGCTTATGTCTTGATTCGGTGCTTCAGTTGCCATGGGAGTGGATTGTTGCAAATCGTAGTCAACGCCTATGCTGAAGGTTTTATTCACGTAGCCCAAACCCATGCGTGAGCGCGGATGAAGTTTTACCACCAAATCAGGGCCCGCAAGGCCGGTAATGGGATCAGCGGCTTGTTTGGTGGTGAAGTCTTTTGCAAAAGTATCTTTTATGGCGAAGCTGAGGCGATAGTTTTCGAGAAATATTGCGGCAATTCCGAAGTCAGCGTTGAAGGCCATGTGTGTGCTTTTAGTTTCTGAAAATTGGTCGACGTCAGCGCTGTTGGCATTATTAAAGTCGGCGTTGTCGCGATAGGCATCGACGCGCATCATTTTGGGAGTGAAGCCAAAAGAAACCGGTTGCCCCCAAAATGTAAACTCTTTCGCGAGCGCGAGTCCCCACTCACTAATCGCCAAGGCACTTACGTCGGCGGATGAGTTGAGCAAGGCGGTGGGATCGGTAAGTTGCCCATTGGCATCAATCAGGTTGGGGTGCGCGGCAACGACATCTGCGGCGGAGGCACCGCCAGCGATTTCATCCATCATGTCGATATATTCGTCGAGCAAGGCAAAATCCTCCGGAGTCACATTCGACGTGCCGCCCGCAATTGCCCTCACCCCTAAATAAAACGCACCTCCCTCATGGTCTCCAGGTTCACTAACTGATAAACCAACAAACGCGTCTAGATTTAAATTCTTGTTAGCTATGTCGCTCAGCACCGAACGTATATCGCGAGAGCTATTAGCAACTTCCGCTGCGCTGGCTGCATCTCTTTGAGTATTAAATGCGGCGATAGCGTCACTAAGTGCGGTGTCCAAATTATCGTTGGTAGCGGATATTGCGGCATCTACTGTATCTGCGGCCCGCGCCACTATTGTTGGAAAGTAAATGCGACCATCGCGATTTTTGTCTTCATCGCCTTCATGAAACGCAAGCAGTGCGGGGTTGTAATAAGCTGCTTGGCTCGTGTTGCCAACGGCAATAACAGTGCCTCCCATAGCCAGCCCGCGGGCTTCGTTAATGCCATAGTCAATAGCGCTGGCAGTGGGTGTTTGAATTGCGAAAAGACCGCTACTCATTATCAATAGTGCGCGCTGGGCAATAAAACGTTGTGTTAACTTCATGATAGTCCTGCGGAGAAAAGGTTATTTCTAGAGTTTAGGCTAAGTTAATGTATTTGCATTCCTATTGGAGCGCGGTTCCGGGTTCGTTGTTTTACCTAAAACTCTCTTTCTAAAGAGTGATTGGGTTGGCAATTTTACTGGTTCCGTTGCGGGCTCTGCGGTAAAGTGCAAACATTATTATTGGTTAATTTGAGTTGGGTTTTGATTGCGCCCTATTACACCAAAAATGAACTCATATTTCTTCGTTGCGAGATTTTCAAATCCTATGTTTTTATTGCGTATTCGGCTGTGTATTCATTTATGGGTTGTAGCATTGTTTGCTGTCGCTGTTATGCCTGCCGCAAACAGTGCGCCCACCGCTCAAGAAAAGTCGATGGTCACCGTAAAGAATGTGCGTGTGTGGCGCGGTGAGCAATATACTCGATTGGTGTTGGATTTGAATGCGCCAGTGCAACACAATTTAGAAATTGCCGAGAATCCGTCACGCATTTTGCTCGATATCCCCAGCACCTCACTCGATACTAAGCTCGAAGCCTCACTTGCCGCAATCATACTCACCGGAACACCCGTAGATACTATTCGTGCTTCGGTAGCGCAGCAAAAAAATCTGCACTTAGAGCTCATATTAAACAAAGTCGTAACGCCTAAAAGTTTTTTTCTAAAAAAACACGGCGGCAGTGATGATCGGTTAGTGATTGATTTATACGATGTTACGGAGACCGTATCTGTCGTGAACGTAAATAATACAAGCACAAAATTAACAACAGAGTCGACAAATTCTCTTGAGAATAACTTGGAGGAGCCTGCAAATATAGAAGATTTAATTAAGGAAATCGTAGCTGAGCCAAAAGTGAACGATCCCACTAAGATTGAGACTAAAACTAATGACAATAAAATTAGTAAAGATGAGAAAAATAAAACAAAATTTAATGAAATAAAAACCATAGAAGCAAAAGCGATTGAAACAAAAGCCATTGAATCGAAAATAAATGTTGATCTGGGTGGTAAGCGCGAAATTTTAATTGCAGTGGATGCTGGTCATGGTGGCGCAGACTCCGGTGCGCTTGGCCCCAAAGGTCTACGCGAAAAAGATGTTACGCTCGCGATTGCTAAAGAATTAGTGGCTATTATTAAGGCGAAGCCGGGTTTTAATGCGCAGCTTACTCGTTCCAGCGATTTTTTTATTCCGCTACAAAAACGCCGCAATATCGCGCGCGATATGAAAGCAGATTTATTTATATCTATCCATGCGGATGCATTTACTAATCCCGCTGCCAGAGGTGCGTCGGTATTTGCCTTGTCGCGTAGAGGTGCTACTAGCGAAACTGCGCGATTCCTAGCGCAACGTGAAAACGAATCAGATTTGTTTGGTGGCGTAGGTGGCGTAAGTTTAGATGATAAGGATCCAGTTCTTGCCGGAGTGCTGGTCGATTTGTCTATGACGGCCACTGTAAACTCAAGCTTGCAAGTCGGAGATAGCGTATTGAGTTCCATCGAGACCATTGCACCCTTGCACGCTCGGCATGTAGAGCAAGCAGGTTTTATGGTTTTGAAATCACCTGATGTGCCTTCTATTTTAGTGGAAACCGGTTTTATTTCTAACAAAGAGGAAGCTCGCAAACTGGCTTTGCCTGCATACCGTGTGCAATTGGCACAAGCGGTATTTAAAGGAGTGAATCAATATTTTTTGCAAAATCCACCCGCCGGTACTTATTTAGCAGCACTTCAATTTGGTGACAAAGCTGAAGCTATGGAACGGCAGCATAGAGTTGTAAGTGGGGACACATTGACCCATATCGCCTCACGCTACAATGTCAATGTGGATCAATTATTAAAATATAATGGCTTGAGTTCCCCCGCAGTAAAAATTGGTCAAACTATTAAAATTCCAGAGTCTTAAAATTCCAGAGGTTAAATCTATCCATTCATAGAATGCCAAAGTATAAAAAATTGAACGTTTTAGGGCGAAAAAAACATATTTATTCAGTTGATTTTATACGCTTTCTGGTTTGAAAAATTTTTGTGGTTTGAAAAAGCTTATGGAAACTGTTTCTTTGAAAAGAATTAAATTGCTCAGTCCTCGTCTCGCCAATCAAATTGCGGCGGGAGAAGTAGTGGAGCGCCCATCTTCAGTTATTAAAGAATTGTTGGAAAATAGTTTGGATGCTGGTGCTACACGTTTGGATATCGATATCGAAGATGGCGGCATAAAATTAATGCGCGTACGCGACAATGGCGGCGGTATTGAAAAGGATGATTTACCGCTTGCGCTCAGCCGTCACGCCACTAGCAAAATTTATGAGCTCGATGATCTTGAAGCAGTCGCAACCCTGGGTTTTCGCGGTGAAGCTTTAGCCAGTATCAGTTCTGTTGCCCGCTTAACGTTGCTCAGTAGTACCAATGAAGAAAGCGCTGGTTGGCAAGTAATTGTTGAAGGCCGCGATATGGATGCTGAAGTGTCGCCTGCACCGCACCCGCGTGGCACCACCGTCGAGGTGCGCGATTTATTTTTTAATACACCTGCTCGCCGAAAATTTTTACGTACTGAAAAAACAGAATATACCCATCTTGAGGATGTTATAAAACGTTTAGCTCTATCTCGTTTTGATGTGGCATTTAACGTGCGCCACAATGGTCGCGCGATTTATGCGTGGCGCTCCGGTGACTCACAATTAGAGCAAGAACGACGCGTCGCTCAAGTGTGCGGGCCTGCGTTTATGGAAAATGCTTTATTTATTGATATTGAACGTAAAACGGTGGATGGTAATATTTTGCGCTTGTGGGGTTGGGTTGCATTGCCCGCATTCTCGCGTAGTCAGGCAGACCTGCAACATTTTTACGTCAATGGTCGTTCTATTCGCGACAAAATAGTTAGCCATGCGGTGCGGCAAGCATTTCAAGATGTTTTACATCATGGTCGCCATCCTGCGTTTGTTTTATATTTGGAAGTGGATCCTTCTAGTGTCGATGTTAACGTCCACCCCACTAAACATGAAGTGCGCTTTCGCGATAACCGCAGTGTGCACGATTTTATTTATTCAAGCTTGCATCATGCGCTAGCAAAAGTACGCCCTGAAGATTCATTGCAAAAAAATCACAATGCGGATGAACTTTCTTTATCTGCATCAGCTGCGTTGCAAGGTCTCGCAGTGGGTGAGTTTGGTGGGCAAGAAAATTTAAGCCTGCGCACGTCACCAACAAACAATTCTGCTGCAGGTTCTCAACCCTATTCATTCAATATTCAATACCAAAATAATTATTCGCGTTCTGGTGTGGGCAATGTAAGTGAGCAGTTAAAAACCTACGGCGAATTAATGCAGGCGCCTGTTTCATCGATAAATGCATTAATGCCAAATAGTGGCGATGAAAATATTCCGCCGCTGGGTTACGCTATTGCACAACTTAAGGGGATTTATATACTTGCCGAAAACGCGCAAGGTTTAATTTTGGTGGATATGCACGCCGCGCATGAGCGTATTACTTACGAGAAAATGAAAGAATCTTTTGCCAATGGCGGCATTCAAACGCAACCTTTATTGGTACCCGAAAGCATTGCTGTTAGCCAAAAAGAAGCGGATTGTGCCGAGCTGCATCAGCAAACATTTAGTAATCTCGGTTTTGAATTACAGCGCGCGGGGCCAGAAAGTATTTTAATTCGCCAAGTACCCGTAGTGTTAAATCGCGGTAAAGTGGATCAATTGGTGCGCGATGTTTTAGCGGATTTAATTGAACACGGCAGTAGTGAACGTATTCAGCATCACATTAATGAAATTCTTAGCACTATGGCCTGCCACGGTTCAGTGCGCGCTAATCGCAAGCTCACTATTCCCGAAATGAATGCGTTACTGCGCGATATGGAAGCTACCGAACGCGGCGGCCAATGCAATCATGGTCGCCCGACATGGTTGCTGCAATCGCTAGATGAGTTAGATAAAATGTTTATGCGCGGGCAATAAGCTATTGTCGGAACTTAAGGAGCTGCAACATGTATTGCGGGATATTTATTTTAATTATTTGAATTCATTTGCTGCACAATTTCTTTACGTAGGGCTTGCATTGCTGGTGTGTTACTGCGAGTTGCTGGCATTTGCTCAATGGCTGTCATTGCGGCGGCAAACGTTGCTGTTGCTTCTTCTGCTTCACCCATGATGTTAAGTATTTTTCCTTTTTGCAAGAGTATGTGAGGCGTTGGGGTTTGAGCAAACAAGCGGTTGACACGTGCCAAGGCAGCGTGTGGTTGCTTCGCTTCCAGTTCGATTGCTATAGCGCGCTGCTCTAACGCATGAAGATGGCCTAAGTGAAGAATGCCTTGATCGAGAACTGAGATCGCTTGCTTTATGCTACTTGCATCGGCCGCGAGATGGGTGTTAGCGAGAAGAATATAGTCATCGGGCAATGCGTTTGCTTTTTTATACTTTAGTGACTCTTTGTAAGCGAGTATTGCATCCGCAAATTTTCCATTGGCGCGATATATGTCGCCGCGCAATGCGAAGCCACGTGCTCGCGGCGCATCTTGATTTTGGTGCTGCATAAAAGTGTCTACTGCAAGCAAGGCCGCATCATTTTTTTTTGCCGCCAAATTTGCCTGAGCTAAATAAAAATAAACGCCATAGTCTTGCGGTGCGAACTTGAGCACTTGCGTAAAATCAGCTATCGCTTCTTGTGGGTGGCGCGCGTCTAAATACAGACGACCACGTTCTAGTAAAAGCGTGTTGTCCTCGGGTGATTTTGATAGTTGTTGTGTCAAGTCATCGATACGATGATGCACGTCACCATGCGCTATAGCTCCGTTCGTCCACAAAATAATGATAAATAAGAATAATGTTTTTTTTAAGGACAGCGATTTTTTTAAAGACATAGGAGAATTGTTCTAATGTGAATTTATATAATGAAAAAATCTCAAGGGCATAAGAGCGCTCTTGAGATTTTTTGCAGGTTACTTAATTTGGCGAGATATAAGCAAAGAATACTGTTCAATTCAAAACTCACCGTAAATACATCCGTGTAGGCTCGAATCGGCATCCATGCCTCATACGGTTTTGAATCAAACAGTCTTCTTTGCGACGCACTTAGTAATAATTGATAAGAAATAAATTATTACTGATAAGTAATCGTTAATTTCGGGCGAGCGCTAATCGTAGTGGATTCCGACGAGCGAATATCCACGCCATTGCTGCTGCTTCTATCCAATACCATCAAGCCATTATTAGCTGCCCCGCTAACCCAGGATTGTGCAAGAGCAACACCAGCTGCATTTAATGTCAATGTGTAACTCCCGTTCGGCGTTGGCGTAAAACTACCGAGTAAAGAACCTCTGTTGTTAACGGGATTAGTGTTCGACCATGTCGCCACACTTTCTGTCCAGCCAAGATTCATCGCATAAAGATCGTAAGTACCACTACTTGGATCAAAAACTGTGAGGCTAACTTTTACGGAAGTGACGGTTTTGCCTGCGGGAATACTGTTAGTAGCCCACTTTAATAATGATACTAAACGGCCGTTTGTGCCGTCACTGCCGTCCGCTAAAACTGCAGCGCTGGTGCCATAATTTGTGGTGGTTTTGCCGCCAGCGACATAAGTATCCGATGTGCCGGTGTAGCCATTGAGGCCGTCTTGTAAATCCACGGTCACCGAATTAGGCGCAGTGCTTGAGGCCACGCTTGATGATGTTGGGGCGGTAGATGATCGGCTGGAGGCAACACTGCTGGGTGCAACACTACTAGGAGCAACGGAGCTTGAAGCAACACTATTCGAAACGTTGCTGCTAAACGTAGCAGTTGAAGATGCCGCAGCGCTCGAGCTGGCTACTGGAATAGAAAGGCCAATATCAATATTGTTTATTGTGGAGCCAGTCGCCAAAGTAATCGTAGCAGTTTTGCCATCCGCAGGAGTTGCATCGCTATCAATCGTATCATTGGTGCCCTGATCTTTAGGTGAAATTGTATAGGCGCCTTTTACAAAATAGACGCTGTAATCTCCCGCTGCCAAATTGGTAAAACTATAAGCACCATTGTTATCCGTGAATGTAGTTGTTACGAGTTGATTGCTGGCATTAAACAATTGCGCTTCAATATTGCTCAAGAATGTTTCGCCCGTTTCACGAATACCATCTGCATCTACATCTCGCCAAGCCAAGCCATTAATACGGCCAAGCGAAGCGGTACCTTTGGTCAAAGTAAAATAATCGCGTATGCCACCAGTGCTGTTAATAAATTTCGCATCCAGCGTTAATCCATTTACATCCAGCACCATTGATCCCAGCTCATTTAAAGAAATAAACATGGCTGGGTGATTAAGTGTACCGCCGCTTATTTTCCCCGAACTTCCTGCCACTGCATACACTGCTCCGGCGCGTGCAAGACCTGTTGTGGTTTTATTGTAAGCGCCACCGTTATCGACGCGGCCACTGCCGATTTGTTTGACGTGTGTAGTGGCGTTAAACGTAGTTGAGGTGCCGTAATGTCCATCGATAAATTTGGAGCGTTCGTAAGAATGGCTATGGCCCGATAGAACTAAATCAACGCCATAGTTTTCTATCAAGGGTAAATAATTTTGGCGCATTTCAATTAAGTCGCCTTCTGTATCCGAATTATGTGATCCCTTGGTGTAAGGCGGATGATGCCAGAAGGCAACAATCCAATCTGCATTTGCAGCTTGTAAATCAGCTTCCATCCATGTGTACATAGGCGCGCCCACAGCGCGATTCGTTTCGTAAGAATCTAGTACTACAAAATGCACGTTGGCGTAATCAAATGAATAATAAGCTTCAGTTCCCGAAGCAATACCTCCAGCTTCTGCATTTTTTGGTAAGGAAAACATATTGTAATAAGGGCCGGTTTGTGTGGCAGAGTCTGACGAACCACCATCGTGATTTCCCAGCGTGGGCCAGGTTACGCTTTGCCGTAACATGTCGGGATAAATGTTAAACATTTTGCTCTGGAATTCTGCGTCAGTGCCAGTTTCGTAAGCGTTATCGCCAAGTTGTAACCACAAGTTCGTTGCTGTGACTCCGGTAAAGTTGCGATAGGCATTGTAAACAGCAACCTGGCTGGATGTGCCGGTTCCCGCATCACCGATAACCCAGGTGCGAAATGCTGTGCGCTCGCCAGTAATAGGTGCAGTGGAGAAATAAGTATTGGCATCACCACCGGTGAGTGTTTCGGTGGTCGAACCAACGGAGTAAAAATATTTTGTTTTTGGCGACAAGCCAGTAACTTGAACAATATGCTCGGTGGTAGATTGCGCGTTATCCACAATAATATTTAAATTTGTTGCGCTCGCTCCCAATCGAACGCGACTATTTGTTGCTACATCGCTGCGCCAACGTACTATCACACTCGTGGATGTTCCGGTTTGCAGATAGGGCCCTCGCGTAAGACTTGCTGCTGCAGCGATACTAATATCCAAAACAAAAATACTTGCTAGCAATCCTTTTATGATGAGATCTAATAAACTATTTTTCATTGCTCTACCCTCAGTGTATTTATTTATAAATTTGATTCAGGGAGTGTATGAGAAATACATTGCCAATTTATGAACTATCGGCGACGGGCTTGTGATGTTTTTGTAAAGCACAATGGTGGAAGTGTCGTCAGATTTATCATTTGGTTGTGACAGTGTTCTTGCGAAGATTTTGATGTTGGAGGGAGGGTGTTGCTTTTTCAACGGGATCAAAAAGATATTGCTCATAATCGCGCGAAAGATCTTGCAACAGCGGATTTTCTAATCTGAATATTTTCCGTTGGTTTAGTTTAGAAAAATCAATGCTGGCCTGATAATATTTGTGCCACAGTTTTTTTAGGGAGCCATCTTGATAGGCGAGCTTTAAACCCGCTTCAATACGTTTTTTTGCGATCTTGTTTTTACTATGAAGGTAAAAAAAACGTGGCAATGGATAGTACAAAACAAAGCTTTCATCAAACTCGAGTTTATATAAATCCTTAAACTCTTCGTACTCAGCCAATATTTCATTGGCGCCGCGGCAAAATAGATCTGCTCTACCAGCGGTTGTCATCTTAAACATACTTCCGTAATTATTAATCTCTAAAACCTTGAAGCCGTTGTGGCGTAGTATGGCAGTATCAGCCCAGCCAATCCCCTGTACAATGTTGTATCGGCGCAATTCAGCAAGAGTTTGTATCTTTTTAATTTGCTGCTTAATAGCAGGATTAATAAAACACACGCGGTAACCTACAATGCCTCCTTCCACTGGGAAATCAATGTAAGTGAGTCTTTTTGATTCGGTAAGTACTCCATCATAACTCCGCTCAACAATTAAATTGGCATATTGGTCAGACGCGAGCGCGTAAAGAGTCCGTTCAGTATCAAATGCTGCAATACCCTGCATGCGGTAATCGCCATAATCTGGTAAAGTTTTTTCCAGCGCAAGTTTTAATACTGCCGTGTAGTAATCAAAGTATTTTGTAGGGGCGCCCGCTGCGTCCCGGTATGAAACAACGAACTCAGCCTGAGTGGAAGGCGGAATCCATGAACAGAAAATGAAAAATACAAATAGGAGATATTTATTCATTCTTAACCCGGGTGGTGGTATTGCAATCTGCTGAACGTTCAAATGCAATCTAGGTAGTTCTATCTTTACCAAGGTGAAACGGTTGCGATGAGCATTGTTTAACTCTAGTTGAGATTTATTCTTTAGTCCAAGGTACGCTTATTGTAGTTCGGTATTTTATAGTTCTGTGCTTCGTATACTATTTCCAATATTGGTTAAGATGGGAAGGATATGGAAACATAACTCTGAATTTTGATGCAAAGCCACAGCTTGATGCGAGACAGAACGAATTTTGTATAGTGATTGTGGCAATAATTTGCAGACGATTGACTAAGAGATTAAATGTAATATGAGCATTCGCTTGGTATATTATTTTGCGAAGGTGTTAGTGTTGCTTAGGGAAGGATACTTTTTCAGTAGGATCAAAAAAGTATTGCTCGTAACCTGATGGGAGATCTTGTAATAATGGATTTTCCAGTCTGAATATTTTCCGTTGGTTTAGTTTAGCAAAATCAATGCTGGCCTGATAATGTTTGCGCCATAATTGTTTTAGAGAGCCATCTTGATGGGCGAGCTTTAAACCTGCTTCAATGCGTTTTTTCGCAAGCTTACTTTTACTATTAAGATAAAAAAAACGTGGCAACGGATAATGTAAAACAAAGCTTTCATCAAGATCAATTTTAAATAAATCTTTGAACACCTTGTATTCCGGCATAATTTCATTAGCGCCGCGACAAAATAGATCTGCTCTGCCGGCGGTTGTCATCTTAAACATACTTTCGTAATTATTAACCTCCAAAACCTTGAAGCCGTTGTGGCGTAGTATGGAAGTATCGGCCCAACCAATGCCCTGAACAATCGTGTAATGACGCAATTCAGCAAGTGTTTGTATTTTGCTAATTTTTTCTTTCACTGCAGGATTAATAAAACACACTCGATAACCTACAATGCCACCGTCCACGGGAAAGTTGATGTAGGTGAGTTTGGTTGATTTGGTGCTCGTTTCGTCGTAACTTCGCTCCATAATTAAATTCGGATATTGATCGGCTGCGAGCGCATACAAAGTACGTTCAGTATCGAGTATGCCAAGTTGTTGCATGCGATAATCACCGTAATCAGGGCGAGTTTTTTCTAACGCAAGGGTAATTAGTGCGGTGTAATAATCAAAATATTTGTTAGGGAAACCTTCCTCTCCTCTATGAGAGACAATGAATTCAGCCTGAGTCCCCAAGGAAAGCAACGACCAAAAAATGATATGTGCGCATAAAAGATATTTGTTCATTCTTAACCCGGGTAGTGGTGTTGCCCCGAAAAATATGCTGAACGTTAAATTGCAATGTAGGTAATTCTATCTTTACCAGGGTGAAATGGTTGCAATAAGCATTGCTTAACTCTAGTTGAGATTTATTCTTTAGTCCAAGGCGTGCTCGATATAGTTAGTTATTTTTATAGTTCTGCGTTTTGTATAGTATTTACAATGTCGGCTACTATGGGACGGATATGAAACAGCATAGCTCTGAAATTTGATGCGAAGCCACGGTTTGATGTGAGATTGAGCAAATTTGTATTGTGATTGTTGCAGGAATTTGCAGACGATTGACTAAGAGATTAAATGCAATATGAGCATTGGCTTGGTATATTATTTGCGAAGGTGTTAGTGCTCCTTAGGGGAGGATACTTTTTCAGTAGGATCAAAAAAGTATTGCTCGTAACCAGAGGGGAGATCTTGTAATAACGGATTTTCCAATCTAAACATTTTCCGTTGGTTTAGTTTGGCAAAATCAATACTGGATTGATAGTATTGGCGCCACAGTTCCTTAAAGGAGCCATCTTGATAAGCTAACTTTAACCCCACCTCTATGCGTTTTTTCGCAAGCTTACTTTTACTATTAAGATAAAAAAACGGGGCAGTGGATAATGCAGAACAAAACTATCATCATGCTGAAGTTCTAATATGTCCTGGTTCAGCTCATAGTCCGTCAGTATTTCATTGGCTCCGCGACAAAACAGATCAACGCGGCCCGCTATTACCATTTTCAGCATGCCTGTGTAGTTGCTGTTTTCGATAGCTTTGAAATTGTTGTGACGTAATATTATTGTATCCGCCCAGCCAATGCCCTGAATATGTGAGTATTGTTGCAATTCGGCGAGTGACTGAATTTTTTTGACCTTTTCTTTGATTGCGGGATTAATAAAACACACGCGATAACCGGAAATGCCGAGGTCTATGGGGAAGTTAACAAAAGTAAGCTTATTTGATGCCGTAAACTCCTCTTCGTAAATTCGCTCAATAAGTAAATTAGGGTATTGATTAGATGCGGCAGCAGCTAGAGTGCGTTCATTTTCAAGAATTGTAACTCCCTGTAGGCGATAATCACCGTAATCTGGTCGGGTCTTTTCCAGAGCAAGAGTAATTAAATCTTTGTGATAATCGGTATAAACTCCAGCGGAAACACGATAAGAAACTATGAGCTCTGCCTGAGTTAAACTGCCAACAAAAAGTAAGAAAATCGCTAGAGTATATTTAAAAAAATGTCGATTCATTCTTCACTCGCGTAATTGGTGTTAATACGACACCATGGCGCACATTTAAGTGACAAAATACAAATCATAGGCTACTTTCTTGAGCTGATGATATTATTTCTTGCTGCGGTTTTTGTTGTAGCCATTTTTTTGAGGTAGAGATGGATCGTTCCCGTTTGCCCCTTGTGATTTTTTTAATGGGCCCAACCGCATCTGGTAAAACTGATCTCGCTATCTCACTGCGTCAACATTTGCCGGTGGAGCTTATCAGTGTGGATTCTGCGCTTGTCTATCGCAGCATGGACATAGGTACGGCTAAGCCTACAGCCGCAGAGCTTGTTATCGCACCACATAAATTAATTGATATTCGCGATCCATCAGAGCCTTATTCAGCGGCAGATTTTTGTATAGATGCTGAGCGTGAAATTGCTGCGACTCATGCGCAAGGGAAAATCCCGCTGTTGGTAGGCGGCACGATGCTTTATTTTAAGGCGCTCCTCGATGGTCTAGCGGAAATGCCCGAAGCGGACGCCGTTGTGCGCGCACAAATCGAACGCGATGCGGGTGAATTTGGCTGGCCATATGTACATCAGCTCTTACGGGAAGTCGATCCTGAAACCGCTGCAGAAATTCACCCTAATCATTCGCAACGGATCTCGCGTGCATTGGAAGTTTTTCGGGTCGGCGGTAAAACTATGAGTCAATTACGTCGAGAGCAAAATCAATGTGAGCGGCCGCTTTTTTGTGAGCGTTTTAGAGTAGTGCAAATTGCTATAGGTCCGCGTGATCGTTCGTTGCTGCACAGACGTATAGAAATTCGTTTTCATAGAATGATAGAAGCAGGGTTAGTTAGTGAGGTTCAAGCTCTGTATTCGCGTGGTGATTTGCATGTCGATTTGCCTGCTATACGAGCAGTGGGTTATCGCCAAGTTTGGGATTATCTCGCGGGAAGTGTGACGCAAGATGAAATGATTGAACGTGGCGTTATTGCTACCCGCCGACTTGCCAAGCGACAATCTACTTGGCTGAAAGGTTGGCAAAATTATCCTAACTCACCTTTAAATTGGATCTATACTGAGCTCGGTGATGGAAAATCACTCTCAAAGGAAGAAATTGTGCGTTGCGCCTTGAATTTTATAGAGCCAGCAGCCATATAATGCGGACGTGATAACCGAAATCGGTTTCATTTTTTCATTCACCCTAATTTCTTTTGTATTCTTGAGCTTCGGTGAGTAATATTTCGTGTAGTCCATAATTAATAATCCCTAGGAGAATAAACATGTCAAAAGGGCATAGCTTACAAGACCCTTACCTGAACGTTCTGAGAAAAGAGCGTGTTCCTGTATCCATTTATCTGGTAAATGGTATTAAGTTACAAGGTCAGGTTGAGTCGTTTGATCAATTCGTCGTGCTATTGAAAAACACCGTTAGTCAGATGGTGTATAAGCATGCTATTTCCACTGTTGTTCCTTCTCGCGCTGTTCGTGTTCCGTTGTTGAACGAAGCTGGTGTGTTTGAAGGTGAGGAAGATGACGAGCAAGCCGAATAATAATTCTCGGTGAAAACTCCTCGTATTTCTGTGACAATCCCTCGAGGTCGCTAATTGTTTTTTGATCGCCCCCCCTCAGGTGAGCTAGCGGTGCTAGTTCACTTGAACTTATCTCACGGCCAAGAGCCGGAAGACCCGCGAGAGTTTGAAGAGCTGGTGCTTTCTGCTGGAGGCGATCCTGTTGCCTTTATTACAGGCAAAAGTGTTTCCCCGAAAGCCAAATTTTTTATTGGCACTGGTAAGTTGCAAGAATTGCAACAAGTTGTGGCTGAACATGAAGCCGAGCTGGTGATTTTTAATCACACATTAACGCCCAGTCAAGAACGTAACCTCGAAAAAGAATTGCAATGCCGTGTGCTTGATCGCACAGGTTTAATTCTTGATATTTTTGCACAGCGCGCGCGCACTCATGAAGGTAAGCTGCAAGTTGAGCTTGCACAATTGCGCCATATGTCTACTCGCCTGGTGCGTGGTTGGACGCACCTTGAGCGTCAAAAAGGTGGAATAGGTTTACGCGGCCCTGGTGAAACCCAGCTCGAAACTGACCGTCGTTTATTGCGTGGCAAAATCACATTGATTGAACAGCGTCTTGAAAAAGTTCGCTCGCAGCGTGAGCAAGGTAGGCGTTCTCGTTTGCGTGCCGCTATTCCCACAGTATCCTTAGTGGGCTATACGAATGCTGGTAAATCTACACTGTTTAACCGTGTTACGGGTGCGGACGTGTATGTTGAAAATCAGCTTTTTGCGACACTCGATCCGACAATGCGTCGCATAGAGTTGGCTGATATTGGCGGCGTAGTGATGGCCGACACCGTGGGCTTTATTAGCCATTTGCCGCATAAGTTAGTAGAAGCATTTAGAGCGACTTTGGAAGAGGCGAGCAATTCAACCCTTTTATTGCATGTGATTGATGCTCCTGCAGAAGCTCGTTTACATAACATTGAACAAGTGGAATTAGTGCTGAAAGAAATTGGCGCCGCAGAATTGCCGCAGCTTAAAGTGTATAACAAAATAGATTTGATTGGTGTAGTGCCACGTATTGACCGTGATGAGTTTGGCAAGCCAATTGCGGTATGGTTGTCTGCGCAAACGGGTGATGGATGTGATCTGTTAGAAGCGACTATTTCCGAAATTCTAGGCGAGGAAATGGTGTTGGGGCATTTGTTGCTCAACCCGCAGCAAGGTAAATTACGGGCCGCGCTTTATCAGCAACAAGCTATTGGCGAAGAACATTATCACGATGATGGTGTTTGTGAGCTGCGGTTACGCATTCCTAAAAGTGATTTGTTGCGTATATTGAGCGCGCAAGCATTAAGTTTTGAAAATTTAGTCTGGGCGGATTGAAAAGCGAATTCATCGCCCTAACATCCTTCGCACTTCGAATTTATTATTAAAAAGCATTGGAGACAGTTATGGCCTGGAATGAACCGGGAAAAGATAATACTGAAAAAGAAAAATCAAACAACGAAAGAGATCCGTGGGGCGGACGGAGCGGTAATGATGGGCCGCCGGATTTAGATGAAGCCTTGAAGAAATTTCAAAACAAGCTTAATGGCATATTTGGCGGAAAGGGTTCTGGGGGTAGCAATAATGCTTCCAGTGGCGGATCAGGTATGTTATTCGGAATTATTGCGGGTATTGCGGTAATCATTTACGGGTTGAGTGGGTTTTATACCATTGATGCTAAGCAGCGTGCAGTGGTATTACAGTTTGGCGCATTTAGTGATATTAAAAGTGAAGGGTTACGTTGGAATGCACCTTTAGTGACTAAGGTCTTTATTGTTGATGTTACTGGGCAGCGTCAATATTCTACGCAAGGGCTAATGTTGACCCAGGATGAAAGTATCGTTGAGTTACCTATTTCTGTGCAATATGACGTGTCAGATGTCAAAGCTTACGTTTTGAACGTAAAAGACCCTGATACCAGCTTAAAACACGCTACTGATAGCGCGCTTCGGCATGCTGTTGGCTCGGCAGAATTGAATCAGGTTTTATCAGAAGGCCGCGAGGAAATTGCTGCTGAAGTTAAGTTGCGATTGCAACGATATCTAGACAGTTATGGTGCTGGCATAAAAGTTATTAATGTAAACATCCAACAAGCACAGCCACCTGAGGAGGTGCGCGCGGCATTTGATGATGTCATTAAAGCTAAAGAGGATGAGTCGCGGTTAAAGAATCAAGCTGAATCTTATTCTAATGGCATTATTCCTGAAGCGCGTGGTAAATCGCAGCGTTTGTTGGAAGAGGCAGAAGCTTATCGCTCGGAAGTTGTTTCACGCGCAACGGGTGAATCTGACCGTTTTGAGCGCTTGCTTGCAGAATACAAGCGCGCGCCTGAAGTAACTCGCAAGCGCCTTTATTTGGAGACCATGGAAGTGGTAATGGCTAAATCCTCTAAAGTGATGGTCGATGTAGACAACAACAGCATGCTTTATTTGCCGTTGGATAAACTCACTCGTCAAATTCCTCCCGCTGTGCTTGAAAGTGCTAACGATCATTCACAGCGTGATATTGAAGTCAGTAGCCCAGTTGTTCGTCGGGAGGTGCGCTAATGTCTACTAAAAATTTAGTCTCGCTCATTATTGTTTTGTTTGTGCTCGTTATTGCTTCAAGTAGTTTTTATATTGTTAATCAATATGAACGCGCTGTGGTCTTACGTTTCGGTGGGTTAATTGCGGCTGATGTAAAGCCGGGCATCCATCTCAAAATGCCCTTAACAGATAAAGTTCGCCGTTTTGATGGTCGTTTGCAAACGGCAGACATGACGCCAGAAAGTTTTTATACCATTGAAAATAAACGCCTAGTGGTTGACTCCTATATTAAATGGCGCGTTAGTAATGTTGCTGGTTACTATAGAGCAACAGGCGGTGACGAAAGAATTGCAGAGGATCGCTTGAGTCAAACGGTCGCTGCGGGTCTTCGCAATCAGTTTGGTCGGCGTACTTTGCACGATGTGGTATCTGGGCAGCGCGATGAATTAATGGCCGAACTAAAGAAAAATTTAAATGAAACGGCCAACAACTCTTTAGGTATAGAAGTCGTCGATGTGCGTGTAAAGCGCATTGATTTCCCGCCAGAGGTTAGTAGATCTGTTTTTGATCGTATGTCGGCGGATCGCGAAAAAGAAGCGCGTGAATACCGGTCGCAAGGTAAGGAGCAGGCTGAAGTTATTCGTGCCGATGCTGATCGCCAACGTGTAGTACTGGAAGCCAATGCTTATCGTGACGCTGAACGTTTACGCGGCGATGGTGACGCTAAAGCTGCAGCTATTTATTCTGCAGCCTTTAACAAAGATCCTGAATTTTATGCTTTTGTGCGCAGTTTAAACGCTTATCGCAGTAGCTTTAGTTCAAAAGATGATTTGTTGGTTCTCGATCCAAAAAGTGAATTCTTTCGCTACTTGAAAGAATCTCAAGGCAGGAAATAAATTGCGGGGAGAAATAGGTTAATCCGCAGCGATTAACCTACAAATCTCCCTGCAATCAGTGTTAAAATGCCGAAACCGAGCCGCTCGCTCGGTTTTTTTATGTTCGAACAGTTGGTTTTTACTTGCCAGCCACTGTTTAATTTCTGGATTGTTAGAGTCCCCTATGACCTACGCCGATCGTTGGTTGCTGCCAGATGGAGTGGAAGAAATTCTGCCCGCTGAAGCCAAGCCTCTTGAATTGTTACGCCGCCAATTGTTGGATTTATATTCCACTTGGGGCTACGACTTGGTCATTCCACCGTTGTTGGAATACACAGACTCACTTTTAATTGGCCTCGGTCGAGATGTAGATCTGCTTACTTTTAAAGTAACCGACCAACTTACCGGTCGTACTTTAGGCGTGCGTGCGGATATCACCCCACAAACCGCTCGGATGGACGCACATAGCATGTCTACTGCAGGCGCTAATCGCCTTTGCTACGCTGGTCATGTGGTGCATACCAAACCTAAACATCCTTTAGCAACACGTACACCTATTCAGGTTGGTCTTGAGTTTTATGGTGAGGCGGGTATTACGGCGGACATCGAAGTTGTTTCGTTGTTATTGTCTTCGCTGCGTATTGCCGGTTTACCCAAGTTACATATTGATTTAGGTCATGTGGGAATTTATCGCGCGCTGGCTGAGGCGGCAGAGCTAAGTGCTACTCAAGAAATTGAGCTTTTCGATTTGTTGCAACGTAAGGCTAACACCGAAATCCGTCAGTGGGTCTCCGTCAATGTTACAGACAGTACTTGTGCTTCTTTATTGTTGGTATTGCCGAGCCTATCGGGCGGACTTGATGTGCTGGTAAAAGCGCGGCAATTATTGGCTAGCGTGGATTATGCAGTAGCAGCAATTGATCAGTTACAAGCAGTTGCGCAAGTTATGTCACAGCGCTTTCCGGAAGCAGAGCTTTATTTCGATTTAAGCGAATTGCGCGGTTATCACTACCTTACCGGTTTGGTGTTTGCGGCCTTTGCGCCTGGTTATGGTAACCCCATTGCCAGCGGTGGTCGTTATGACCATATTGGTGAAGTGTTTGGTCGCGCGCGTCCAGCCACTGGGTTCGCATTAGATGTCAGTGCAATTAGCAAGTTAGGGTTGTTGCCAGGAATTTCAGTGGCGGCAATATCTGTTGTGGATAATGGTGATGGCCTTCAATGGCAAGCAGTACAGACATTACGCGCGGCAGGCGAGCGTGTGGTCTATATCGTCGATAGACAACATTTTGTGGGTAATCGTCAGTTGTGCTTAATCAATGGCACATATCAGGTCGTTACTCTTTAATTTCTTTTCATTGCTTAACAGAGAGTTAATTCAGTCATGGGCAAAAACGTCGTTGTATTGGGCACCCAATGGGGTGATGAAGGCAAAGGCAAAATCGTAGATTTGCTGACTGATCAAGTTTCTTTAGTGGCTCGTTTTCAGGGCGGCCATAACGCCGGCCACACCTTGGTAATCGAGGGGAAAAAAACCGTATTGCATTTAATTCCTTCCGGTATTTTGCGAGAAGGCGTTACTTGTCTGATTGGCAATGGTGTTGTTTTGTCTCCAGAAGCTTTATTTAAAGAAATTGGAGAGCTTGAAGCGACTGGCGTGCCTGTGCGTGAGCGCTTACGTTTGTCGCCTGCGTGTCCGTTAATTCTTCCTTACCATGTTGCGCTGGATCAGGCGCGTGAAGTAGCTCGTGGGGCCGCGAAAATTGGTACTACGGGTCGTGGTATTGGCCCAGCTTATGAAGACAAGGCGGCACGTCGCGGTTTGCGAGTGAGCGATATGCTCAATATGGAATTGTTTGCCGTTAAGCTTAAAGAAGTTCTCCAATATCACAATTTTGTGCTGACTCAATACTACAAAGTTGAAGCGATTAATTACGAAGAAACCTTGGCCAATTGCGTTGTTTGGTCAAAATTGTTGTTACCGATGGTCGCCGATGTTACTGACTTATTGCACACAGCACGGGAAGAAGGCCGCAGTATTTTATTTGAAGGCGCGCAAGGTTCGTTGTTGGATATCGATCACGGCACCTACCCCTTCGTTACTTCATCCAATACCACCGCCGGCGGTACTGCGACGGGCTCCGGATTTGGTCCGTTGTATTTAGATTACGTACTTGGAATCACAAAAGCATATACAACGCGTGTAGGCTCAGGCCCATTTCCTACGGAATTGAATTGTGAGGTAGGAGCTTATCTTGGTGAAAAAGGCCACGAATTTGGTGCTACCACGGGTCGCAAACGTCGCTGTGGTTGGTTTGATGCAGTAGCGGTCCGTCACGCTAATCGCATCAATAGTGTCACCGGTGTGTGTTTAACCAAGCTGGATGTGTTGGATGGCTTGGCGACTGTAAAAATTTGCATTGCCTATCAAAATTCTCAAGGCAATGCTGTTGGTATTCCCTATACCGCAGAAGGTTGGGCTGATATTCAACCTATTTATGAGGAGATGCCGGGGTGGAACGAATCTACCGTAGGTGCACAAACTATTGCAGAGTTGCCCGCTAATGCTCGCGCTTACATCAAACGTTTGGAAGAGTTGATGTCTACTCCTATTGATATTATTTCTACCGGGCCCGACCGTGTACAAACCGTTGTGTTACGTCATCCATTTGCCGAATAGTTCTATAAAGAATGAAGTAGCCACTTCATTCAAGGTTTAGTAAATTAAATGGAGCCCAAGATATTAATTATCTGGCTCCATTTTTTTATTGTGCGGAATAAACATCTGTTCTAGAGAAATCTCATTATGCGCCAACAATTCAATGCTTCACTTTTCTCATATAAGCTATTAATAGGCATTAAATCAGTAATAGCTGTATGCATGATTTTAGCAATATCAGGATGCATGACAGTCGCGTCTAAAGACGCGGGCTCCAAAACTAAAATTGCAAAGGAATTAGTCACAGAAGTAAAATTTTGGAACGCCAATAAAACGACTTCTCGTCAACTCTATGAGTTAGAAGTGTTAGAGGCCGCATTGAATGCTACTAATAAAACTCACGGTAAATGGAAATTAATAGAGGATAAAACTGACTTTCCTGCCGCAGAAGATGAGGCAAGTATTTTTCGTAGTAAAGGTTTTGATGTTTTTGCTACCGTTGCGGGTAATTTAAAACTGGCTAACGAAGAAAAAATTATTATTCCTTTACCATTGATGAAGGGGTTGCTTGGCTACCGCATATTGATTATTCGTGAATCTGATCGTGAAAAGTTTTCAAAAATCACAACAGCAGAGCAGCTGCAGGCTTTACGTTTAGGGATTCCTAGCACGTGGGCTGACGCAGGTCTTTTTCGCTATAACGGTTACTCTGTAGTAGAAAAAGGTAGCTTCGATGATCTGTTCACACGTTTGCGTGACAATGAATTTGATTATGTATCATTCGGTGCTAACGAAGTGGAAGGTGTGTTTAATGAAAGAGCTCAGAAAGTAGGTCAGTTGCTGACGG
>JANPKH010000513.1:0-4094 GCA_031425935.1 Gammaproteobacteria bacterium | reverse complement strand
GGCCGATGAAGCCGCCCGCCCCCAAGACCAGAGCGGTGGATCGTGTCAAAGCGCTTCCTTCAAGGATGTGGTCTTGCCGGAAACGACGTCCACCAGCGGCAGGTGAGCGATGACGGATTGCCGTTCTCTGAACGCAAGGTGCGTTACTTCACCTTGAGGTGTGTGGGCCTCGCGGAACGCTGCTTCAACGTAGGCCTGTTGCGGCGTCAGCGTTTTGAGTGTTCCGAGCAGGTCGTTACGGACGAAGAACACGTTATTGCCAGCGCTGTTGCCAGCGACCAAACCGTAGCCCTTGCGCTCAGCTAAATCAGCGAACGCTGCAATCGAAGCACCGTAGTACATGTTGGTCGGATCCGCCTGCGAGCGCACGAAGTCGGCGCGGTAGGGCGTGGACAGCTTGGCCGTAGGACCGAAGAGGCTGTTGTACTCAGCAATGACGATGCAAGGATTGGCGCATTCGATGGTTTCCCAAATCCAGTAGTCATTACCGTCGATGTCTACCGACAGCAACCCTATATCGCCCTGGAACCCATTCCGTCGGATGATATCGTTGATGTTGTCGCGTGTAATGAAGGAAGCTTCGGCCCGTAGGTCGTAGCGCCAATACTCAGTGCGGCGCTTGATCGTATGGATGTTGTCAGCCGAGCCATCGATGACGAGGCCACGCCAATTGCGATGCTTGAGCAGAAAGATTGTGTTTGCTTCGGTATAATTCTCGACTCCGAACTCGACAAAGCTGCGACTGGTGACGGCAACCCGCTGGACCAGATGATCGATGATGCCATCCTCACCCCATTGCGAGTAAACCTTGAATTCGTGGTCCCTTGGGTTACCCGCTGGCCGAGCGGCGTGCAGCGTCGATTCGATGCGACCCAGTGCCTCCTGGATAGCGTCCAAGCGGCTGGGGCTGACGAGTTTCCCGCTGATTTTCTCGGCAAGCTTTCGCGTGAACTTCATCGACTGGGCTCCGTGTTCGAGGCTGATTGCATAGTGAGAGACAGCGCCGCATCAGCGGTCAGCTGCAAGAAGCGTTCTTGCCGTGAGAGGTAACGCCCACGCGGCAGTCAAGATGAAGGACAGAACTAGGGCGAGAAGGATACCTTCTATGCCGAAGGTGTCCGCGAGCACCCACTGCAGGCCCGCGCTAAGAAACGCCTGTATCGCAGCGCAGACGATCAGCGGGGCCAGACGTCCGACGCTCTGCAGGAAAATGGCGAACGGATCTGTAAGACAGCGGATCAACGCCACTGCGCCGAAGCCGATGATCACGGTGCTGCGGAAGTCGGAGTCGGTTCCCGGCGCGAGGAGGGTTTCGAGCTGGTCCTTGGCAGCGAGCACCGCAGTGGTAGCCACCAGCGTCACGCTGGCGCTTATGAGCATAAGCCGCTTGAGCTGTTGCCAGATCTCCGCCCGTTTGTCTTCCGCATACAAAGTGGTGAGCGTAGGCCATGCGGCGAACAGCACCGCTTGATTGAAGAATGCGACAAACGAAAAGATCCTGCCTACCATGTAGTACTGAATGATCTCCGCGGCGCTGACCTTTTGCGACATCACGACATAGTCAATTTGAAGTGCCGCGGCCCCCAGGGCGTTGAAAATGAGAAAACCTCGTGCCGCCTGCGCGATGCTGCGAAACGTGGCCTTCGGCAGCGCAGGTCGTTGGCGGACGGCCTTGGCGATCTGGAGACCCGCCAATGCACAGCAGGTAATCACGTTCGGCCCGTACAGGGCGACGACGGCGTAGGTGACCTTGTCCTCCGCGTCCGACACTCCCCAGGAGAGCAGCCCAAGCCCGATGACCGGGCTGAACGCTGCCACGGCGTTAGCGACGTAACCGCGGTGCATGGCATAGAGCACCTTTGTGGAAACAGCGACCGCGCCGCCCGCGGTCAGAAGCAGCGCAGACTGAAAGAATGTTCCACCTGCCTGATTCGCCTGCTCTCCTAGGATCTTGCCGAACAGCAGGACCGCGATCGGTTGTTTGAAGAGATAAAGCGCGAGAATCACCACGCAGCTCGAGACGGCAAGCATCAGGTAGGCGCTGAGCACCTCGCTAGCAGCGGTGCCACCTTCAGCGAGGCGGCCTGTAATTGCATTCTGGGCGGCGTGGCCGATACCCAGGTCTGTGAGTGCAAACCATCCGGCCAAACCCATGATGACGACGAACGTTGCGTACTCCGGCGCCGATAACGACTGGCTGAGCACGCGCAGCGAGTAGATCGTCGAGCACGCCGCAACCAACCGCGAGCCCCAGGCCGAAAGCACAACCAGCCGAGTCGATCTGGCGGACGGCTTCACGACAGGCTTCGAGACAACATGAAGTGCACAGCGCGAAGTATGCGGACAGGGTGTGCGAGGGAGCCCAGCCGAGATGCCAACGCCGAGAGTACGACGAGCTTCTCCGGTGCGGGCACGCGCATCACATCCACCTTGTGGGTGTCAATGCGTAAAGCAGAGACGAGATTGCTGCGCTCACCAGCGCAGGCTTGGACATCCTGCCGCTGTATACGGTGCGAAGGCGGCCGAGCAGCATCCGAAGGTTGTTCAGCCTGAGCCTGCGCAACATTTCCCTAGCTGGGGCTCCGGTGCACTTGATGTCGGCCCGCAGGGCCGCAGCGCAATCACGGGTGTAGGCGCGCGTGGCCGCGAGCAAAGCCGCGAACGGCGTGCTCAGCCCGTGGCTACTGGCATAGACGCGGTAGAGCATGCAGTGTGCGCCCACGGCCACGCGGCCGCGCAAAGCCAATTGCCAGACGATGAAGTTGTCGGCGTGCGAGCCGTCGGGGTAGGCCTTGAAACCGCCGATCGCCAGCAGGTCGGTGCGCCGGGCGAATAGCGAGATGTAGGTCATCACATTGGACTGCAGCGTCCAGGACAACGTGCCCTGGAGGAACGCATCGCCGTCAAAGATACGGGCTGGCTGTGTCGCCACCCGAGCGGGCAGCAGCCCGGTGTCGTGTTCAGTGACCACCACTTGCTGGCCGAAGCCTACGGTGACGTTGCTGTTGGCTGCGAACAGCGCGACCTGTTCGCTGATGTAGCCGTTGCTGAGTTGGTCGTCGTCGGACAAAATCATCACCAGATCACCGTCGGCTGCCTGCAGGCAGGCATTCATGTGCGCCGAGAATGGCAGCCGAACCGACCGCGTGATGATGCGGATGCGGGCGTCGTCCACTTGCTGCTGGAACAGCACTTCGGCAGTCGGAACGGCGGGTGCGTTGTCCGAGATCAGGAGCTTCAGGCGCTGATAGTCTTGCGCCAGTACGCTGCGCACGGTGTCGGCAATGTAGCCGGGCCGGCCTATCGTCGGGATGATGACGGTGACAGTCGGCATTGGGTTGGACAAAGGGGTCGGTGGGAGCATTCCGGTTCCGCCTCAAAACATCTCTGAGATGCGCCTGCCGCGCAGCACGCAGTCGTCGGACCAGTAGTACTTCCACTGCCCGAAGCGCCCGGCCATGAAGAGTGTGCCGCCAGTGGACGACAGACGGGCAGGCAGCGCCCAGTCGGTTAAGGCTGCAAGATCGTCCTCCTCGCGCCGCAAGCCGTGGCCTTCGAGCCAGCTCCAAATGTTATCGAGCGCGGGCGCGGTGGCGTGGTCGAACACGACGTTGGCCCAGGGGGCGTGCTGGATGTGCCTGTGAGACGTCCGTCCTGGCGCAAACCGTTCCGGGTCAATCAGCCCCATCTCGATGAGTTCCGCTTCGACTTGCGCCGCAGCAGCGTCGGGTGTCATTGTGAGTGGCCGATATCGGCTGAAGTACACCTCGGCTTGCACGCCGGTCCAGCCGGGCGGTGCGTTAGCGGCGGCTAGACGCTCCGTGCAGTTGATGCGTGTCGTCAGCATGTCGCTGTCGTAAACGTAGATCCAGTGCTCGGGTCGCAAAGAAGGATGCGGCGCCGCGACGTTGATCAACAGCAGTTGCGTGCAACACAGCTGGCGCGCCTGCTCACGTACCGAGGTAGGCGCGTCCACGCAGGCGTTCACGAACACTGGTAGTGGCATCGTATTGACGAGCCGGGTATAGGGGATGCACTGTCCGTCGGCAAGCCAGACCTGTTTTTCCGCTAGGTCGATCCGGCTGACTTCAGCG
>JANPKH010000512.1:0-4517 GCA_031425935.1 Gammaproteobacteria bacterium | reverse complement strand
CATGTGGCCATCCCATGTTTTAAACCGAGATTTTAAGGTGCCATCATTGCTATGTTGAGTAGCATCAACAGTTATTGCTGGCAGTGTAAATGGATCCAATGTTCTTCAAATCCGAGCAAAGAGGGTTGGCGCCGACACAACTTTATCGCAAATTGTAAAATTGGTGAGCGATGCAAATAGTTGGATTGATCAAAATGCCGAGACATTTAAATCTAGAGGTGTTTCGGTGTTAGTAATGTTCTCATACATGATGGATAGGTTGGCCGACAATATGGTTATCAACGTATTGACGTCGCTCATTTTAATTTCGGGAACATTGATGATTGGATTAAAAAATATAAGGTTAGGATTGGTGTCCATGGTACCCAATATTCTTCCCATCCTAATCGTCTTTGGTATTTGGGCTTACTTTGGCAACACCTTAGACTTTTCTTCTGTACTAATTTTTTCAATGACCCTGGGAATAATTGTTGATGATACGGTGCACATGTGTACCAAATATATAGAGCTTGTACGTGAAAAAAATCATTCTGCTAGCGAAGCAGTAACAGAAACTCTTGCCTATATGTCACCAGCGATAATCGTCAATACACTTGTGTTAAGTCTTGGCTTTTCTGTGTTTGCTTTTTCTGTATTCCACATGAACGTTACCTTAGGCGTGCTTTCAGCACTTGTGTTTGCGGTTGGATTGGTGTTGGAGCTATTAATGATGCCGATTTTACTCAGAAGATTCGTAGGCGTAAGAATTGAGCGGTCAAGACAAAAAGTAATGGCGCGCGAGGCAATGTCGGATTTAGAAACCACACCTCGAGGCCTACTCGATACTTAAAACCTGAAGCGTGCAGCAAGAACGTGAACGCCGCAAGAAAATTTCGGCAGCGAGGTAGGCTAACTTTCTAGTAAGCGCCCTCGCTACCGAATTAAAGGGAGATAAATTTTGCTTAACTAGGAACAAAGAAATGAGACGCTGCATCTCATAATTATGGCGCCAATTGAGCTAGTTATAGCAATTAATATTTAGTAAATTCAATTCGCTTTAATCTTACAATTAACTTTAACTTAACTTCAGGAAAAACTTATGAACAAAATTAGTAAGGTACTATTTGCTGCACCGCTGCTGTCTCTATTAGCTTCGACAAGCGTATTTGCTAGTCATAATCATAATAATGTGGATATGCAAAAAAGAATGACTCAAGAAAATATGATTGGAACTTGGGGATTTACTACCATGCAAACGTGCTCCAGATCAAAACCTGAAGCACCCGGTTCAGTTTCAATTGATCCTGTCACGCGTGCTTTTAACACCAATGTCGACATAGTTGGAATGGCTGGCTCAGGAAATTTTGTTTTTAATAGAGACGGAACCATGTCTCTAGAGACTGCTGCTGCGGGCGAGCTTGATCAAAGTAAAGTGCTTGTGGGCAACACCCCCGTATCCGATGGTTTTTTTCCCACATGCAAAGGAGTCTTTAACATTGTTGGCAAAAATCAATTTTCAGTGGAGTTCAATTGTGTAATTGATGTGCCGTCTAAAGGTATAGTAATCCATGCAGGCCCGGTTAAAGCGAATGGGTTTGTCTCTTCATGGGGCGATTCGCTCACGATAAATCTAGAACAAAATGTCCAGACTATGACATTACTAAAAAGCGGGAATTCATTTTTACAGTATCAACGCGTTTGCCTTCAAAATTTTAATGCGCATAAAGTCTCTAGACATTAAGTCATTCCATAGGCGACTTAATTATTTAATATTTTTGATTACAGTAACTGCGGACTAAAATATTTTTTACATTGCGGCTTTATTGGATCAAGTTTGTCAACGCGAGAAAAATCAGCCAGCTACATTCTAAGTCGTACTTACCAAATCGCAAGAAGAGCAAAAATACTGAACCAATTCTTGCGCTTTGGAAGTTTAAATAACTATATTCTGTTGTTGAAATTTTCTATCTCCCGACTACTGCGCTATCGCCCTAACTACTAACTATGTGACGCTTGGTTTTCGGCATTTTTATTGTTCATTTTAATTTTGTTAGGTGCTTTCTGGAAAATAATGACTTTCGAAAACCGTATAGAAATATAAACTAGGTGAAATATAAAAAGGGTGTCGCGTGGAGACTCATTGTGTCGCTTAAAATTGTTTTTATCATCCTAAACAATTAGTTTTTATCTAAAATATGAAAATAATCTAATAATAACTTGAATAATATTTGTTTTTTTGCTCAAATCGCCAACTGTGATATACATAACGTCACCTGATTTAGAGTGTGCAGGTATTACAGTTTAGTAGTTTATCTTGTCAAGGATTTAGGTGTATTTTTTATAGCAAGGAAATGAGCGTGGCGAATTTTTTTAGTCACCCCTTCACCTTGTAAAAGGTCATTAAAAATTCTTTGGCAATATCGGAAGAAATAAACATTAGTATTTGACTACTAATTTATGTATTTCTGTTAAGTCTGTTTTTCTACTAATTATTCATTTTCACGTTGAAAGTATTACCAATTTTTGTGTAATAATTTTTCATACATGATTCTATTGTGCCAAATTAGCAGAAAATTAGTCTCTACGGAGTGTTAAGGATCAGCGTTGTATTTTTTTCACTGCTAAAATTTTTATGTTGAGCTGCCGGCCTCGCAGGCAATTTGTTGGAGCAGCATGCATAACTGTAACTTAGTGAACTCTAGAATATACATATATGTGTTACATGATTGTCTTCGTTAGTAACCTTGTTACGTTTATAATAATTACAGGAGGCTGCTATGGTGCCTAGCATTAATCTTAACGATATTTATACATTTCACTATGTTTCGGAGCTGAAAAGTATTACCGCAGCCAGTAAAAAATTGAATACCAGTAAGCAAACCATTAGTCGAAAATTGGCAAAGCTGGAAGAAGCTCTAGGTGTGACATTGGTAGCAAGAAACTCACGGAGCTTCAAGTTAACGCAAGCTGGACAAGAGTATTACAGGCACTGCACGTTAATTATTGAGCAGGTCGATGAAGCTAACTCCATGGTTCAACAGCACCAGAGCTCTATGGAGGGAAAAATAAGAATTTGTATGCCCTGCGAACTAAACAACAGAAAAACCTGTGAACTTGTAATGGATTTTATGAATAAGAATCCCACTATAAAGTTGGACATTACCCTTAGTGACAAAAATAGTTTCTCAGTATCCGACGGTTATGATTTAGTGATACTTCTTGGCGATCTGGAAGATTCATCACTGGTTGCCCGCTCACTGGGAGGGTGCAACTACGCGCTTGTTGCTAGCCCAAATTATTTAAAAACTTTTGGTGTTCCGGCCAATTGTGAAGATCTTGCCAATCACACCTATATAAATGTTAATTGTAATTCTGGCACCAATGAAAAGGATATGCCGTTTCAAAAGTGCCGGCAACTTGCAGTTAACGAGTTTGTGCTAGCTAAACAATTTTCTGTCCAGGGGTTTGGGTTGGTGAGAATGCCTTTGTTTTTATGTGCAGATGAATTGAAAAGTGGTGAGCTCGTGGTACTTAATAAAACGCAGTGTATGGAGGTCAAGGCGCTCTCAATGATATTTATGAAGGACAAGTTCATGCCGAGTTACGTTCGCACTTTCGTGAAGCATCTTGTGGATGTTTGTCGCGATACAAAACCATGGCTTGTAGACTCATCGCTCTATCTATATGAGCCGGCAGCAAATCATACTGAAGTTAAAAAACCATATTTGGTGACCGAGGAAGCTATTTAAAGGATCTTGCTGTTGAATACTATTCTGTGATCAACAGCAGGTTTAAATTTTTCTTTGGCGATAACACGATGGCTATTACTTTGCAGGAAAGCTTCCAAAGCTTGCTCATTTCTAAACTTCCAAGTCGTCATAACATCAGGGAAGGTAACATTTGTAACTGTTGCTGCTAAATTTTCTTCGCAATTTACTTTTTCAAATTTATGAAGTTCAAAACCCATCAGGTCACTGGTGGCATTTCTCAATTCATCTATTCCATTGAAATAATTTTTAATAATGTCATCAGAAACATCTTTCTTAAAGCACACCAAAACTCTTCTTTCAATAAAAGCCTGCTTCATAATATTCCTAAATTTCCACTTAAGCACACATACTAAATAAACTGTAGCGATAAATTATCGAAAAGCATTCTATTACTAAAGCATAATTATTGAGACACTGAATCAACTTTTTATAGACTTATGTGAATCAAAAAGTCATGGCACTCTATACCTTAAATATTCCTGAGCATTTTTTTATGTTTGGCATACTGGGTAGCGTGTTGGAATGGGATGACATCGCTGAAACGAGTTCCAGCTTGAACAGAGTGAGTCGATCTCCTTTGTACAAGTTGGCGAGCGAGCGTCGAGCAATTAAGTTTTTTTCTAACCATTATTCAATTGGGGATGATGTTGTGAAAGGAATTGTTGCTACGGCTTGTTTGGCTCCTTCAGCATTTAATTTGCAGCACTGGAAGGTGTTGCAGATCAAGGATAAAAATTTGCGAGAAAAAATTTCAGAATTCGCATGGAG
>JANPKH010000511.1:0-1665 GCA_031425935.1 Gammaproteobacteria bacterium | reverse complement strand
AACCAAAAACAACGACCAGGATTCAACCCAATAGCACAAGAGCGCTAATATGCCGGCAAGTGCTTGGGTGCCAAACATGATAAACAGCGTAGGAATTTTTTTAGAAAGATGTGCCCAGAATGGAAAAGCCAACATCACTGTAAAACAAATTGCGGCGAGATAATTTCCAGAGCTTTGTGGATTGTGCACACCAAATCGCTCGGCAAAAAATTGTGGATAAAAAGGCATTAAGAGTGCATCGCCAATGACGGCCATGGTAGTCATTAGCAATAACAAATGACGAATTATATTAGGCATAGTGTTAGGCATGGCTATACCCTTACTAATGCAAGTGATGGCACATTATTCGGCGCAGAAAAGCATTGGAATGAAATATTGTGTTCGAGCGGATAGTATTCGTGCCCGAGCATTGCATTGATAATGCTCGCATTGCGATAAGCGGCCATACTCAAATCAGGTGTTACAAAACCATGCGTATTTAATTCAATATTTTGAACAAAAATTTCTCGTCCTGCATGGTCAACCGCATAATTGCGTGCTGCTTTTGGTTTAGGGCAAGTATTGTCACTGTCGTCCCATACAATACGTTTTTTTATACCGTTTAAAAAACGTGGAAGTTGATAGCTGTAACCCGTCGCTAAAATTAGGGC
Organism: Gammaproteobacteria bacterium; assembly: GCA_031425935.1. Classification (GTDB taxonomy): domain Bacteria; phylum Pseudomonadota; class Gammaproteobacteria; order Pseudomonadales; family Cellvibrionaceae; genus Cellvibrio. The sequence continues at coordinate 1,015 of JANPKH010000511.1, read as the reverse complement.
ATCACACTGTTTAATAAAAACGCAATTCTGTTGTTGATGCAAAAACTCCAGATTAAATTGCTGGTTACCAGCGTAATAATGTGCGCTTTCCAAACTACTATTCGTGTGCAACTTAATATTTACATCAGGGTTGCCTAGTTGTTTGATATACAACAAATCATAAATACTATTAATTAAATCGCTATTAATGCCTTTGTAGAGATGAGCTTGTTGCTTGATGAGTTGATGACGTTGCTGCTGCGGTAGATGATAAAAATATTCAAGGTAGTCTGGCGAAGTCATTTCTAAACTGAGCTTGGTATAATCCATAGGCGAAAATTGTGATGACCGTGTAAACCAATGTAATTCATAGTTGTGTTGATCAATCTGTTGCAATAAATCATAAAAAATTTCTGCTGCACTTTGCCCGCTACCCAGCACGACAATGTTTTTTTTCTGCTGTAATTTTTGTTTGTGTTGCAAGTAATGGGCAGAATGAACACTGTGTTCACTGACGTTGTTACAACCGGCAGGAATAGTTGGTTGAGTACCAGTGCCCAGAATCAAGCGTTTAGTAAAATAAAATCCTGAACTGGCATTCAGTGTGTTGCGAATTTGCACGCGATAGCAAGCTGCATCGGCAAGATAATCTATCTGCGTTACCTGCGTATTAAATTGTAAACAGGACAGTTGTTGGATAACCCAACGGCAATACAAATTGTATTCTTGCCGCAATAAGAAAAAATTTTCGCGAATACAAAATTGATACAAACGACCATTCTGCTTGGCGTAATTTAAAAAACTGAAAGGGCTAGTGGGATCGGCCATGGTTACCAAATCAGCCATAAACGGTGTTTGTAGGCGCACACCTTCGAGTAGCATGCCGGGATGCCACTCGAATTCCGATTTTTGTTCCAGAAATAAACCGCGAAGTTCACTGATGGGGTGCGTTAAGCAAGCTAACCCCAAATTAAAGGGGCCAATGCCGATGCCAATAAAGTCGTAAATATCATCAGCCAAAGGCTTTTTATGATCC
>JANPKH010000510.1:0-4051 GCA_031425935.1 Gammaproteobacteria bacterium | reverse complement strand
GTCGCCATTAATGGTCGTGGCTTTTTACAAATATTACAAGCTGACGGCACCATCGCATATACCCGCAACGGACAATTGCAAATAAATAGCGAAGGGCAAATAGTGAATAACGATGGCCTGGTATTAGAGCCAGCCATTACTGTTCCGCAAGGCGCTAGCAGAATTACCATTGGTAAAGATGGCACCGTGAATGCGTACACCGTCGGTCAAGTAGCGCCAGAACAATTGGGCAATATTACCTTGGCTGATTTTGTTAACCCCGCAGGCTTACAAGCAATTGGCGGAAATTTATTTGTGGAAAGTGTTGCCAGTGGTGATGCACAACAAGGTGCTCCCGGTGAAAACGGTATGGGTGCTTTACTGCAAGGTAATTTAGAAAGTTCCAACGTTGATATTGTTGAGGAAATGGTAAATATGATTACCACTCAGCGCGCTTATGAAATGAATTCAAAAGTAGTTTCAACAGCTGATCAAATGCTGCAATACATTTCACAAAATCTCTAAAACTGAGTAAGAATATTATGCGCCTACTAGCATTTTTCATTTTCTATAACTGCACTCTACGTATTAACTGCACTCTACGTAATGTAATTGCACCTTTATCGGGTGCAGTAAATGTAGTGGTGGGAAAACTTGCTAAGGAAAATATTCTAAAAATATTAAATACCCCGCTGTTAGCAACGCTAAGCATATTTATTTTAAATGGTTGTATGTTTAATGATAAACCGCAAGCGGGCGATCCCTTTTACGCTCCGACCATTTCCGCAGCGCAAGCTATGCCGCAACGCACGGACGGTTCTTTGTACCAAGATTCTTACGGACTATCGTTATTCGGTGATCGCAAAGCGCATTTCGTGGGCGATATTATTACCATTACGCTTAGCGAAAAAACCGTTTCTACCAAATCATCAAAAGTGGATGTTTCTAAAGATAACAGCACCAGCTTTAACGGCGGTGCTGATACTTTGTTGGGCACCAATCCAACACTAAAAGGTTTGTCGTTAGCAACAAACATTGCCCAGAAAAGAAAGTTTGGCGGTGATGCCGGTGCAGATCAAAGCAACAGTTTGCAAGGTAACATCACCGTAACAGTGGCAGAAATTTTACCGAATGGAAATTTAGTAGTGCGCGGTGAAAAGTGGATGACCTTAAACAGCGGCGATGAATTTATTCGTATCAGCGGCATCGTGCGTCCTGATGATGTAGCTCCTGACAACACCGTAGTTTCTACGCGTTTAGCTAATGCAAAAATTTCTTACAGCGGTAAAGGCACTTTAGCTGATTCTCAATCCATGGGATGGATGTCACGCTTTTTTAATAGCGACATCTGGCCGTTTTAATACAAATACGTTTATGTAAGTCATATTTATGTGAGCCAATAATTGAGTAACACTTATGAAAATTACACATTGTTTAATGATCGTTTCATTAATGCATTTTTCATTAAGTGTGCAAGCAGAACGCATTAAAGATTTAACCAGTGTTGCTGGAGTTCGGTCTAACCAATTAGTCGGCTACGGTTTAGTTGTGGGTTTAGATGGAACTGGCGACCAAACAACGCAATCACCGTTTACCACCCAATCTTTTAATTCCATGTTGAAACAATTTGGTATTGCTATACCTGAAGGCGCGCGGATGCAAATGAAAAATGTAGCAGCAGTAATGATTCAAGCAGAATTGCCAGCATTTGCAAAACCCGGGCAAACATTAGACGTAACCGTTTTATCCATTAGTAATGCAAAAAGTTTACGTGGTGGAAGTTTACTCGTAGCGCCTTTAAAAGGTTTGGATGGAAAAGTGTATGCAGTGGCACAAGGCAATTTAATTGTGGGTGGCTTTGGAGCCCAAGGTGCGGACGGTTCAAGTATTAAAGTGAATATTCCCAGCGCTGGCAGAATTCCCAGCGGCGCTATTATTGAGCGCTTGGTAGAAAATAATTTTGCCGGTGGTCAACCCATTGTTTTTAATTTAAATCGCGCTGACTTTACCACCGCAAACCAATTAGCAAAAAGTATTAATACATTATTAGGGCCAGATGTTGCACGCCCCATCGATGCAGTGTCAATCGTAGTGGACTCACCGCAAAATCCGGCACAGCGTGTTGATTTTATTGCGATGCTGGAAAATCTTGAAGTAACACCGGGTGAAGAATCTGCAAAAGTCATTATTAACTCACGCACCGGCACTATCGTTGTGGGTAAAAATGTACGTGTTTCACCTGTTGCCATTACTCACGGTAGTTTAACCGTGAGCGTGGCAGAAAGTTTAACCGTAAGCCAACCCAATGCGTTTGGCAAAGGTGAAACAGTGGTGGTGCCTACGAGCAATTTACAGGCTTCAGAAAAAGTAAACCCAATGTTTAAATTTGCTCCCGGAGCAACATTGGATGATGTCGTACGTGCAGTAAATAATGTGGGTGCATCGCCAAGCGATTTGATGGCTATATTGGAAGCCTTAAAGCAATCCGGCGCACTCAAAGCAGAATTGGTGGTGATTTAAATGTTACCGATAGATGGCAATTTATTATCAGCTTCTTCAGCAACCACATTGTCTGCACCTGGAAAAGATGCGCAGATAAAAGATAATTATCTTGATCAAAATTCACTGAATGCAGTGAAAGCTATGGGGCGAAAAAACGACCCTCAAGCATTAAAAGAAATTGCTAAAAAATTCGAAGCTATGTTTGTGCAACAAATGATGAAATCCATGCGCGATGCCAATGAGGTTTTTTCGGATGGAGATATGTTCTCCAGTAGTGAAGTTAAATTTCATCAGGAAATGCTTGATCAACAAATGGTTTTGAATTTGACCAGCGGCAAGGGAATAGGGCTGGCAACCAGTATGTATCAGCAGATGCAGGCCATGTATAACAAAAGTGCGTCAACAGAATTAATTGAAGGTGAACCTGCGCTTGAGCCAATGATTAAACCGTTGGCAACTAATTTTATTACGAATACAAATGCTAGTGAACCGCCGGTATTGATTTCACGCGCTGCCATTCTTACCAAGGAAAGTACTACCAAGGAAAGTAAAAGTGCAGTAGCACAAACGCAAGAAGAATTTGTGGCTGCATTAATGCCTTTTGCGAAACAAGCTGCGGCAGAATTAAATATTAAAACTGATGTGCTTTTGGCCCAGGCTGCACTTGAAACCGGTTGGGGTAAACATGTTATTCACGATACCCAAGGCAACAATAGTTTTAATATTTTCAATATTAAGAAAAGTAATTCATGGGAAGGGAAAAGTGTAGGCGTTAAAACTTTAGAATATCAAAATGGAATTGCACAAAAAGAACATGCTGAGTTTCGTCAATACGATGATTATCGACAAAGTTTTTTAGACTATGTCAATGTTATGAAAACAAATCCGCGCTATCAACACGCACTTAACGCTGGCGCTACGTCAGCAGGTTATGCTGAAGCATTGCAAGCAGCGGGTTACGCAACAGATCCTGATTACGCTGCAAAAATAAAGCAGCTGCTAACAAGTGATGCAATTCGTTCTGCCACAGTTATTAAAGCTGAAGCTGTCGTTGAATTGTCTGCAGTTGGTAGTTCCAAATCAACATTCCATAGCAGCTAGGAGAAAAAATCATGGCAGGTGTTCTCTCTAATGCCATCTCGGGTTTACAAGCCAGTCAAATTGGTTTGCGTACCGCGGGTAACAATATTTCCAATGCTAATACTGTAGGCTATAGTCGGCAGAATGTTAATTTTGATACGCGTGTTGAGCAGCGTTACGGTAGCGCTGGTTTTTTAGGAAATGGTGTTAGCGTAGAGTCAGTTGAGCGAGTGGTAAATGATTTTGTAACAAGTCAGCTACGTTTAGATTCCTCAACTTTTAATCAGTTGGATAAATACAACACTAGCATTGGCAAAATTGATAGGTTACTTTCCGATGCTAACACCGGCTTAGTCGGTGGGTTGCAGAACTTTTTTGCAGCACTGCAAAACGGTGCGAATGATCCGTCATCTACATCCGCGCGACAATTAATTGTTACTCAGTCAGAGAGCCTTGCCGCGCGATTTAATAATTTACATGAACGTTTGAG
>JANPKH010000509.1:0-10509 GCA_031425935.1 Gammaproteobacteria bacterium | reverse complement strand
TCGGCTTCAAAAAAGGACCGCCCTGCAGCATGTTTGGCCACATAGTGATGAAATACCGACGTTTTCGGAATGCGCTCTTGCAACAGTAACAACGTGGCCTGAAATTGCGGGTCAGCTTCAAAGCGTTTTTGCATAGGCTGGTTAAGCAACACATGCGCCAGAGATAAGAAACTCATGCCCTGATGGTGCGCCATAAAAGAACGCACAACGGCGTAGGATTGGCCGCGCGCGAGGCGGGCCTGGGTATAGTCAACCGCTTCGTAGAAACCATATTGGCCTTCAATGCCCATACCCGACAGACGCTGCAAATTGGCACAGGCCGCTTCAGGTGCAATCATCAGTGCCAGCGCGGAAGCGTAAGGCGCAATAACCACGTCTTCGGCCAAGCCGCGTTGCAACCCAAGGCCAGGCACACCGAACGCGTGATATTGGTAATTAAAATTGGAATCCACGGTGTTGTAACCCGATTCCGAAATCCCCCAGGGTACTGAGCGCTGGCGACCATAGGAAATTTGGCGGGCAACCGCGGCGCGGCAGGTTTGATCAAGCAAGGTACCTTCATAACTCGGCATTACTAAATTCGGCATCAAATATTCAAACATGGAGCCGCTCCACGAGACGAGCACGCCTTCGCCGTCCACAGACGTGCGCAAACGCCCCAGCTTAAACCAGCTTTCTTGCGGTAAGTGCCCTTGAGCAATACCGACAAAATTAGCTAGCCGCGCCTCGGATGCCATCAAATCGTAAAAGCTGGTATCACGGCGGAACTCATCTACGTTGTAACCCACCGCCAATAAATGGCGCGCGCGGTCATATAGGAAATCGTATTCCACATGAGCCAGTTTGGAGATTTGTTCAATCAGCCGATTAATGGAGGTAATCCGCTCATTGGCATGCTCACAACCTATCGCAACTACAATCGAAAGCCTGGTCAGCGAGGCCCGCTCAACCGGTGTGGCTTTCGCAGAATATGCGTCAATTTGCTTAAGCCATTTACTTTTAGCTTTCGCCAAACCGCGTAACGTTGGAATCGCATCTAAATGGGTCATGCTCGAACTATCCAATGAGCTTAATAATTTCGCCCAGGGAGCCACATGCATCAATTCCTCAAACGCAGCCGTTACTTGCTGAGCAAACGCCTTGGCCCACACTAACGCTTCACTTTCCTCGAACCCTTGCAGTAGTACAACGGGGGCTAAAAGTGGTTTTGTGATTGGTTTCAATGCCAATTCAAACTGGCTTACCAATGCGGTTGCGCTTAGGGTCAACTGACTCAACTGTTGATATGCTGCACGCGGCGACGTTACTTTAGCTTGAGCTGCGCCAAGTAATTGGTTGTACAAAGAGGTGATAGAAGCACTTACGTCAGCCTGTTCCTGCAACGGCATATCCATTAATACACGTAGAGTATCTAGCATGCCTTCATACATGTTTTCACGAATAATTGGCTGATCAAGCTCAGCAATTAACCCTGCGTGAAGCGTCATCAAGTGCCCAACGAGGTTCCCGCTATCCACGGATGAAATATATCGCGGCGGTAAAATTCGCAAGGTAGTAGTTTCATACCAATTGAAAAAGTGGCCCTGGTGGCGCTCCATCCGCATCATGGTGTTCAAGGTATTGGCAGTACGTTCAAGCATTTGCCCACAGGTAATATAGGCAAAATCATAAGCGGTCAGGTTCGATAATAATGCCAACCCCATATTGGTAGGAGAGGTGCGATGCGCGACTGTAGGTTGGGGATGTTCCTGAAAATTATCCGGCGGCAACCAATTGTCTTCCTCTCCCACAAAGCGCTCGAAAAAAGCCCAGGTTTTGCGCGCAATCTTACGCAAAAATAAAATTTCGTTGTTTTCCAATTTCGCATTGCGGCGTTCTAACGGCTGGCTTACCCACCACGCAAGCGCTGGTGAAGCTATCCACAGCAACAATATGGGTAAGGCTTCAGGCACTGCACTAGGGTTGAAAAACGCCAGACCTGCGGCGGCAAATCCGACAATAACCAACACTGTCCACATGGAGGCATAAGTCGCCCAAAAGCCAAGCGGCCCCTTTTTGGTTTGTTCCGCGTAGGTATTCCACTCCAGCATCAGGCGGCGGGTAAATAACAGCCGCCCCATACTGCGCAAAATAGCTTCTAGGCTAAACACTGCTTCATGCGGCAGGCACGCAATTCTAAAGAGCCCCTGTGCAACATTCCGTCCGGTAGACCGCGCTACAGCAACAACATGTTGCAAAAACACGACTTCTGGCGGCCAGCGAAACGTATCCACAATAGCAATCAGTAGTGGAGGAATTAGCACAATGGCAAAAATGGTGAAGGTCCAGAACCAGGCTTGTTGCGTAAACAACCATCCCATAACTAACAAACACAGCAAGGCCACAGGAGCGGTGCTGCGTACCAAGTTATCCAGAATTTTCCAGCGCGATAAGGCCGAAAGAGGATTGGGACATTTTTTCCCGTTAAAGCCGGGTACTCGTCCAAATATCCAGCTGGCAATTTGCCAGTCGCCACGAATCCAACGTTCGCGTCGGTTTACGTCTGCAGTGTAGGTGGTAGGGTTTTCTTCATAGAGTTGAACATCACTCAACAAACCGGAACGGGTATAACAACCTTCCAACAAATCGTGACTGAGAATGCGGTTTTCAGGAAAGCGCCCTTTCAACGCTTGCTCAAAAGCATCCACATCGTAAATGCCTTTGCCGATGAATGAACCTTCATCAAACAGGTCTTGATAAATATCAGACACCGAGCGGGTGTAAGGGTCAATTCCCGGCTCCATTCCATACAACAACGCATAACGCGAACGCTTATGCCCGGACAAAGTAGCCGCCATGCGCGGTTGTAAAATGCCGTAACCCCCAACAACGTGGGAGCCGTTTTCATCAAACCGGGGACGATTTAACGGGTGCGCCATAACCCCTACAAATTCTCGTGCCGAATCTCTCGGCAATTGGGTGTCGGTATCCAGTGTGATGACGTATTTCACGTTAGTTAAATAACGGATATTGCCCACGATGGCAGAAAAGCTGCCATTTGCGCCGTCGCGCAACAAGCGATTTAAATCGGCAAGTTTGCCTCGTTTACGCTCATATCCCATCCACATTTTTTCGCTGACGTTCCAACTACGAGAACGATGAAATAGAAAAAAGCGATCATTATTTTCGCTCGAATATTTCACGTTTAATGCATCGATACCCTGGCGCGCCTGTTCAATTAACTGCTCATCCAATGGCAGAGTTTCTGTTGGCGAATCACAAAGATCGGTTAACAATGCAAAATGCAAATAATCATCACTATTACCCAAAAAGCGCACTTCCAACCCTTCGAGCAATTCCTCAATATTATCAGTAGAGGTAAGCATGGTAGGAATCACTACCAAGGTACGCATTTCTGCTGGCAAGCCACGTGAAAAATTCATGCGCGGTAACAGCTTTGGAGTCACCAGCAACAGTGCAAGCCAATTGGTCAACGCAGAGGCAAGTTGGCTACTACCCAGTACGGCTAAAAAACCCAACAACCCTAACTGCCAACCGGCCATACCAGCATCCTTTGCCTCATGCACAAGCCCGGCGGAAAATAATGTAGTGAGCATCAAAATGCTGCCCACATGCAGAAAGAAGGGAATGTGCCCTAATAGCCTGCGCGCCTTCGTGAAAAATGATAACCGCGTTTTCACCACGCGCTCTAAACGCGCCAATCCGCGATCCACTAAATAATATCCAACGTGTGCTTTATGCGGCGCATAGGATTCAGCGCTGCCAGCATTAAGGTTCGCAAGCGTAATGGCGGCACGCGCCACTTCAGCTTCGGTCAAGCGAATACGTTTTGCGAGGCGATCAATCACCTGGCGATAATTATCACGCGTTGTAAAATCCATTTGCCGATAAAAAAAATCTTCACTGAGAATTTCTTCAACAGCGCTTAACTTTTCAACAAAGTCGCGCCAATCAGTTGCGCCTAAAAAGCGCAAGCTGGCAATGCTATTGCTGATGGATACCTGGTCAGCTGCTTGCTGTTGAGTTTCCGCTAAAATCATCTGTTCAATAGTTAAACTAGATTCAGCAAGGCGATCCTTAATCCAAATTAAGGGTAGTGCTAACGCAGAACCATGGCCTTCCAAACGCCGTGCTAGCTCAGCAATAAATGGGCTAACCAGAGGTGGCTCGGAGCGAGCCATATCGGCTATTGCAAGAATCAAATTTTTCGGGTCGCTTTCGGCAATTTCAATCATGGTGTTGGCCCATTCTCGAGCCTGATTAACATAATCACTTGCCGTAGTAATTCGTGCTGCTACCAAACGTAAATTTTCAATCAGCGCCAAGCGCAACATAATGGGAATTGCCCACAATTCCCCAAGGGTTAGCGGCGTGACGCTTTGATAAGCAGCAACAAAGCGATGCAACATGGCAGAATCCATGCGTGCATCGCTGTGTGCAATAATTTCTACAGCCAAATCATAAACGCGGGGTAAATCGCGCGACGGGCCGGTAGCGAGGCAAGGTAATTCGCGGCTATATTTTTTAGGTAAATGTTTACGCGCCGTACGAATTTGTTCTTCGATAAGATAAAAATTATCAAGTAGCCATTCGCCCGCTGGCGCAATACGCAATTTCGCCGTGGCTGCATCCATTAACAACGTGCAGCTGGAAACCAAAACGGTTTCGTTATCATCAAGGCGATCCAATAAGCGATTGTAAATTCTGTAGCGGCGTAAACGATGCCTCAACGCCAAAGACTTCCCATGCAACTCCATTTGTTCGGCATTAAATAACTCGACGCGTAACGGGGCTAAACCAACCCTATCATTCTGATCTAGCTGATCGGTTTTCCAATCGGAAAAATGATTCACTAAATTTAAAAACCAAACCTTGAGCCAACTACCCATGAGTGAAGGTAAGTTTTCTTCAAGGATAAGTTCCTGCTTGGTGTTTTGTGGCGCGGTGCCGTCAGAGTGTGAATACACCTCATCATCCGCGCGAGTCATTTCAGGTAAACTTTCCCGGAACTTGGCTTCTATTTTCATGGTTAATCCTTGGTGGTCACAACATGTGGAGGTCACCCGCACTGTTATGTAAGTCGGACTGAGCAGCAGGTGCGTATACACTCACCCCACGGTAGGTGATCAATTACTAAAGTGGCTTAATAGCGATTTAATTTATTTTATTTATCCGCACAATTGCGGATTAAACTTTACGTCGCCCAAACAGCAAAACCATAGCAATAATAAGCACAACTAAACCTAAACCCCCGCTAGGTAGATAACCCCACGAGTGGCTATATGGCCACATGGGTAAAGCACCAATTAATAAAAAAATGATAATAATGAATAAAATATTTGCAGTACTCATGTGTATCCTCAGAATTTTTTAGCAAAATACAGACTTCCTGGCGCAGTACGGGAACCGCTCCAGCCATATAAAATCTCTCACTTAACAATTGACATCGGAAATTTCTCTGAACCTGTTGCTGTTCTCTTTTTTGTCCGGAATGATTTAATGTAACTGGCCCAAAGGCTGCATCTATGTAAGTCTATGTAAGATTGGAACACCATTATGCTGGGACAAGTTGCTCTGCCCATCAGTGCGCGAGCACACACAGAAGAAAGGAAACGCTGAATTCACAAAGCAGACCTGATGAAATTATTTAACTTACTACGCTATTAATTACCTTATTAATTAACCTACTTTCTAACCAGCTTACTAGCCACTAGCCAGCCTTCCAGTCAAAATAAATTTGCCTATTTACTACAAATAAAAATTAATACCGCAGCGATAAATTCAAATATTTACGCGCCACTTATGCACTACCATAAAGGGATTGAATGTTTTCTATGTTAGGTAACACACTGAAGCCACTTGACAAGCCTCAGCATAATTGCGGTTGTTTTACGCAAACGTATTCTGAACAATTTGTAGGTAATTCAATTTCCTAGAGGGGGAGTCCCGGCTGAACTTCCGTAGGCAATGATATCTAATTTAAGCATTAAAACGTTGTCGCTTACGAACTAATGCTTTCGCTGGCTATATCATAGAATTTCTTGCCCATCACTGAAGCTCGCCAAGTCGGTAAAAGAGTAACTTTATATGCAATCAACTAGCACGCGTAAAAATATTTTCTTACTCGCCATTCCCACCATAATAGTAATCATTATTGCGACGACGTTATTTTGGTTTTTTGACCGCATGCAAACTGCGGATAAAATGCGCAATCAAACTCTGCTTACTATTAGTACCGCACAAGATTTATTAGTCTCTCTAACCACTTCTGAAACTGCGGTTCGAGGTTACATACTCACCAGCGATGAGGCCACACTGAAGCCTTATCTAACTGCACACAAAGTTGCTGTGAATAACTTGCAGCAACTGCGCGATGCTTCCTTTACCCCTGCGGCTAAAAAACAAGCTGAGGTAATAGCTTCGCTAGTCGAAGAAAAATTGGTGCGTCTCGAATACACATTGGAATTAAAAAGAAAACCCGATATGGATGCACTTATGGTGCGGTTACGTAGCGGTGTAGGAGCCCGTTTAATGGATTCCATTCGAACGGAGCTGGAACAATATACGCAGCTACAAAATACCCTGCTCAAACATTATGACAACAACCGCGAACTGAGCATGCATGTGCTATTTGCTTTTATTATTTGTGCCAGTGTATTTATGTTGTTATTTGCACAAGTTTTTGCTTATGGAATTTACCGAAATATTCATCAGCGTCTCATCAATTTAATGCACCACGAAACAAAACGCTCGCTTGAAACACAAGAAGCAATGAACCACCAGTTAAACCTTGCCTATGGAACCTTACAAGATAGTGAAAACAAATTGGAAGTTACGCTAAATTCAATTGGAGATGCGGTAATAGCCACCGACAGTGAAGCGCGAGTGACTTTAATGAACCGTGTGGCCGAAGAATTAATCGGATGTACGCAAGCTGCAGCCTTAGGGCGCCCCATCGCCGAAATACTGGAAATGCGCAGCCGGGATACTAATGTGCCTATCGCCATTCCAGTTATGGATACGCTGTTACATGGCACAGCAAAAACATCCAATGACGTTATCTTAATAGGCCATGACAGCATTCGAAATATCTCGGATAGCTGCGCACCTATTCGTGATCACGACAATCAAATCATTGGCGCAGTCATGGTATTTCGCGACATCACTGAAGAATATAAATCTCAACAAGCATTAATGGATACCACGGCTTTGTTACAAACTATTCTTGCCACGGTAGTGGACGGCATAGTGACCTTCGATGTGAAGACTAATTTAATTACTACCGCAAATACTGCTGCGGCAAAAATGTTTGGTTATGATGAATCAGAACTTATTGGGAAGCGCTTCAGTAGCTTGGTTCCCGAATTGAACGAGGATCAAGGGTCGCTTAGTTATTACAACGTTACCCCTCACGAGCGCGCAAACGGTGTGGTGCGCGAAGTGAATGGTCAGTGTGGCGATGGCCATAATTTTCCGCTAGAAATTGCGGTTAGCGAAATGCGTTTAGGTGGCCAACGTTATTTTACCGCAGTGTTGCGCAACATTACCGCGCGCAAAAGCGCTGAAGCCGTTATGCGCGAATCTGAAGACCGCTACCGCAATCTATTTAATACCATTGACGAAGGCTTTTGCACTATAGAAATGATTTACGAAAATGATAAGCCGGTTGACTATCGCTTTTTAGAAGTGAACCCATCATTTGAAAAACAAACTGGCTTAGATGATGTCACCGGCAAAAGAGTGCTCGAGCTTTTTCCCAACTTCGATTCAATGTATTTTGATAAATATCATGAGGTACTCACCAGCGGTCAGCCCATTCGCTTTAGTCATGAAGATCATTCGCTAAATCGCTGGTTCGATATTTATGCCTGCCCGGAAAATAGCAAACACAGTAGAAATAATAAAAACATTATTCTGTTGTTTACTGATATCAGCGAACGTAAACGCACTGAGCAGGCCCTGCGCGAAAGTGACGAGCGAGTCCGTCTGGCCACCGAAGCGACCGGCGTTGGCATTTGGGAGTGGGATGTCGCGAAACGAACCATGCGCTGGGATGCTCAAATGTTTCGCATTTATGATCTACCGCCTACTGAAGACGGATTTGTAAACTATGACGATTGGGCAGAGCATTTGATTCGTAAAGATCTGCGTTCCGAACAACCACAAAAACAATTTTTATTGGGCGAATCAAATATTCTGGGCAAACAAAGTAGCAGGGAATTTCGCATTAAGCGCAATGAAGAAAAAAGATCACGCTACATCCGCTCGGTAGAAATAGTTCGTACCAACTCACAAGGAGAAATTGAATCGATTGTAGGAACTAATCTTGACATCACTGAAAATAAGCAAACTGAAAAAAGATTGCGTGAGAATGAGCGACATTTACGTGCGGTTATTGATGCACTGCCCGTAGCAATTTATACCACTGACGCTGAAGGTAAGCTAACGCATTTCAATCAAACTGCCGTTGAGTTTTCCGGGCGCATTCCAGAATTAGGCACTGATCACTGGTGCATTAGCTCCAAGTTGTTGCGCCCAGATGGTTCACACCTGCCTCATGACCAATGTCCTTTAGCCATTGCATTGAAAGAAAAACGGCAGATTCTGGGGGTTGAAGCTATCGCTGAAAGACCGGATGGAACAAGGATCTGGTTCAATGCTTACCCTACACCGCTATACAATGCAGACAAAAAGCTTATCGGTGGAATTAACATGATGTTAGATGTCACCGAACGGAAACGCCTTGATCAAGTCATTCTTGAAAATAATATTGAGTTAAAAAAATCAAAACATTTGGCGGAAAAAGCGAACCTTGCTAAATCCAATTTCTTATCAAACATGAGTCATGAGTTACGCACGCCATTAAATGCGATCTTAGGTTTTGCACAACTTATTGAGGCCAGTAATCCGCCACCAACAGTAAACCAAAAACGAAATGTCGATCAGATTTTACAAGCCGGTTGGTACTTGCTGAATTTAATTAATGAGATTCTCGATCTCACCTTGATTGAATCCGGCAAGGTGTCATTGGCAATGGAACCTGTTTCGCTTATTGATCTGTTAAATGAATGCCAAACCATGATTGAGTCGCAAGCGCTTAGTCGTAATATCACGCTGAGTTTTCCGACGGCTGCTACGCCATTCAAAGTAAACGCCGATCAAATACGCTTAAAGCAAATCCTCATCAACCTACTTTCCAATGCCGTTAAATATAACCGCGAAAACGGCAAAGTTACTGTTACTTGTTTTGAGTGCTCGCCGCGTCGATTACGTATTTGCGTGGAGGACACTGGTGAAGGCTTATCGCCACAAAATGTGTCGCAATTATTTCAACCATTCAATCGCCTTGGCAAAGAAACCGGCCCAGAAGAGGGTACGGGTATTGGTTTAGTTATGACAAAACGGCTAATTGAATTAATGGGCGGAAATATTAGTGTAGAAAGTGTTGTTGGAAAAGGCACTGTATTCTGGTTTGACTTGGAAATGGTAACGCAACATCACGTTACCTTTAATAGAGATTTGGAACAAAATAGCGGTGCATTGCTGCCCGCTAAAGCCGGTGCTGCAAAGCGAACCCTGCTGTACGTTGAAGATAACGCAGCAAATTTAATGTTAGTGGAAGAAATTATCGCGTCGCGCTCCGACATAGTTTTGTTGTCCGCCGGAGATGGTTACAAAGGCATTGATCTTGCTCGCCTTAGTCAACCCGATTTAATTTTACTTGACATAAATTTGCCTGGCATCAACGGCATGGAAGTATTAAAAATTCTTGGAAAAGATCCCACCACACGCAATATTCCCGTCATTGCGCTCAGCGCGAATGCAATTCCACGCGATATTGAAAAAGGCCTGCGCGCGGGATTTTTTCGCTATCTAACTAAGCCCATTAAAATTAACGAATTCCTTAATGCTCTTGATTCAGCTATGGAGCTAGGCGGGAAACAACCGACGAAAGCAAATGAAGAGAAGATAATATGAAACTAACTGAAAATGACATTCTGAACGCGAGTATTTTAATCGTGGACGATCAACCGCCCAACATCATGTTGTTGACGCAATTATTAAGTGAGGCAGGTTACGTTGCGGTGAATTCAACTATGAACCCAAAAGACGTATGTGAACTACATCGAAAAAATAACTACGATTTAATTTTGCTTGATTTACAAATGCCTGAGATGGACGGCTTTCAAGTTATGGAAGGCCTCCAAAAAAATTCTCCGGATGACTATATTCCCGTTATCGTGCTGACCGCCCAACCAGGTCACAAATTGCGTGCGCTGCAAGCAGGGGCGAAAGATTTTATTAGCAAACCGTTTGATTTGATCGAAGTAAAAACACGTATCTATAACATGCTAGAAGTTCGCTTACTTTACAAAAAACTCGATGATTACAACAAAATATTGGAAGAAACTGTACAAGAACGCACTGCTGAACTGCGCGCAAGCGAAGCGCGTTTTCGCAGCCTCACTGAGCTCGCGTCCGACTGGTACTGGGAGCAAGATGAATCCG
>JANPKH010000508.1:0-3190 GCA_031425935.1 Gammaproteobacteria bacterium | reverse complement strand
ACGCCATTAACAATATTAAAACCACATGATAGAGCGACAAGAATAAGTAAAATATATATTGCAGTTTTACCAAAAAAAGAAAACTCATTCTCACGGAACATATTATTTCTCACTGCCAATTTAACGTTGCTATAAACGGCGCCGCTTGCGGCGTCCGACGAAGGTGCGAAGCACCGTAGTGAATTTGATGGCATTGTTATATTGCTTTTACGAAAGGTAGCTCTGTTAATAATGGGAAGCCTGTGCGCTGGAATACGCATACCATTTAAAATAGCACCACGGAAAAATTACCTTCCAAAAAGCAGGTTACATAACCACCTGAAAACCTATTGCACGCTAAAAAAGAAACTCCTAGACATCGTAAATTTTTTCTGTAGATAGCTTGTTTTGCTCAGCAATATCTGCAATTTGATTTCTTAATTTATCTACTGAGAATTTTATTGAGTTAACGGCTTCTGTATTTTCTCGATCTCTAACATGCTGATCTGCATTGGCCTGGAGAGCTTGTTCAGATAAATATTTTAAATATTTTTTTATATCTAATACCTGAATGGTGATTACAAGCAAAAATGCAGATGTGACCCAGTAAAAAAATTCAGTGCTCATAAAAACTCCATATTGGATATTGGTAACTACGCCCAGTTTTGGGCATATAACGCCGAGTTCAGCGGCAGTTTTTAAGTTGCGGTTTTGTGGAATACTTTTGCGCAGCAAAACCACAAAACTGCGACTTAAAAACTGTCCAGCACGCGCAGCGTGCGAGCTGCAACGATTTGTTATGCATTGACAGTTACCTCAGTGCAAATTACCCAACCTGACAAGCCATAAGAAGTAGAAATAGTGAAGAACCTAAGATTCTTTTTCTTTGACTCACCAAGAAACTCTTCCAGACTTTTAGAAATAATAGGTAAGCCCCACTTCTGATAAGATAAAATTTGGCCTTCAAATTCTTGATAGAACTGTGCAGCACTCGATTCAGAAAACTCTAATACGATATTGCCTTCAAGAACGTTTTCAAAGCGATGACCAATAACACCACGGAAAACTACCGTCCCGCTTTTATTACCATGATGCTCTTTGAGCATTAAGGTTATTTCTTTGAGGTTACAGTTCACACTGTACTCAAAGATATTAAAATCATGGAAGCTTTTCATTTCTTTCCTTGCATAACGCCGAGCTAAGCGGCAGTTTTTAAGTTGCGGTTTTGTGGAATACTTTTACGCAGCAAAACCACAAAACTGCGACTTAAAAACTGTCCAGCGCACGTAGTGCGCGGTGCTTGAGCGATTTGTTAGGCTTTTTTATTTAGCTACAAAACTTAAATTTTAGAAAGCTTTTTACTTACCATGACTTAAGCGAATAATTTGTGCTGTTGATTTACAAATTTCTATTTCTGCAACACCACCAACCCAGCCGGACTTTAAGGAACCCCTAACAGACCAAATACCATTTTGTAGTGTAGCTTTATATGGTTTTTCCTGAGCTATTTTCTTAACACCATAAATTGGTTCCCAAACTGCCACAGCAATTTTTATAGCCGTTTCTTCATTTGGAACATAACCTTCTTTAGGCAAATATGTGTGCCCTTCTGAACTTTCAGATTGAAGAACGTTATTGCAAGATTTACTTACTTGCTCAGAATTTACAATATTTTCCTCAGATTCAGCAGTTACCAATGGCGAAGCTGCAAAAAAAAAGCTAAAAATTAGCACATTGTAAATTTTCATATTAAGCCTAACGTGAAGTTCAGCGGCAGGCCTAGTGGCGTGCTTTTGTGACAAAATTTGCGAAGCAAATTCACAAAAGTGCGACGCTAGGGCTGTCCGATGCAACGCCTTGTTAGGCATTTTTTATTTTGAACCGATTGTCGTAATTTTGCTTTTTCAATAACTTTTTAACTTCAACAATGTCAGAGTCTTCAAGCTTTGAGGAATCTACTACATATTTTGAATATTTAGCATTGATGTAAATTTTTTCTTCTTTAAATTCTACAGACTCTAAAGTGTTTTGCATTTCGTCTTCATACAGGTCTCCTTCGTAAGACACCTTAACACCTCTGCATTCTTCGTCAAGATACTCTTCATGAAATAGAGTCCTACTTAAAATTAGGCTTCTTACTAAAAGCACATTATCACGAATAGCGAAAGAAACAATAATGTCCTTTTCGTCGCACTCACAACCAATAAATTCGGCCAATAAGTTCATCTAATCAACCTCAGCATATGTTAGAGCATAAAATAGTTCTATAAATTGAAATTTTTTCTACTAATTCTCAGCTTACTACTTTGGCATAATTTCTACTACGGCCACTGCCTAACAGTTTATTACACAGCGGCCACTATATAACCCGCAAGATCTAATTCCAAGTAATTTGTAGTCATGCTGCATAACTCCAAAAAATTGATATTTTTAGAGAGTAAATATGCCTTTTGAATCATTGAGTTATCTATCTTTTCAAATTAATTTTGGAGTTATATAGCTGAAGTCATTCCAATTAATTGCATTTTTTCAACTAGTTGGCTAAGATGGCAACAACTGGTTATCCAAACAGGAAATACTCATGGATGATATTCGCTCTCCTCTACCTGCTTCACCCACAAAATTTCTAGATCAATTTCGCGCATTTATGCGCGTCGATGGAAAAAGCTATTCAACTGAAAATGTTTATGCATACTGGGTTAAACAATTTATTTTGTTTAATAAAAAATTTCATCCACAAGAAATGGGTAAATCAGAAGTAGCTGCTTATTTGACATATCTAGCTGTGTCTAGGGATGCGTCAGCCAATACACAAAAACTTGCGCTGAATGCTTTAATGTTTATGTATAACCGCTTTCTGCAAAAACCGATTGAACATTTAGATTTTAAGTATGCTAGAAAACCAGTTCGCACCCCTACCGTATTTACGCATGACGAAGCCATGAGCATTATCAGCAATATGGTTTTACCTTATAAGCTGATGGCCCAGCTAATGTATGGTAGTGGGCTTCGCGTTTCGGAAGCGTTGCGTTTGCGTATTAAAGATGTAGATTTCGCGCTGGGTTATATTGTTGTTCGCGATGGTAAAGGATTTAGAGATCGAACCACCCTACTGCCTAAAAGTATAATTCCTGATTTGTTAAAACAAGTTGAAACTGTTAATTATTTATTAGAATTTGATAAATCTTGCGGTGTTGGTGGCGGCCTCCCT
>JANPKH010000507.1:0-33976 GCA_031425935.1 Gammaproteobacteria bacterium | reverse complement strand
GCCGGCACACTGATTATTATTTCGCACGACCGCGATTTTCTCGACAATATTGTTGACCGAATTGTAAATATTGAAAGACAAAAACTCGACAACTACAGCGGCAATTATTCTGCCTTTGAACGTCAGCGCGCTGAAAAACTTGCACAACAACAATCAACTTTTGAAAAACAACAAGAGCGTATTGCACACGTCGAAAGTTATATTCGCCGGTTTCGTGCGTCAGCCACTAAGGCGCGCCAAGCACAAAGCCGCATAAAAGAATTAGAGCGCATGGAAAAAATTGCTCCAGCGCATATTGATTCGCCATTTAGTTTTACATTCAAATGTTCAGACAAAATGTCCGTACCATTAGTGCACATTGCGCGCGCCGACATTGGTTACCGAGACAAAAATAGCGGCGACGAAAAATGCATTTTGCAAAAAGTTGAACTCAGCATTCGCGCCGAAACGCGTATTGGTTTACTCGGCCCTAATGGCGCGGGAAAATCCAGCTTGGTGAAAACACTGGCGGGCCTATTGCCATTGCTCCAAGGTGAACGTACTAACGGCGAACATTTTAAACTCGGTTACTTTGCACAACATCAACTTGAAGCTCTCGATATTAATGCATCTGCTGCATTGCATATTCAACGCCTGGCCCCACTAGCTCGCGAACAAGAAATTCGGGATTTTCTTGGCAGTTTTGATTTTCATGGCGTCCGAGCGTTTGAGCCTATCACGCATTTTTCCGGCGGTGAAAAGGCACGCTTGGCGCTGGCTCTCATTGCTTGGGAAAAACCAAACGTATTATTATTAGATGAACCTACGAACCATTTAGATTTGGAAATGCGTCATGCACTTACCATGGCGCTACAAGATTTTGAAGGCGCAGTCATTATCGTATCGCATGACCGCCATTTATTGCGCAATACTGTGGATGAGTTTTTATTGGTGGCTGACGGTAATGTCAGTGAGTTTGATGGCGACCTTGATGACTACTACAAATGGTTGCTTCAACAACGCCAGATACAAAATGCCGTTGAAGAACAAAATCCTACCGACAATGACAATAAAGTCGACAAAAAAGTTCAGCGCCAACAATCAGCTGCGCAGCGTCAACAATTAAAACCGCTCACCAATAAATTAAAAAATGTCGAATCGCAAATGGAAAAATTACAAAAGCATTTAACCGATATTGAAAACAAATTGGGCGATGCCAGCATCTACGATGATAAGAATAAGGCCAACCTTCAGCAGCTTTTATTAGAGCAAGCAAAAGCGCAACAAAATTTGGATGAAGCTGAAGAAAATTGGTTAATTATTAGTGAGGAAATTGAAGCAGCAAGCTAGGTTTATAATGTTATCTGCTAACGCAAAAAAAAATGCCAGCGAAAGTGCTGGCATTTTTTATTTCAATCAGTCGCGCATTAGAAGCTAAGGCGCAGACCAATCGATATATGAGAAGCTTCCGTTCCCAAACCAACATCTGCAGTAGCACCAAATCTTGGATGAAACCAATAAGCTGCACCTGCACTTATAACGGTATTGCCATCAAACGCGGTGTGATGAGCAGCTTCAACTTTACCTTCAAGTTTTGGGGTTAAAAAAGCGCGCAAACCCACCGCTAAAATTAAACCTGAATCGCTATCACCGTAATCAACAGACGTATCTTCAAAACTTAACGCACCGTAAATACTTGAATTGGCGTTAAATAAAGTATGGTAACCACCACCAATACTAATAGTTTCAGAGCCACACAAATTGTCGCCACTGACATCGGTGTATGAACCAACAGCAAAAAAATTCTCAACAACTTCGAAGCTGCCATTAAGCGAAATGCCATCCTGACTGCAATCGTATTGGTCTATATTTTGATCGGTAAATTGAATGCCTGCATAATTGTAACTAACGCCAGGGCTGGTAACAACTTTAGCGGCCTCAGCAAAAGAGGCGCTGAATACACCTACTACTAAAGGGATGCTAAGAAGCAATAATTGACGTGATTTTGTAAATTTCATATTTTCTCCGAATGTAAATTTATGTATGGTAGTGTTGCTTATTTTTAGTTTTTGGTTTAGTGCAATTAAACAATTTGCATAACCGTATTTTTATTATGACAAAAAAATTTTTAAAATGCAGTGCGCAAGTTCTCAACGGATTGAAATTTATAATTTTTTCGAGAATTAATGGCACCTAAAATTTAATTGCGGGCACATCTTATCTATTATTTTCTATTGCCAACGAATGTACGAATTTCTCCAGACGAGTATTCACATTGTGCGGCGGAAATAATTATCTACTCTTACTATTTATTGTCATTGTATCTAGTTAATAAATTTAAATGACATCTGAAATTTGTCGATATTATTGCCCACAACATGAATAGATATTTTAATAATGCAGTAGCTAGAGGTGCCATGTTTTGGAGGTAGCTTGAACATGATTTAATAATATTTTTCCGTCATAAAAGGTATTTTCCAATCGGGCAGGATGATATCTACAGGACTGTGATTACGTACAACCATGACAAAAACACTACCCACTGCTTAGAATACCTTCACACGACCGATATGAATACCTAGCTATTTTTTAACCGTATCGCCAATGAAGCTGGCGTCATACGCTATCAATATTCTGATCGTCATGCAGGCAGCCCTAAAACCTTTATTTACACATTAGTTTAGGACTGCATCAACCGAGGGGAAATTTAAAGCAGATTAGCGGGTATGTGCATGGCGAACCGGAGTGTTCGTTAACGATTCATCCTCATCTACAGAATAGGCATTTTGTGCGGCTTCGACCGCGATGCGCATCCAATAAATTAATTCGGGAGGATGATTCAGCACATCTTCAGGCAGTTGGAAAAAACTAGGCTCTAGCGCAACCATGGCACAAGGTTGAAAGGCTGACATTTTTTTAGCGATATATAAATCACGAGAGAGGTGATCAGCGCGGAAGTAGAGGCGATCATTAATAATAATCGCAAACTGCACTCCATGATGGTAAATACCATATCCATTAAAAATACGGCGATATGACACAGGAGCAACGCTAGCCATACGCTCTACAGCATGCAGAGTAAAATGATTGCTTACCGTCATAGCATGCCTTTTATTATTGTGAAGTACCACTAGAGAACATAGAGCTTGTAAACTGTATGTTTCTGCACCAGTGAATGCAACCTAATTCTAAGACTGATTTTTACGATAAACCAAGAGTAGTTGATATTTTGAGAATATGCAGATGAAAACGTGGATTTATTAAAAAAGTTTGATATTTTTTATCCGCTTTTTTGCCGAATGACTATAAGACCAAATTTTCTCGCGTAAAAACCCAATCGCGCTCGTTTGACTGTAACTGGTTATAACTATATCCACCTCCATTAAACCGCTTGAGCAGCTCTGGCTGAGTAATTCGGTTTTGAATAATATAAGCACTCATCATTCCCCGCGCCTTTTTAGCAAAAAAACTAATTATTTTAAATTTTTCATTTTTCTTATCTTTAAATATTGGTGTAATAATTTCTGCATTTAATAGTTTTGTTTTCACGGAACTAAAATATTCGGTTGAAGCAAGATTAATAATCGTCGTTGATTTAGATGCCAGCAACTGTTCATTCAACTTGTGAGTAATAGCATCATTCCAAAATTCATATATATTTTTTCCGCGCGAATTTATAAAACCAATTCCCATCTCTAAACGATAGGCCTGAATTAAATCCAGAGGCCGCAATACCCCGTAAAGACCCGATAAAATGCGTAAATGTTGTTGGGCAAATTCAATATCAGCCAGCGAAAAATTTTGCGCCGCCATACCAGTATAAACATCCCCCTGAAATGCAAACAGCGCTTGCTTGGCATTAGTTGCGGTAAACGGGGTGCGCCAATCTGCAAAACGTTGAAAATTTAAAACGCCGAGTTTAGGACTGATATTCATGAGTGCTGAAACATCCGCTGGTGATAAGCCACGCAACTCCTTTATCAATTGACGCGATTGCTTTAAAAAATCTGGCTGTGAAAATTTTATAACAGGAGATGGTGTTGTAAAATCAAGGGTTTTGGCAGGAGAGATAAGTAAGAGCATAAAATATTTATTTCGCGATTGTAAGCCAGAGGTAAATTGACGTTATTCTGGTTTTAAAATATCTTGCCACCAGTTCAATGGAGTGACTCCATCAATTGGGTCATAAACATTACCGTACATCCAGGTGCTATTACCATCCTGACCAATATGTTGATTTAAAATCGCCTCAATAGTATTAAAACCACAACTTACGTGAATGGAATACACCAACATGCGTGATGTTTCCACATCAAGTTCACCACCAAGTTTTTCTATTTCAGGAGTGAGAGCATCAAGCAGCGGTGTAATATCATTTCGACTAAAGACACGCACACTTAAGTTGCCACTGTGCTGCACAATTTCAAATTCTTGATTAGGCGAATCACATTTAATAACGTCACCACTGGCGAGGCCTTTCACAAATGCCGGCGACTGCACTAATTGCATTTGGCCATTGTCCAATTCACGAACGGGTAACTTTTCAACAATAGGTTGTCCTTTTACGCCCAAACCAGCGAAAAGTTCTATTACTTGCAATGCCTTCATTACAAACATCTCATTCTAAAAATTGTGGCATTATAGCCGACTTAATCAGAGAAAATTGGAGCAAACATGAAACATCTATTTCATTTACTCATCAGTGTGTCCATTACACTTGGCTTAGCAGGCTGCGCAGTTAACCCGGTAACAGGTAAACAACAAGTCATTATTGATTCACCGCAACAAGATATTGCCACTGGCACTAAAAATTACGGGCCTAGCCAGCAAGCACAAGGTGGCCGATATGTAGTTGACCAAGGCCTAACAACCTACGTGAATAAGGTGGGTAAAAAATTAGCAGCGGTAAGCGATGTACCCAATTTGCCCTACGAATTTGTAGTACTGAATAACGATATTCCCAACGCATGGGCGATGCCCGGTGGTAAATTGGCCATTAACCGTGGGCTTTTGGTGCAACTTGAGGATGAAGCACAACTAGCCGCCGTCCTTGGCCACGAAATAGTACATGCCGCAGCGCGCCACGGGGCCAGCCAAAATACCGGAAATATATTAGTGGGTGCAGGCGTTTTACTGGCAGGCGTTGCGGTTTCCTCCAAAAAACCTGAATACGCTGTATTGGCAGTGGGCGCTTTAGGAGTGGGCGCTAACGCGTGGAATGCTAAATATTCACGTGATCACGAAACAGAAGCGGATAAACACGGTATTAAATACATGGTAAAAGCCGGTTATGACCCAGAGGCCGCGGTTGAATTACAAGAGTTGTTTGTACGGATGTCTGAGAAGCAAGACACGAACTGGCTGGAGGGCTTATTTTCAAGCCACCCGCCGTCGCGTGACCGCGTAGCCAATAATCGCAATGAAATAACAAAGCATCCCAAAAACGGAGTGCGCAACAAAGAAGCTTTTGACCGCGCCATGAGACAAGTTAGACAAGATAAGATGGCGTATAAAAATTACGAAGACTCTCTGAGAGCGGCTAAAGACAAGCAATACGATAGAGCAATGAGCTTGGTCGACAGTGCTGTCGCTCAACAACCTAGGGAAAATTTATTTTGGGAAATGAAAGGTAAACTTTTATTACAGCAAGATAAACACAAAGAGGCATTGCCCGCGTTGGACAAAGCAATACAAGCCAACCCAGCGTATTTTCGCCCTTACATTTATCGCGGCATGGCTTATAAAGAATTGGGAAACAATAACCTCGCCGAGCGTGACCTAGTCGCCAGCCAACGTCTCTTACCAACACAAATGGCCAGCGAGACACTGGGCGATATTGCCCTCGCAAAAGGCAACCGCACTGCCGCCGCAGCTTACTATCAGCAAGTGATTGAAGGTGGTGGCGAAAGTGGTGAACGCGCCAAAGCGAAGCTGGCACAGATACAAGTGCAATAATAAAAATTGTTGCGCCGCACTATAAAACTCTACATGAGTTAAAACTCTCATGAATTGTGCGGCGCTTTAATTTAATCGAACTTTAATTTAACCGAATAAGCTGCAAGCTACAAATTCTGCAAAGCCTGCGTTAACTGCTGTTCCAGTTCACTTTTGATGTGCAAATAATGTATAAGTTGTACGCCCGTTTGCGGCGCAATGGCTTCGCGACAAAGTGATAAATCCAAATCAGTTATGTAGCAAGGATAAGTTTCACCGTGTTGACGGCAGGTGAGGATGTAACGTGCTACAGCGGTGAATAACCCGGCGCCATATTCTAATTCGGAGAATTCTTTTCCTTCACAAAAAATAGTAAAGCTTAGCGGATTATTTGCCTGATGGTTGTCCGCCGGCTCTGCTACGGCGCAAATATTAGTAAATCGTAAATGGCTGATATCTTCGCCGACAGTACGTGACTCAAGGCGCATATTTTTTTGTTTTTCATCACCCATCAATTCATAAATGGAAATATTTTGTAGCAGATCCACACTGGTAGGCGCATCTGGAAAAAGCTCGTGCTCCAAGATTTGCCGTTCAACCGCAGAACGAATAAATCGGCAGAGAGGGCGCAATAAGGTTTGCGCATTGTGTAACATAAATGTCTTAGTAAATAAGGAACCTTTGTGATCTACAATACTGACTTCAGCTACAGCTCCATCAATTTTATAGAATACATAAATACCCGCATTTTTTGCGGCCTCGCAAAACAGACGCAAAGGCTTGTCAACAAGTGCTAAGGAATCTATTACTATAGGATTGTATTCCGTTTGCGGGGAACTCAGTTTTTCCAATAATTTCTCATAGGCTTTAAAGCGGAATATTTGCGGTTGTTGGTGAACAAATTGTAGCAACAAATATTCGTCCGCTATTTCAAATAAAAAACGCGTGTTACGTGAACGCGTACCAGAATAAAAGCAGCTAATAATTGCCCGCCACAAATCCATAACACGTTGCTCAACTATGCTACCCTGCCCCAAACTAAAACAACGAACGGTTAATTCTGGTAATACTGAATATTTAAGCGGGGGAACCAGACGCAAATAATATAGCAGGCTATTCACCAAAGCATCGTTAGCAAAATGCCGACAAACAATTTCACCCCAAGTATTACTCTGTATTATATCCACACTTATTACTAAGTTTTCTTTTAAACCGCTATAGCCAAAAGCATCGCAGTGGCTGCTCAGCATTTGCATACCTTTTTTTTGTAATTCTGCTTGAGGTTCAACGCCAACGTTAAACAATAACATGATGCCCTTTGGCTGCGAACTTTTCGTAAAACAGTCATGCGAGGGCTTTATTAAGGGTACGGGCAGCCAATTCTGTATACTTTGTAAAAGTTGTTGGCGCTGGGAGCTTTGCAAGACGAAGTCTTTACTTAAAATATCAAGCTTAGTAGTCACTGACTGAGTGCCTATAGATAAAATTCCATTGGCATAACACCACAATAATGATTCAATAAAATTCCGCGACCGCTTTATTGGCTCCGCTATTTTATTCCGTAAGATTAAATCTTGTTGGCTACCACGATAAACTTGCCATATTGGCAAATCAGCTTCAATAACCTGCACAAAACAAAGCGCAGGCTCACTTAGGTCCTGCGAAATACTTGGATTTATCCAGTCGATTTTTCCAGCTTTTCGCTCAAAGGCCGCGTGTAACTTTCGCCCGAGAATCAATAATTCATTGCTACTAATGGCGGCACTAGCGGAAGCATTTTTATTCATATCCATTAGCAAACGATACGCATGATCCACCTCATGGGCCAACAAATTTCGTTCTATTAACACATGGGGCGATTTCCAATAAGCGCGATTGTCTAACATCGTCAGTAATGAATGTTGCCAGCCCCAGGTATTGACCATTTTCTCTAGCAACAAACGTTGCCATGATTTAGCTGACGCACGGCTAGTTTTAGATAAACTTTTCCCCGCTTTAAAGTAAAAACAACGCCGAACTAATTCCAATCGCGCAGGTTGATTTTTTTCGTTAAGATATTTTTCCAAGCGTTGGTATATTAGTACATAGGCATCCAGATCATTAACTTGATCTTTGATTTTAATAGTGGACGAATATATTTTACGTTTTAAATCGAGGGCTAATGGCTCATTATATTTTTCGTTGGCGTAAGCTTCCAGCAATAATAATTTTAGAACCGATTTATAAGGTGAATCAATTCCTTTATAGAGTTGCCACACACCCGCGCCAATATATTCGTTAGTGGGAATTGCCGGAACACCACCAAAATCAATTACATCCGTTGTACGCAAAAAGCGCTTTCCCAATAAATTATTGGTGTACTCGGCGTATCTGTGCTCTTGCTCCGCAGGAACAAACCACCACA
The DNA here is from genome assembly GCA_031425935.1 of Gammaproteobacteria bacterium. GTDB lineage: Bacteria > Pseudomonadota > Gammaproteobacteria > Pseudomonadales > Cellvibrionaceae > Cellvibrio. Next base: position 25,659 of record JANPKH010000507.1, on the reverse strand, counting down.
AGGGTAATTTGCCAGCGAGCCACACCGCGGTGCGATAAAATTCATCTAATAACAAAAAATGTTGCGCACTACCACTGGCTTCATTACTTAATCCTGCTTGCTGTCCTTGACTGAACTGTTCTGCATTCATCAAAAAAAAATGTGTTTCGATATGAATTACATCTGCAGCCCAGAGAGATAGGTTGTTACATTTATTTTGTAGTGCTGCCAATGCTATAGAATCTAGCTCGCTTTTATAACAGACCCAAACATCTATATCGCTTATTTCAGAATGCGCAATCGTGCCTAGACTGCCCATAATGAAAAGTGCATCCAGCGCATTTTTTTTGTCGATCAGATCATGTTGATAGGTAAAACTGCGTGCCAGCATTTTAGCCGTGCGAATGTCATCTTTAGAGGGCGAATAGCCATCCACTCCAGCCGGTGTTTGATGGCCGCTATATCCCGGCAACATTGGATGGCTAACGTGGAATAATAAAGGTATTAGCGTGAGGAATTGTTGCTGCCGCTCTGAAAATCCGGCAAGCGTACGTGCATAACGCTCTTGATTTAGCTCTAGGAAACGCCGTTTAACATGCGTCAGTTGTTTACGATCTATACCTTCATTAAATTCTTCACCTTCATTAAACTCTTCAGAACCTTCATTCCGGTGCATCATATTATTTTCTGACTTGGATATTTTAGTGAGGTAAGATCTAGGCCGTACAAATAATTACGCCTTATAAATAACTAGGCCTATAAATAGCTAGGCCCTATAAGTTTTTTCTTTCATTTTTTTTTCGTGAAAATAATTAATCTGCTCGGCCAAGGTGCTATACAACAATTCTGGATTTATGGGCTTGGATAAATATGCATTCATACCCGCTGTCAAACAATGCTCACGATCGCCACGCATGGCTTGTGCGGTGAGGGCGATAATAGGAATATCGCGCGCCCAACTTTCTTTTGCGTTCCGAATAGCGTAAGTAGCTTCAATGCCGTTCATTTCCGGCATTTCTAAATCCATTAACACTACATTAAAAGACTCTTCACTGTGATTGAGAATATGGAGGGCCTCAAGGCCATTATTAGCAATTACCACCTGAATACTTTTTTTCTTCAATACACCACGCACAACTTGCTGATTAACGATGTTGTCTTCAACAACTAAAACACGGATGTTCCGCAAAATTTCATCTTGATCTGTAACGCTTCCAGACAATATAGTTATTTCTTGTAAATATTTTTCCTTATTAATAACATCATTAACCGTTTCGAATAAACGCGCCTCACTAATGGGCTTACTTAAAAATTCATCGACGTAAATGGCTATATTGCCTTCACTCGATATTTCATCGCGATGATGCGCCGATACCAAAACAATATGGGGTGAATAACTTAGCGCTTGATTAGCTTTAATAGCCATTGCGGCTTCAATGCCATTCATTGCGGGCATGCGATAATCCATCAATACAAAATGAAATGGCTTTCCTTCGACACTAGCGTTGCTAATTTTTTCTAACGCCTGTTCGGCATCTTCGGCGGTATCTGTTGCCATTGTAATGTTTTTAGCCGTGCTCTCTATAACGGTACGCGCAATTACATTGTCATCCACAATGAGTGCGCGAATATTTTTTAAGTCGCGTGAATATTGGTGGAACTTTCGTGCACCTAGGTGACTGTTATCAAAGCGTGCCGTGAAAATCACACTGCACCCCTTATTCGTTTTGCTTTCTATCTTTATCGCGCCACCCATTAGCGAAACCAAATGACTGCAAATGCCCAAACCAAAGCCACCATGCTCTTCGTCATTAATACGCACGTGTTTTAGCAAACTTTCATTAACCGTCGACAAGCGTTCGGCACTCATTCCAACACCCAGGTCTGTCACACTAAATTCAAGCTGTACGTGTTTTATATTCGCTTCTATTAATTTTACGCCAACAATTACTTCGCTGGTGTCTGAATATTGAATAGCGTTGCTAATTAGGTGCCCAATAATTTGGCTTAAGCGTACCGCATCACCGCGTAAAAAACGGGGCACATCTGCGCTAATATCGTAAATGATACGAACGGTTTTTTGATTTGCACTGATTTCAAACAAGCGGGATATTTTTTCAAAAAGCTGGTCCAAATCAAAATTCGCTTGTTCAATAATTATTTTCCCAGTTTCTATTTTTGAAAAATCAAGCACTTCATTGATGATATGTAGGAGCGAATCAGAAGCCGAGTTTAAACTGCTAAGGTAACTTTTTTGTTGTTCATCAAGGTTGGTATCTTTAAATAAATAACCGAGTCCAATAATGGCATTCATAGGAGTACGAATTTCGTGACTCATCCGCGCTAAAAATTCGCTTTTCGTTTTATTAGCCATATCCGCTTGCGTTTTTGCCGCTAACAATTCCTGATGCGCATGAATAAACCCGCTAATATCTGTATTCAGTCCTACGCAGCGAGTAGGTCGTCCATTTACATCCGGCTCACAAAATTTTGCTTTCGATTGAATCCACATCACCTTACCGCTTTGATGTTGCATTCTGAATTGCAAGTTGACATGAGTCTCACGTTGTTCGATGGCTTTTTGGTAGCGTTCCATTACCATTTGAGTATCATCACTGTGAAGAAAATATTCTTTTAATGCCGTTAAATTACCAGGCAAATCTTCGTAGTGATAACCTAGCATACGTAAATAGCTGCGGCTGAAATACACTTTACCGGTGACAATATTCCAATCCCACAGACCATCGCTAGATGCTTCAATAGCATAATTAAAACGGGTATCACGATCACTTAATTGGCGGACTAGCTGTTGCCGATCATGAATGGTAAACAGCGCATTCAAGATAAAAGTTAAGCGTTCTATATCGCGGGTATACCAGCCTTTTGTATCCCCACGATGCAATACAATGAAACCCTCAAGTAAGTTGTAGCGCACTACCGGTACTAACAATGAGCTAAAAATATTTACAGCACGCAAAGGCTCTGTGATTTGCCGTATCTCCGGATCATTTGCCAACAATGCAACAGGCTCACCAGCTTCAAGTGACGCAGCAACTTGCGAACCATGCAACCAAATTCCGCTTATCCATTCTGCTTCGTACATAGCAGTATTTGTGGCAGCTCTCCATTGTCCCAAGCATTGATAGTCTTTTGGTTTGTCTACCGAGGCACCCATTAATTTATGGTTTGTTGATGGCGCATTAATTCGCCAAAGGCTGCAATCTATAAGATCAAACAATTGTCCCAAACGCGCTAATGCGCTTGAAATATTACTTTTATCGGGCTCTAACAATAAATACTGGCCAAACGAAATTAGCCACGAATTTTTTATCAGGCCGAGCTGGGGTACGCCGAGTTCTGGGCTGAGTTCTGGGGTAAGCTCAGGGCTAAGTTGGTTAAGTTCAGAGGTTTGATGGGCATTTGGTGAGCGCAGGCTGTCCTTCAAGAGTGTTATTTCTTGTTCGAGTTGCTGGATTTTTTGCTTCAAGGCCTCCTTGGTTTGAGCATTGAGATCGCGCCGATTGCTCATATTAGTTATCTATTTTAGTGGCTGGTAGTAGCTGCAAATGCGATTTTTATAAAAATAAGTAAATACTATGCCAGCATTTATAGTAGCTCACCCTGACGCCTTTGCCAGCAAAATTACATACCGAACTATTCTTTACCAATGTTTAATTATTACAAATTATGCGAAAGTATGTTGGTTCCTTTTTTCAATAACGCAGCCCAGTCAAATAATATGTCACCAAAAGCAAAGAAGGATGGGTTAAGAAGATTTTCAGTCCTATTACAGATTAAAGGCAAAAGATTTTTTGCATCCACTATTGCGCCACCAGCTGCAACTAATACTGCTTGCGCTGCTGCCGTATCCCACTCGCACGTCGGCGCCAAGCGCGGGTAAAAGTCACCACGACCTTCAGCGATCCAACAAAACTTCAATGAGCTACCCGCATTTATTAGCTGTAAAGGTGCAGGCCAATGTAATGCGATTTCTTGCAGCAGCGCAGCGGTTGCCTCATTACCATGACGAACACTGGCAAGCACATCTAAACTTTGTTGTGCTGCAAAACGTGTATTTAAATTACGTGTTTTTAAGTCAGCAATTTTTTTTCCTTTACGATATTTCTCCGCACGACTCTTTTGCTCAACAACAATAGTTTTATCAACACCAAGATACGTTTCATCTACTACCGGTACATGCACAACACCCAATACTGGCACGCCATTTTGTACCAGCGCGATATTTACAGTGAATTCCCCTGTACGTGCAATAAATTCTTTAGTGCCATCCAATGGATCAATTAACCAATAGTATTGCCAGGTTTTTCGCTCAGCAAAATCTGGTAACACCGCTTCTTCAGAAATAACAGGAATCGGCAGCAGCGTTATTAAAGCTTTTACAATAATATTATGCGCCGCTATGTCCGCTGCGGTTATTGGTGACTGATCACTTTTAATTTGCAGATTCATTTTTTCAGGTGCGTTGTAAATACTTAAAATGGCATTGCCAGCAAGGCGTGCAATATCAATGAGTTTCGCAATGAATTCCTGATCGATACTTGTTTTTAGATTTGAAGGCATAATTATTTACAACTGTTGACTCAACCATTCACGCACCAAAAATAACGCCGCAATTGTGCGCCCTTCACACACCTCATCGCGCATACACAATTGCGCAAGATTCGTAAATGGCACCTCAACGACTTCTATAGGTTCTGGCTCATCACCTTCCAGACGCTCAGGGTATAGATCCTGTGCGATGATAATATTAATACCGTGCTCCATATAAGAAGGCGACAGATGAACTTTTTTCAAAAAGGTCAATTTACGCGCCCCGTAACCCACCTCTTCTTTTAATTCGCGATTCGCCGCTTCCAACAAAGTTTCCCCCTCATCAACCGCACCCTTCGGACAAGCTAAATGATAATCCTCCAGCCCAGCGGCATATTCACGTATTAATAAAAGGGTTTTATCGTTTAGCAAGGGCACGATTAGTACCGCACCCGGGCCCCCGCTGCATAACTTTTCGTACAAGCGCTCTGTGCCATTATTAAAACGCAAGTGCACTTCATCGGCACGGAATAAACGGCTACGCATCACCGTATGGCGCTTTAATATCTCTGGTTTTATCGGCATACTGCCCTCACTAATTACTGCGCTTATCATTTATGCGCCTATAACTTAATCATAGACTCAAAGAATCAATGATAAACTCGAACCTAATTGACTGGAATAAAATCGATATCGTTATGCTTGATATGGATGGTACTTTACTTGACCTCCATTTCGACAACTACTTCTGGCTTGAGCATTTACCCAAACGTTATGCACAAATTCATCAGATAGATTTTGCTACCGCGACTGAGCGTCTTAACGATCATATTAGGCAGCACGAAGGCACATTACAGTGGTATTGCCTGGAATTTTGGTCAAACGCACTGAAAGTAGATATCCGTAGCCTAAAAGTTGAAGTTAAGCATAAAATTCAAATCAGGCCTCATGTTAAAGAGTTTTTAACACGCTTACGTCAACATCGAAAAAAATGTTTACTAGTGACTAATGCGCATCCGCAAAGTTTGTCGCTGAAGCTTGAGGTTACGAAGATAGACCAATATTTGGATATTATTATTTCATCACATGAGTTAAAACATCCCAAAGAAGCGCAAGCATTTTGGCATGAACTACAAGCACGTGAAAATTTTGACCCACAACGTACACTTTTTATAGATGACACAGTACGTGTTCTGCGCTCGGCACAAGAATTCGGTATTCGCTATTTGCTGGGTATTCATCAACCAGACAGCCAGCAGCAACGATTAATGACGGAGTTCAATGCCATTCACCATTTCGATGAAATTATGCCACCGGCCCGCTAATTTATTATGCACAAACCTTATCTGGAAGCCAAAGTTCGCCTTGATAAATGGCTCTGGGCAGCGCGATTTTTTAAAACGCGCAGCCTAGCTAAACAAGCGATTGAGGGCGGGAAAATTCATTGTGATGGCCAGCGCGTAAAGCCGAGCAAAGAAATTAGCGTGGGAATTACACTCACCATTCGCCAGGATCTCGATGAAAAAATTATCTCCGTCATTGCACTATCTGATCAAAGGCGTGGCGCCCCAGAAGCAGCATTACTTTACGTAGAGACTGAAGCCAGTATTCTTGAGCGTTAAAAACGTAGCGCCGAACGCAAAGCAGGGCTTGCCAGTTTCATTATTAGCGACCATCGACCCAACAAAAAAGAACGCCGCCAAATCCACCAGTTTCAACGCATTAATTTATCGCAAGATGATTAGCCATAATTTTAATGTAGGCTTTAGACTCGGGTCGTCAACGTTTAAACAGCGCCAGGGATTTATTATGAAAATGATTTGTATTTTTCTACTACTCAGTATCAGCGTTATGGCCGATGCCGAAGTTTACCGCTGGGTAGACAAAGATGGTAAAACTCACTTTAGTGATAACAAACCTAAAACAGCGGCAGAAGATATTACTGCAAAAATTAAAAAACAAAATATCGACACTAGCACGCAAGAGCATCAAAAACTAGAAGAAATATTTCGTAAGGAAAATGCTGCTGATCGTGAATTTAAGCAGCAGCAAGCGCAACCTACGGAAGAGCAATTACAGCGCTGCAAAAAAGCAAAACAATATTTGCACAACATAGATGGTCGCGTACAATTTATTGATGAACAAGGAAAAATGGTCAACGTCACAGAAGAAGAACGCAAAGCTCGAGTGCTGGAAACGCGCACCTTTATTCAAAAAAACTGTAAAAATTAATTATTCAAAGAACTTAATATTATGCCCAGCAATGATTTATTACACCGATTTATTTTCGATGACGCCGACATTCGTGGTGAACTTGTCACCCTCGGCAATAGCTACCGCGATGTGCTCAGCCACAACAACCATCCTCCGGCCATTCAAAAATTACTCGGTGAATTTCTGGCCGCCATTGGTTTACTGTCAAGCACACTAAAGTTTGACGGCATGATAATTTTGCAAGCGCGAGGCGATGGCCCTATTGCCACTATTATGGCTGAATGTACTCATCACAATAGTATTCGCGGCATAGTGCGTATGAATGAAGATATTGTGTTAAGCGACGATCTTGCTCTTGAAGGCAGCCTGCAACAATTACTCGGCAAAGGTGTTCTGTTTATCACCATTGAACCCAAACGCACCGAAAATTTTGACGGAAAATTAGAGCGTTACCAAGGCATAGTACCCATGGATTCTGAAAATCTTGCCGGCTGTCTTGAACATTATTTTTATCAATCCGAACAACTTGCGACCCGGCTTTGGTTTACCGCGAATGCAGAATATTCAAGCGGTTTATTAATACAAGCTCTGCCCGAACAACTTAATACCAACCCGGAAGAAAACGAAAAACATTGGGAAACCGTGGTCGCCCTCGCCGAAACTATCTCGCCGGAGGAATTATTAGATTTAGACCATTCGACAATTTTGTATCGTCTTTTCAACGAACAAAACGTGCGTGTATTTGATCCGCGCTCACTCCATTTTGCCTGCAGTTGCACGCGCGAACGTTGTATTGCTGCCTTACTTACCATCGGTAAAGATGAAGTGGAACAAGTGCTTATTGAAAAAGGCAGTATCGAAATTGATTGCCAGTTTTGCAATCAGCATTATCATTTTGGTGCGGTAGAAGTTAGGAAATTATTGGGTGGTGAAGTTTTGCATTAATTTTTTTGTCAAAAATATCTGCTTTAAAAAAGGAGGGGCTATTCACCCCCCAAAAGGGTTCAGCTTATTGTGTCAAACTTAATTTCCCCATGATGTAAATTCGGCAATATGGCAAAGTGTTTTACCTAGATGTTAACAATCCTGCGCCTACCAATGGCAAGCACAGGATGCTAATCACTTATTGGTAAACCCTTACGTAATCGACATACATTTTTTGCGGGAATGTACTACTTCCATCAGGGTTGCCCGGCCAGCTGCCACCAACCGCAACATTGAGCAAGAGAAACATTTCTTGGTCAAATACCCAATTACCATACCTTTGTATATTGGTTTTTGTGGTGCTATAGAACTGAACACCATCCATAAACCAGGTCATACTGTTTGCGTTCCACTCTACTGCGTAGACATGATAGTTAGCATCAACTCTTTCATTCAGGTGATTGTCACCGAAAATGGGCGTCGCACCGGAGTAACCCGGCCCGTGAACTGCAGCATGGGTTGTGTTTGGCTCTTTGCCAATGTGCTCCATGATGTCAATTTCACCGCACACTGGCCAACCTGTGCCTTCTTTAATGCTTCTTCCCATCATCCAGAATGCTGGCCAAATACCTTGCGTTTGTGGCAGTTTAAGTCTTGCCTCTATGCGCCCGTATTTGAACATTTTCTTGTTGTAGGAAATCATACGGCTTGAAGTGAAATTGCCATTGCTATCTTGCTTAGCCGTTATTGCCATCACATTACTGCCAACCGACGCATCAAACTCAATCGCTGAATTCTGGCCATTGGTGTAATTCTGGAGTTCATTATTACCCCAACCATGACCACCGGTTTCATAACTCCAATTAGCAGAATTAATCGTGTCGAATTCATCGCTCCATACCAGTGTCCGCGGCCCAACACTGCTTGGCGAACTTGAGCTGGCGCGACTAGACGTGGAAGCTGAAGAACGGCTGGTAACGACTGTAGAGTCAAACTTCAATTCAAACTCTTTTAGGTTGTTTAGCGCACACAAGCTACCTGTACAGCTGTCGAACACAAATTTGAGAATGTGTTTGCCCGCCGGTAGCGCTATTTGTTTCCAATCGGTTTGGTAGGTATCCCAATTGGTTGTTTTTGGTTGCACCCATGCACCGGTAAGGTCACTTCCATCCTCCAACTCAACGTGGAAGCTTCCGCCACCAGCACCTGCCTGACTGATATATAAGGAATAGGTGCCCGCAGTTGCAACATTGATGGTGTAATTTAGCCACTCGCCTTGATTTACATAATTCACACAACCGCCACAATTGCTGGCGATATCAACCGGTACGCTGGTGGTCTCTCCGGTAATGTCTGTGCGATAGGCAAAGGCGCCTTTATTGGTTGGGGTTGTATCGCTGAAAGCAACACCCTGACCACCCTTATCGAAATTCTTAAACTGAATGATTCCAGGCACAGCTGCGCCGTTCACATCGAGATAAGGTGTTGATACAGGCGGTGGCGGCGGCGGTGGCGGGCAATCCACATTGGGTGTACATGGCGCTGGGGTTTTGGTCCAAACACCTACGTAGTCAACAATCATGGGTACACCTGATTTAGTTCCTCCCATCGTGATATCGTTATTCGGTGGAATAGCGATGGGGAAGGCTCCACCCATGGCTACATTGAGAAGCATGAAGAAGCCTTTGTGATGAAGTGCATCACTCCATACACTTGGATTTGCTGCTAACCCGCCTTGTTGGGATACTGGCCCGCTTTGGTTCTGCTTTACCGTTCCGGTTAGCTTGTCATCAAGGTACCAGCGTATTTCTTCCGGCGTTTTGCTTCTATCGTATTCCATTGCATAGATATGGAACTCAGTCTTACCCGTAGGGTTAGGTTGTTCTCCAGTCCCAAGACCAGTCGTTTCGTTGCATGGGCCTACTGCCCAAACGCCACAATGCAATGTTGCCCATACAGAGTCGCGCCCATTAACAACTTCCATAATGTCTATTTCGCCAACCATTGGCCAATTGGTATACACGCCTCTAAAGCCTGAGCCTAATGCCCAAAACGCGGGCCAATAGCCGGTTGCTTCAACACCGCTGACATTGGGTTGTTTCAGCCGACCTTCCATGCGCATGATGCCGCCAACCGGTGCATTAAAGTCCATACGTTTGGTTTCGATTCGGCCTGAAGTCCAGCCTTCTTGTGGAATATTTCCCGTGTGAATCGGTTTAATATACAAGTGACCTTGGCCATCAAGGTAAACATTGTTGGTACTGTCCGTCATGGTCTCTACTTCCCATGTGCCCCAGTTGTTTCCATGGGGTGTACAGGCACCATTTAATAGATAACAAGTGCCTAGATCATAATCCCACACTGACCTATCAACACCTGTGCCGGCAGGACCATTGAAATGATCCACCCAAACCTCATCCCAGCCTTCATGGCCTGGGTTGGATGTACTACTTTTTGATGAGCTACTACCAATACTGCCTGTCGGTATGCTTGCAACCGAGGAACTATAGCCAACACTAGCGGGCGGTAATGAACTTCGGATTGATGATTTTGGAACACTAGATGGTTTTATCGAGCTTGAAATACCAGATGATTTGACAAACCGTACGTCATTAATCGTAACATTGACTTGTTCTACAGAGCTTTTGAATAGCAACATCTGTATTTTTGTAGGGTCTGTTACGGCTGGAGGCAAATTCAGTTCTTTGACAAAGTAATCATTCACCGGACTTGGTAAATCAGAAAGCTTAACAGAGAATACTGAAGTGCCAGAAGAAGCTGGAACTTTCACTTGCAAAAAGCCGCCATTAAGATAGGTTTGTTGTGTCCAATAGGGGTAGCCCGATTCAACCCAACCTTCCAGTGGTACTCCCCATAGGATGAGTATTTCGAATGGTTTTTCGCTTGAATAGGTCAATTCGAGTGTCTGTGCGTTAGAAACATCAAAAAGGGTTTTATCAGCTTTTTCAAACGGTATCGAGTGCCCTGCTCCCATGTTTAACCTAGCAGGACCACCCACCGTATATACGGAACCATCTGGGTTAGTTACGCTGTGCTTAGCGATGTCCCACTGCCAAAACCGCCAGGTAAATCCATTCGTTAGTCCTGTACCAGGCTGAAAAATAACGACAGGATTTGGATCTAGGCAACATCTGGTTTTATCTAACGGATAAGCATCATTGATATCAAGATAACCATCATCATCATCGTCAGTGTCGGCGTTGTTGCCAACTCTATCACCGTCAGTATCAGTGGTTTCACGTGGGTCGAATGGAAACGCATCGGTGTTGTTGCCAACTCCATCCAAATCGCTGTCGAGCCATTCCTTCGCGTCATTTGGAAAGGCATCAACATCGTCGGCATAACCATCACCATCGGCATCAGAAACTTGGATGATGCCATCCCCATAAACCCGCACGTAGTCCACCAACATTTGCTTAGGAAAGCTACTGGTGCCGTCGGGGCTACCAGGCCATCCGCCGCCCACTGCAACATTAAGAATAATGTAGAAGTTGTGATCGAATACCCAGGCGTGGCCCTTGGCCAGTACAGCCGCCTTGGTAGCTTGATGAAACTTCACATTATCCACGTACCAGGTGATTGCGTTCTCATCCCATTCGATAGCGTAAACATGAAATTTTGATTCAATATTTTCACCTATATTATATGTACCGACGATTGGGTTACCGCCTGAATATCCGGGGCCATGCAATGCACCGTGGCTTAACGTCGGCTCTTTACCAATATGCTCCATAATGTCTATCTCACCAGATTGTGGCCAACCAACACTACTGAGATTAGTGCCTAGCATCCAGAAGGCGGGCCAAATTCCCTGTGTTTGCGGGACTTTTAACCGCGCCTCGATGCGTCCGTACATAAACTCCTGCTTACCTGCAGTGATCAACTTCGAAGAGGTATATTGACAGCTGCCATACCAACATTGGTAGTTTGCGGGATTTTCTTTGCGCGCTTCCATTAGCAGAACATTACTGTCCGCTTGACTATCGAAAATCGTCCTAATGTTATTTCCATTGGTATAGTATTCAAGCTCATTATTGCCCCAACCTTGGGGGCCGTTGCCTACGTCATTAGTCCAATTAGACGTGTTGATGTTGTCGAAGTTGTCTTCCCACACCAAGGTGCGACCAGCACTGCTTTTTACTGAGCTGCCGACACTTGACTTAACAGAGCTGGCAATCACACTCGATTTAACAGAACTGGCTGGAATTGATGAGCGTGGAATGCTAGAGGGAGCCGTTGAGCTTCGAATGCTTGAACTCGGTTTGCTTGAGCTACCGACAGTGTTGTTTGATGTAACTTCAATCCAATTGAAGTTCCAGCCAGCAGTTTGTGCAAATACACCCAAATTGTAGGTGCCAGCATTAATATTCACGATTTTAGTGACAGTTCGCCAGCTTTGCCAACCACCGGTTGCAGGTATTGTTAAATTGCCAAATCGAATTGCCCCGCCGTTTAAATCAACAGATGCCGTAGCACCATTCGGACTCGCAACACGCATTCTAATGGTGTAGCTGCCGGTAGTTGGTATAGTAAGATTGCTGTAGGCCAACCATTCACCCGCTTCAATCCAGGCGACGTTAAAATTACCATAGGTGTCGGCTGTGCTTTGAATATCAACATCATCATCGCGATACTCACCGCCTTCATTTCCTTCTGTGTTATCACTATAGTAACTATAGTCTTCGGCCTGAAATTTAGCTGCTTGTGCATTTGCGGCGCACAATAGTATTAAACCACCGGTTAGTATCACTGACTTAGCTAAGCCACTGATACTCTTATGGATATTCACTTCTCTCTTGGTAATTTTTATTTTTTGCATTACCCCGATCGATCTCAGGCAATGCAGTAGTTGATTGAATTTCATTTTACGTCTCCAATTATTATTAGATATTGATTATGTTTGATGCCAGGTCATTTTTTAAATAAAGGGACTTATCCCAAAAAACGAAAAATCATCAACATCCACTTTATGGAGAAATATTTTTTAAATCGCCCGCACCTCTGTTTTGGCCTAAGTTGGCACTTATTTATTTTTCACTCCTTGAGCTGCACATTAATCTACAGACGCAATTTATTTTTAACATAATGTTGTCTCACTTTTCTAAAGCAAATTGTCAATGTGGCACATTAATTTTTAGAAAATAACGAATACAACTCTTAAAACTACCACTACATGCCCGTAAAGCATAAACAGGACATCTGATAGATTACATTTCTATAGGGGCTAAAAGGTGCCAGCTTCTTGTTTTTCGCAGATAGGGACGACAGCAAAAATGTGTAACCTTAAGGTAACTGCACCAAAGAAGAAATTTTTTCACGTTACAATAAAAAATAAGTTGTAAGGATGTAGCAGGACATACAAAAGAAATATGAGATTAATCGCAACGCACAACACATGCTAACAATAATAGGGAATTTCAATAACGGTTTAATCGCCAAGTGAATTTAGAATCGATGTGTACACGGCTTTTTTTCGTTGAATTACGAATGGAACTCATGCCAGAAAAATTGCTCAAGCTGGGCTTAGGATGAGTGGTAATTAGGTAAAAGGTGTGACAGGCCAGTATGGCGAGTGAGAAAAATAATAATTGAATCGCAAATAACTAACTAAAACTGGCGTAAAAAAGATAGCTGCCAATGAGTAAGAGCGCATTTAGCACACAGTTGTTATAGGTAGCTTCTGCTGACCAGTAAAGCCATAAAAAAACCCCCACCGTAAAAATTACGGCGGGGGCATTGCACCATATTATCTTCGTTAGTTTATATAGAAATAATCTTCAATATAAATTCACTAGAGCATATGTCTTATTTGAAACGTACGTCACTAATCGTAACATTGACTTGTTCTATGGAGCTTTTGAATAGCATCATCCGTATTTTTGTAGGATCTGTTGTCGCTGGAGGCATTTGCAGTTGATTGACAAAGTAATCATTCACCGGACTTGGTAAATCAGAAAGCTTAACAGAGAATGTTGAAGTGCTAGAAGACGCTGGAACATTCACCTGCAAAAAGCCACCATTAAGATAGGTTAGAGCAGTCCAATAGGGATAGCCTTCTGCAACCCAACCTTCCATTGGCACTCCCCATAGGATGAGTATTTCGAATGGTTTTTCGCTTGAATAGGTCAAACTGAATGTCTGTACGCCCAAAACATTAAAAAGCTTTTCTGTAGCGGCTTTTTCAAACGGTATCGAATGCCCTGCCGCCATATTTAACCTAGCAGGACCACCCACCGTATATGCGGAACCATCTGGGTTAGTTACGCTGTGCTTAGCGATGTCCCACTGCCAAAACTGCCAGGTAAATCCATTCGTTAGTCCCTTACCAAGTTCAAAAACAGGGACAGGAGTAGTATCAACTCTGCAATCAAGGGTTTTATCTAACGGAAAACAATCATTGACATCAAGAAAACCATCACCATCATCGTCAGTGTCGGCGTTGTTGCCAACTCTATCACCGTCAGTATCAGTGGTTTCAAATGAGTCCAATGGAAACGCATCGGAGTTGTCACCCTTACCATCCGAATCGCTGTCGAGCCACTCCTTCGCGTCATTTGGAAAGGCATCTACATTGTCGGCATAACCATCACCATCGGCATCAGAAACTTGGATGATGCCGTCCCCATAAACCCGCACGTAGTCCACCAACATTTGCTTAGGAAAGGTACTGGTGCCGTCGGGGCTACCAGGCCACCCGCCGCCCACTGCAACGTTAAGAATAATGTAGAAGTTGTGATCGAATACCCAGGCCTGGCCCTTGGCCAGTACAGCCTGCTTGGTAGCTTGATGAAACTTCACATTATCCACGTACCAGGTGATTTCGTTCGCATTCCATTCGACGGCGTAAACATGATATTTTGATTCAATATTTTCACCTATATTATATGTACCGAGGATTGGGTTACCGCCTGAATATCCGGGGCCATGCAATGCACCGTGGCTTAACGTCGGCTCGAAACCAACATGCTCCATAATGTCTATCTCACCAGATTGTGGCCAACCAACACTACTGAGATTACTGCCTAGCATCCAGAAGGCGGGCCAAATTCCCTGTGTTTGCGGGACTTTTAACCGCGCCTCGATGCGTCCGTACATAAACTCCTTCTTACCTGCAGTGATCAACTTCGAAGAGGTATATTCACACTTGCCATACCAACATTGGTAGTTTGCGGGATTTTCTTTGCGCGCTTCCATTACCAGAACATTACTGTTCGCTTGACTATCGAATATCGTCCTAATGTTATTTCCATTGGTATAGTATTCAAGCTCACTATTGCCCCAACCTTGGCCGCCTACGTCATTAGTCCAATTAGACGTGTTGATGTTGTCGAACTCGTCACTCCACACCAAGGAGCGACCAGCACTGCTATTTACTGAGCTGGGGACACTTGACTTAACAGAGCTGGCAATCACACTCGATTTAACAGAGCTGGCCACACTTGACTTAACAGAGCTGGCAATCACACTCGATTTAACGGAGCTCGCCATACTTGACTTAACAGAGCTGGCAATCACACTCGATTTAACAGAGCTCGCCACACTTGACTTAACAGAGCTGGCAATCACACTCGATTTAACAGAGCTACTAGCCACACTGCTACTGTTTGCCGTAACTTCAATCCAGTTAAAGTTCCAACCAGCAGTTTGTGCAAATACACCCAGATTGTAGGTGCCGGCATTAATCTTCACGATTTTAGTAACAGTTCGCCAGTTTTGCCAACCACCGGTTGCGGGTATCGTTAAATTTCCAAATCGAATTGCCCCGCCGTTTAGATCAACAGATGCCGTAGCGCCATTCGGACTCGCAACACGCATTTTAATGGTGTAACTACCGGTAACAGGAATAGATAAATTGCTGTAGGCCAGCCACTCACCAGCTTCAATCCAGCCAACATTGAAACCTGCACCATTGTCATTGCTGGGCTGAATATCAACATCATCATCGCGATACACACCGCCTTCATTTCCTTCTGTGTTATCACTAAAAATACTATAGTCTTCAGCCTGAAAGCTAACGGCGTGTGCATTTGCGGCACACAATAGTATTAAACTACCTTTTAATATCAGAGACTTAGCTAAGCCACTGATACTCTTATGGATGTTCACTTCTCTCTTGGTAATTTTTATTTTTTGCATCACCCCGATCGATCTCAGGCAATGCAGTAGTTGATTGAATTTCATTTTACGTCTCCAATTATTATTAGATATTGATTATTTTTGATGCCAGGTCATTTTTTAAATAAAGGGACTTATCCAAAAAAAACGTCATCAAAATCCACTTTATGGAGAAATAGTTTTTAAATCGACCTCAAGTCTGTTTTAGCAAAAGTTGGCACTTATTTAATTTTCACTCGTTGAGCTGCACATTAATCTGCAAACGCAATTTATTTTGAAAATGGTGTTGTCTCACTTTTCTGAAACAAACCGTCAATGTGGCACGTTATTTTTAGGAAAAAAACGACTACGGATCCTAAACGCCCGCCAAACTACATTTAAAGCATAAGTGGAATATTTATCAGATTATTTTTCTATACAGGATAGAGAGTGCCAGCTTCTATTTTTTCGTAGGTAGGGACGACACAAATAATGATCTACTTCAAAATAGTCTCACCCGAAGAGAAAACAATTTTCACTTCAATAAAAATAAATACATAACCGCTTCAGTTAACGCAAAATGTAGGATTACTTAGTAGTAACTTTTAATAAAGGCCAACAATAATAAGGTGCTATGTGGATAAAATTATCTTTTGTCTCAATGACATAACGTTACTAACAGTAACGATCGAGTGCTTTCTCTTTTCTATTCTACTTTTGGCTAGACAAAGCAGAAATGCAAGTCATGCTTTATTAGCAGTTTTCCTAATATCCATTGGGCTCGATACTATCGACAAAATGATCTACTGGTGCAAACCCATCAATCAATATGTATTCCAGATATCCCCTTATTTATTTTTAGCCTTAAAGTTTTCCGTGTTGGTATCACCGCCAGCGCTTTACCTCTATACAAAATCTATTGTGTACAAGAACTATCAACTTACACGTAAAGAGCTATATCACTTTTTACCTGCGCTTGCATTTCCCATCTCCGCCTTTTTAATTTGTGCGAGCATGGGCAAGGAAACCTTTTTTTTATCCTCCAGCAATTTTGATCTACTTTTTTATAATCCATTTTTTCATTTTCATTTATGGGTGATGAATATTTTATGCATCACATACTCGGTGCTTGGCTATCGACTCTTAAAATCCTACAAGCTTAAATTGCTCGAAAACTATTCCAATACCGAAGGCATGGAGAAAAAATGGTTGAGATTACTAATAGGTGGGTATTTTTTTATTTGGGGCAGTATTTTCTTAGCTTATGTCTGCCACTTGGCCGGGGCGTCCGCAACAATAGGGAACATAACCGGCACCGCCACCAACTATTGCGTTTTCATATTTCTAAACACGATTATTTTTTACTGTCTGAACCAATCGAATATGTTTGAAGGGGTAAAATTAGACGATGCCGAAAATGCAGTCGGCGACAAGGAAGTTGACATCATTGATGAAAGACACATCGCAGCAGTAACAGAATCAATGATCAACAATCAGCTTTTTCTGGATCCTGAAATAACCCTGGAACAATTATCAAAACATCTTTCACTTTCTGAAAGATGTGTATCAACCATTATTAATCGTCACTTCGAAAAGAACTTTTTTGAATTTATTAACTTTTACCGAGTTGAACATGCAAAAAAATTAATAGCGGCTAACACGGACGAAAAAATTTCCATTTTAGATGTCATGGCTGATTCAGGTTTTAACAGTAAATCTGCATTCAATCGATATTTTAAAAAATATGTAGAAGAAACACCTACTACTTATAGAAAAAATGTTCGCCAAAGTGAAGTGACCAACTAAATTCTTCACCTGTCATAATCGCGCACGAGATTGCTTGCCATGTTTTGCTACAACTTACGCGCACGAAATTTTTTACCTTTAATTTTTCCATCCTGTAAATGCTGCAACGCTTGCCGCGCAATAGTGTGATGCACGGCAATATAAGATGCAAATTCAAAAATATCGATCTTGCCAATTTTATCGCCAGACAAACCTGCGTCTTTTGTTAGGGCTCCAAGAATATCGCCGGGCCGAACTTTTTCTTTTTTCCCGCCGTCAATGCAGAGCGTTACCATGTCGGGTTTGATATCAGCGACATTATTGGTTTTTGGTAAATCTTCCAAAGTCATTGTTTTTTGCAAATAATCGGCAAGTCGATTTAAGCGGGACATTTCGTTGTGCGCCACTAAACTTAACGCTAAACCACTTTCACCTGCACGACCCGTACGACCAATGCGGTGAATATGTACTTCGCTATCGTGCGCCAACTCAACGTTGATTACTGCGCCTAAGCCTTTCACATCCAAGCCGCGTGCGGCAACATCCGTTGCGATTAATACGGGACAACTTTTATTTGAAAAGCGCACCAATACCTGGTCGCGCTCTCTTTGTTCTAAATCCCCGTGCAACGCCAAAGCATTTATACCTTGAGCACGCAATAAATCGCACACTTCCTGACAAAGAATTTTGGTATTACAAAATATAATGGCTGATTGAGGATTAAAATGTGCGAGCAGTTGCTGCACTGCAATATCTTTTCGATCCGTCTCGCGCAACTCGAAAAAATGTTGTTCAATATTTTCGTCGGTATGCACCGATTCTACGCTGACTTCATGAGGATTTTTTTGGCAGTGCGCGCTGATTTTTTTAATGCCATCGGGATAAGTTGCCGAAAATAATAATGTTTGGCGGTCTGTATTGCAGGCTGCTAAAACGGCTTCGATGGAATCGGTAAAACCCATGTCTAACATGCGGTCAGCTTCATCTAATACGAGTTGTTTTATAGTCCCTAATTTCAATGTGCCTTTTTCAATGTGATCAACTATACGCCCTGGCGTGCCCACGACAATATGTGCGCCGCGCTCTAACGAACCAATTTGTGGGCCTATCGAAACCCCACCACACAGCGTTAATACTTTTACATTATGAGTGAAGCGTGCCAGCCGGCGAATTTCTTTTGCTACCTGATCTGCTAATTCACGTGTCGGGCACAAGACCAATGCTTGCGTCGTGAAAATTTTTACATCTAAGGCCGCCAGTAAACCAATACCAAAAGCTGCAGTTTTACCGCTGCCGGTTTTGGCTTTAGCAATAATGTCTTGGCCTTGCAAAATAATCGGTAAGCTTTGCGCTTGAATATGTGTCATCTCGTTATAGCCGAGGGATTCCAAGTTGGCGAGCATATCCGCAGTTAATGCAAGCGATGAAAATTGTGTAGTGGTCATAGTGAACTCAATAAATTTAAAAATGTTAAAGTCGTTTTAGAATACCCAAACTTTTTACTAATGGCATTGCTACAAATAAACCGGATTCTTGTGCGAGCTGCCAAATTTCAAAAGGTGGGCGACCGCCATCGGCGGGATTGGGGAACACATCGTGGATCGCAAGTAAGCCGCCGCGTATTACATGATTGCTCCACGAATGAAAATCTGTAAGTGCTGCTTGCATGCTATGGCCGCCATCAATAAAAACCATTGCAAGAGGAGTTGTCCAAGAACGTGCAACTAATGCTGAAGGCGCAACGATAGGAATTACCGTATCTTCTAATTGCGCGCGTGCAAGCGTACGACGAAATTCGCGGAAGCTATCCATTTTGCCAAATTCGCTATCGTATAAAGTGGCGTCATGATATTCCTCACCTAGCTGATGCTCTTCTGAACCGCGGTGATGATCCACTGCGAATAAAACGCTGCCCACCTGCTTACATGCAGCACCGAGATATACGGTGGATTTACCGCAATAGCTCCCTACCTCTAACACAGGTAACGCAGGGCCACGTTGGGCGGCCGCAAGCGCATGCTGATACAACGCCGCGCCTTCCTCTTCAGCCAAAAAACCTTTAACGCTGTTAATGTCTACGGGCAAGTCTTTTGTAATTTCCATTGGCAGCATGACGGTTCTCGTTGATAATCGAACGCCATTCTAACAGAGTCGCTCAACGACAAGTTTTTTCATGCGCCGAAACAATACGCCTTATTTCATTAAACGCCTCTACAATATTATTAATCGTTTTTACGTGCACCGCTTTATAGCTCCACAATTTGACAGCCTTGGCACAGGTTTAGAAATTGCGCATCCGCGTTGCGTGGTTATTTTTGGGCACAACATTCATATCGGCAAATTTATACAAATTATAGCCGCACCGGATAATTTTATTCGCTTCACTACCTGGCCCAGTAAAAAACTCATCAATGACAAAAGCGGCGGCGAAATTATTGTTGGCGACTATTGCTTAATATCACCTGGAGTTCGCATCTCTTCAGCGGAATCTATTCGCATTGGTAATAACTGCATGCTTGCCGCAAATGTTTATATTAGCGATAGCGACTGGCACGGTATTTATAATCGCATTCGTCCGTTTCGATGTAACAAACCAGTAGTGCTGGAAAATAATGTATGGCTTGGGGAAAGCGTGATAGTAAACAAAGGCGTAACAATTGGTGAGAATTCAGTCGTTGGTGCAGGCTCGGTTGTAACAAAAAATATTCCAGCGAATGTAATTGCGGTGGGTAATCCGGCGCGGATTATGAAAACTATTGACCCTAAACGCCGTATGTTAAAACGCGAATTGCTATTTAAAAATGCAGAACATTATTTTCATAATCAAGATCAAATGGATCAATACATGCTAAGTAAAAATTCTCTATGGAATTGGTTGCGAAGTTTAGTGAAACCCAATCAAACGGATTAGTCGTGTAAACCTTAATACAGTACGATCGCCCTCCACAAAAAGCATTAAGTATTTTCAAAATCAAAGGTCATAATCAAATGCTTAGCTATACTTCTTATGAGCTAAATCTTGCTACAGGTTCGTTATACCTTTTTTTCTTGAGGCTCGAATATTTCCGATTTTTTTACAATATAGAAACCTACATATGCACCCTTATAAACTACTTTTTTTGTTATATATCGCGTGCGTTCTTCCCCTTGCTAATGCAGAAACAGTTGTTTCATATCCCATGGACGTCAATTCCAACTCAACCAAACTACATCCATACCACAATTATTTTAGGGAGGTATTGAGACTTTCTCTTGAAAAAACTCGGGATACTCACGGGGGCTACCAAATAATTGCCGCGCCACCTTTTTTAACACCCAAGCGCTCAATTGCTATAGCCCAGCAAAATTTATATCCCAACCTCGTGTTTGAAATGGCTTATGACGCTGAGTACGACGACGCCGTAGGAATTGATTTTATTCTATTCCCCGTTGACCTAGGGATAATGGGACACCGGGTTTGCTTTGTGCATCCAACCATCAAAGAAGCAATAAAAGATGCAAAAACGCTAGCTGATTTACACAAGTACACAATCGGGCAAGGCCTTAATTGGGTCGACTCAATCGTTCTTCGTCACAATGGGTTTACGGTGAAAGAAATTGACAGCTTTCAAAATATTTTTAAGATGTTAGTGGGAGGGCGTATCGACTTATTCTGTAATGGCAGCAATCAAATTTTGAATGATTATAAAAATTATAAAGATCAAATAAATTTATTACTTGATGAGACTTTTGAACTTAAATATCATTTGCCGAGATTTTTTTATCTTCACACAAAAAATCGACAACTTAAAAGACGAATCGAAATCGGACTTAAACGTGCCTACCATGACCAATCGTTGTTGAGACTTTGGCACGACCACTTTAAAGCTAGCGTCGAGTTTGCTAATTTGTCTCAACGTAAAGTATTTTTGCTTGAGAATCCTTTAACCCAAAACTTATCCAAAGAGTGGGAACAATATATTTATGACCCAGCAAATGAGGCTCATAGATAAGGTTACTTAAAAAATTAAATAGCTGGGCTTGTTAACTTTGATAAAAAATCCTTACAGTGCGAAATTTGGCATCATTTCTAAACCTATAAATTTCGACCTTTATTCAGGATAGCTCACTGGCTGTGTGCACTGCTTTGCCTGATCCATAAACGGTGATTTTAAACAAATAACCTTTCGTGATCGCAAATTTAATGGGGATAAATCTTGTGGGTGATATTGCTTAAACAGTTGATGGAATTCACCACTGCGCTGCATTTTGGTAAACCCTAACAGCAAACGCTTAGCAAGCTGAGGCTGGGCTTTACTCACATAAAAATACATTGGAAAATCGTAATAAATGAGCAACTGGGAGTCTATCGCAAGGAACGGATAAAGAACCTTTTTCTCATCAAAGACCAAACTAATTTCATTTACACCTAGGGGTAAGCAATCAAACCGCTTGAAACCCAACATATCAAACAGGCTTGAAAAAGTGGGGCCTAATATGGGGTTGATATTATTATTACGATAAATTTCTATGTCTGACCACAATTCACTTTGGCCAATTTTTAAAGTGGCCAATGAACCCATTCCGCTCACATCGTTAATTTTGAGGGGAGCATTGGTGTTAATAAGACAAACACGATAACCCAGTAAACCATTCAAAATATCAATCGGTATAGGAATAACTTCAGCTTTAGCGACCGGGGTTCCTGGCGAGGCCCAATCAACATTGAGAATTTTTCCTTCGCTAATTAAATTGGCTCTACGTTGCTGACTGGCATTGGCTCCTTGATAAGGGATATTTTTATAATCACCAAACTCAGCACGTGTAAGTTCAAGTGCACGATGAATCAGTTCATATTTATAAATTTCAATAGAGCGCAAATCACCTGTCGCAAGGTAACGAACCGTTATTGGCGCATTATTAGGCAGAGCTGTTAGTTTCTGTTGCGACTGCGAGCTGGCGCAAGTTCCTCCACTCACGAGCAATAGAGCCCCAAGTCTTACGATCCAATTAATATGCATATCAGAACCCAGATGTTTTTTTATGTAAATTAGTTTATCTCGGGATATTTCAAAGGCTGTTTACACTGTGTTAATTGATCCAAAAACGGCGACTTTAAACAAATAACTTTTCGTGAACGCAAATTTAGTGAAGATATATCCTGCGGGTGATATTGCTTGAATAATTGATCGAATTCACCACTATTTTGCATTTGTGTAAGCCCTCTTTGTAAACGTTTGGCGAGTAAGGGCTGTGCTTTACTTACATATAAATACAATGGGAAATCGTAATAAATGAGCAACCGCGTGTCTATGCTCAAAAAGGGATAATGTGCCTTTTTTTCATTATAAATCAAATCAACCTCATTCACTCCTAGTGGTAAACAGTCAAAGCGTTTAAAACCAAGCATATCAAACAGACTCGGAAAGTTGGGGCCTAACATAGGTTCTATATTATTGTTACGATATATCTCTACATCAGACCACGATTCCTCTTGCGCAATTTTAAGGGAAGCTAAAGAGCCGGTGTTGAAAGCATCGTCGAGCTTAAAGGGGGCGCTGCTATTAATAAGACAAATGCGATACCCCAAAAGACCATGCGAAATATCGATGGGTATCGGAATAACTTCAGCATGGGCAACCGGGGTTCCCGGCGATGTCCACGCAACATTTATTAAATCTGCTTTATTTAATAAACTGGCCCAGCGCTGCTGTCCACCACCTGCCCCGGTATAGGGAACCTCCCGATAATCGCCAAACTCTCTGCGGGTGATCTCTAGCGCGCGATGAATAAGCTCAAATTTATAGGCTTGTATAGAATGTAGAGCCGGTGGATCAGGGTAACGAACAACCATTAGCGCTGGCTTAGCTGTTCCACTATCTTGCTGCTTTTGGTCTTGGGAATAACTTGCCTCACCGAGCAACAACAGAACGATAGTCAAATGTTTATACATGTCTTAGAGCCTAGGTGCGCTTGTTATTATATAAGCCTAGTTTATTTTTGGATTTTTTCTTGCGAGCTTCCTCATAACACCGCTCTGTGCCGCAAAGATTAGGAATAATCAGCCCTATGTTCACTTTTGCAAGCCTGGCTCCATGCAGGCTAAATAAATTAAAGCTCTACCGCTAATCGCAGCAACGCTGCAACCGACATTCCATCGGTAATTTCTCCACGCTTTACCATTTCAATGGCCTCAATAAGAGATATTTTTTTAACTTCAATATCTTCTGTTGATTCTAAATTTTGTTTGCCGGCAAATAAATTCCGCGCCACAAACACCACACCAAATTCATCGGTTACCGAATTCGATAAATGCAAAGTCATTAATTGTTGCCAATCGTTAGCCTGTAAACCAACCTCTTCTTCCAATTCCCGCTTTGCAGCATTGAGTGGGCTTTCATCAAACGGACAACCGCCTTCTGGAATCTCCCACGTGTATTGGTTCAGCGTATAACGGCTTTGTTTAACAAGCCAAGTATTACCTTCATCGTCAATTGGTATTATGCCGATAGCGATGTTTTTAAAATGCACCACACCGTAAATTCCCTCTGTACCTTTAGCCGTAATGACTTCCTCGTGTGTTATTTTAATCCACGGATTTTCATAGGTTACTGTCGAATTTTTAGTTTTCCAACCGCCGATTTTTTCAATCGGATATTTTTGCTCGCTCATGTGAAGCACTCTTGGAAACTAGTAATTACTTTTCAACATCCACGCGCGAGGATTATGAGTAAAGCCCAATTTCGGATAATAATCATTGGCCTTGGGTGATGCCAATAGCACCATCATGCACTCTGGTTCAGTACGCTTTTGAGTTTCGTCAATAAGTTGCTTACCAATACCTTGATGTTGATACTCCTCATCTACAGCCAAATCAGCAAGATAGGTAACATAGGTATAATCTGTAAGTGCGCGAGAAATTCCGATTAATTTCTCATCATGCCATGCACTAATAATAATATCGGCATTAGCAATCATGCCAAGAAAAATATCAGGACGATCTACCGGGCGGCGTTCACCAAGTGTAGATTTTTTATAAAGTTCAATAACTTGTTCTACGGTAAATAGCGCATCATCGCGATAGATAATATTCATAAATTTTAATGAAACCTATGGGGATCAAGTTGCACTGTTATGATTTTTTTGCCAAGCAAAACAACGCGGCCCAAATAGCGGTCGTCGCCATTCACAGTAAATTCAAAATAAAATTCACGCCACAAACTTAGTTGGCCCACATCATTTCGTTTGAGCCACATTCGCTTTAAATAAACAGTTTGATCAAGAAACTGTACCTGCATTTCTTCGCAATGCTTTTCTGCTTCTTTGAGTGCAATTTCTTTGGTACGCAGGGCATGCATCCAATAAAAAGCTACGAAAGATAAAACGGTAAGCCAAACGATGGCAGTAATATCAAGCATAAGCGATATCAAACATAAGAAAGGGCATCGGAAGGAGCATTATGTGGGCGTCTAGATTGAGAGGGTTTGCAACAAAAATACAAACGCCGGATACAGCAAGGGGCGATTGATTGCTCTCTCGCCCCTTGAAACCTAACTCAACTTAGAGAGGAGTTACGTTTTCCGCTTGCGGACCTTTTTGACCTGAGGTCACTTCAAAAGTCACTTTCTGACCTTCTTTTAAGGTTTTACGACCATTGCCGTTAATCGCACGGAAGTGAACAAATACATCTGCACCGCCTTCACGCTCAATAAAACCGTAACCTTTATCATCATTGAACCACTTAACAACACCAGAGACTACTTCTGACATACTTTCCTCGACTTACATAAAAACGTCAGCGACGCTGACCGAACAAAAAAACCGACTTTACTAAAAGCCAGGGTGAAATAGCTTGTTAATAAAGCTATTGCTCAGGTCGTGGTACGTCCAAGGGTCTCCAGCAAGCGGATGTCTTACAAAAGCTTAGTCTTGGCTCGAATCTCAATCTGCGCAGTTAAAAATTAAAGCACTTGTGGCAGTCTAGTTCAAGCAGTAATCGATTAATTTAACTAATATCCCAAATTTTTATTTTCCTGTGTCGCTAAGACTCATTTTATTGGGCCAAATCGTCGCCGGTTACTTCTTTTGTGACACTTTTTTGGGCATTTATAT
>JANPKH010000506.1:0-8707 GCA_031425935.1 Gammaproteobacteria bacterium | reverse complement strand
TCGATGTGAGCCGCCTTTTCTTTGTTATTCGGTGTTTGATACCAAAGCTGCATTTCAACTTCCCACAGGAAGCTAATGTTCACGTACTGTGATACATCAATAATGCCAAGCTTTTTCAACAACAAGTCAGTCATAGGCTTTGTATGCGAATCAAAATAGAAATGAAGCGCATCGTCCATGTTTTCACTAAGTGGGTTTGCATCCTCCCATCGAATTTCGGCACCCCATAGGAGCCGTTTTATACGGTCAGGCATAAAGATGCCTTTCGATTTTCCGTATATGGTTTTAAATTCCGACGTCATGGGTGCATTCATTTTTTCTTTTCCAGTAAATCGCCGAAGAAAACGCCTAATTGTGTAAAGTGCATGTCAACCAGTTCGGTGTATTCAGCACCCTGCTTCGTGTTTAACAGCCTGGTCACTGGGAACCCATCAACCCCAAATAATGGATTTGGCCCCATCAAAAACATTTGCTCTTCGTAACTACGTCCGCCGAAGTATCTATTCCAACCCTTTTCAAACTGCTCATCGTCACGTCGCAAGATCGGTACACCAAACATTAATTTGCAGTACGCTTTCTGCATTTGAATATCAGTGACGCTACCGTCGCACATCGTTTCGCTTATTCGCGCGTACATTGCCTGCCACAAAGCATTTTGATCAAGCGTGCGATCTTTCTTGGTCGTCCAACTAACTCGCAAATAATGATGATTGTCGTAATCCACTGCCATGTCCGAAACAATTTTCGCAAATGAGGAATCCGAATTAGCAATTTCTTTCATTGTGCTAGTTGCTCTTGGCTCAGCTCTTCATACTTGAGCCTAATTTTCTCCCTCAATCGCTGGTACAAATCGGGACGTACACGCTTGAAGTTTTCGCAACCTTCCTGCCTAAGCTTCTGCGTATGCAACGAGCAAATATAATTCGCTTCATATTCGAGCTTGAGCTCTATTGCTTCATCGCAATATCTAACACTCGCCGGACAACAGCTTTTGCAAGTATGCAAATGATTCAGATATTTCTTAATCATTTCGGACCATATCCAACATACAAACAGTTAGCGCTTTGATTGGTGCCAGGGTTGTGCTTACAGCCTTTTTCGTGAACTTGCTTGCTTTCCAATAGCTCACTAACTCGACCGCAAATACTTCCCATATCTACTGTGTAATTTAACCTTACGAAAATCTCACGCCGCGTAAGCCCAGGATTCAAAGTAATGAAATTTAAAATTCTCGCCTGCTGGGTGCTTGCAATACCCTTAAGTTGAATATCCAAAAATGCTGCTTTGCTGGTATTTCTTACAGACATAATCGCGGCCTTTTATTCAATCGAAAAATTCAAACATTAATTAAGCAATGCTGATTGAGCCTTTAAGGCATTTTCTAAATTTTCTACCGCACGCCCTGGTGTAAATTCGCCATTTTTAACAAAAGCCCAATGAAGCCGTCTTTTAAATATCTTTTCGGTTGTTACTTTCTTCCAAAACAAGTGACCAGTTTCAATGTCAATTGTCGCGTATAGAAACTCATACGAATTGCTCTCGGTATATTTAAAATTGCTTATCTTCATTTTTGAGCCACTCTAATCCAAAAATTCAAACTTCTTTATGCTGCTAGCGTTATCAGTTTCGCCGTCCGGTCGGTACGAGTAGTGACCTTCTGGCATCGCTTCAATTTCTATTGCTGGTAAATCTTCAGTACACATTCGATCCAACTTTTAAATTTTTATCCGACGATCTTTTTCGCTTCCTGCCACGACCCATTCGTAAACATGCTTGCCATTGCGAACAATCCATGCACGATGTAACTCACTAAAAACCGGCTGTCTAATCATCGCTACACCATCAACAATTTTTGTGTCGCCAGATTTTGGCTGTGGGCGCTTTTTCGTGTGTGTTATATGAATTTTCAAAATACACTCCTAACTTTTATTCAAAAGCATCATTGCTTTTTCAAGCTGAGCTTTCGACCTTTCTACTGAAGCGCCCTTCTCAGTAGTTTCTGGAGCTTGATCAAACATCGATTTAACATTTTTCAAAATGCTATCAACATTTGCAGTCTCTTCAGCTGACAATTCTTTGCTCCACGAACTCGTTGCAATTAAATTTGTATTTTGCGGAACAGGACGTATTTCTTTGGCTAACACTCTGTCAAGTTCGTAGTGCCAGCGAGACCGAACATATTTGTAATTTCCGTCAAGGTCTTTACCCATCGCAACCGCTGCCCAGTACACAGCAGAATTACTCCACTCATCATTTCCAAAGCAATGTACGATTACGCCATCAATGCATTTCACAGTCGGGCGACGACGAATTCCCATTTGAATAACGGCTTCAAAAAATGCTTTGTCATAATCAATTGGTTCGCGACACAGTTGCAAAAATTCTGGCAACGTTGGCGGGAACGGGTGCGACTTTCTGCACGCCCTGATTCCAGTCATAACTTCTTCAAACGTTATCCGTTCTTCGCTGAATGCTTCTGCCCACGCTTTACGCCAATTTTCAATGTTCGTTGGCGATCCAAAATTTTTGCTCCACAGATTTGGATACATACCATCGAAGCGATTAAACAAACGCTGCATGGGTGATTCGCCGTCTTCGCGTTCAGCGAGCCAGTGTTCAATTTGCATGATGCGTCACCCCTCTCTCTCGCAGCTCAGAATTTAGAACTGAACTTGCTTGCGGGTTATCTCTGTTTTTGTTGACGTAGGCCAATGGGTCAAATTTTGGTTGATTAGCCGTTGGCGATTTCGGCATTAAATTTATTTTTATAAAGTTGTCGATATGTTTTGCGTCACGCACGATAAGCTCTATGTCGTCAAACACTTTGCTATTGCGTGGATCTTGCCCCATGCACCAAGGGTCTTTTGCGCATCCGTGAATCGCGTCAATCAAATCTTCTTTGGTGTAACCAAGCTTCAGAGCGTCACGGATTTTGTTTCTACGCTTATCGTCAAGCTTTGCCCGAGGATGATTCATAAAAGTTTTCCAGTAATTGAAAACATCATCAATCGCTGAACTTTGAGAAGTATTTAATTTATTGACTGGTTCTATGACTGGTTCAAAAGAGTGACTGGTTCTGTGTGCAGATATTTCACTAGGGGGTGGTGCAATATTTTCACTACCTAGTGCAACCGTTTCACCACCTAGTGCAAATTTTTCACTGGGGGGTAGTGCAGAATTTTCACCACCTAAATCAGTTTTTTTGTTGTGCCGCTCAAGATCAATAATGTAGAAATTACTTATCTGCTCATTGTTTTTGAATCGGTTTTGAACTTCTAAAAATCCATCATCCGCTAACGATTGAATGTGATTTATCGCAGTTCTACGGCTTATTTCGCACTGATCTGCAATATGCTGAAGCGAAGGCCAGCATTCGCCTTTGTCGTTAGCGTTATCGCATAATTTTAACAACACCAGCTTGCGAGACGGGTTGCCAACTTTGGCGCTCATTGCTAACGCCATTAATCTCATACTCATGCGAGAACCTTTATAGAACCTCTAAAAAACCGAAGAGAACCTACGGTTTAAATTACTTTTAATGCCGAACTTCGCTAAGCTTTAATTCTCGATAAGCCGTGAGGAATTCTTGTTCATCGATAAATTTTTCGATTATCTCTCTCAGTATTGGCGCTCTTTCAGCATCACCAACAAGCTGATTTACTTTCTCGAAATATTTATCATTAAGCCGAATAGTTATTTCGTTCATTTTTTTTAGTTTTTTATTCCCGTACATGATTTTTTCTCCTTAAAGAAAATGTAATTTAAATTGTTAAGCTTGTTTTTTTGCGTAGCGTTCCGGATACAAAATTTCTAATTCGGTCATTTCGTTTCCGGAGGCAATAGCAAGCTGCTCAGCAAGAGTTTTGCTGACGTTGCCATTTGCTACCGCAATTTGTTTGAAGTTGCCAAAAGATGTTCCTGCCGTGGTCGCTACAGACTCGACGACTTCTTTTGACTTTGCGTAATAAAACTCTCTCGGGGTCACTGTTTGAGCCTCTATGAACGGGAACACAAACAGATAATAGTGATTTACTATTGTTTAAGCAATAGTATTTTACGAATTTAGTTAGTAATTAACTAACTGTACTATGTAGATACTATGGAAATTAAGCAGATTAGAGTTTTGAATATCCGCTACCTGGCTGAAAAGCACGGGCGCATTCGTATTGCTGAAAGTGACCCGCGGCCAGAGAAGAAGTGGACCGACAACTATATAAACCAACTCTGCGGAGATTTTGGTAGCTTCGGCAATGCCACGGCTAGAAACATTGAAAAAGGCATGGGACTACCAAAGGGCTGGATGGATTCTATTCATCCGGAACTAACGTACCCAAAGGTGGAAGGCGTTTCAATTGAGCCAGATGTTAACCGGGAAAAAATCATGGAGTTATGGGATCGCATGGATCCAGAACTTCGAGCTCGGTATTTAAAAATTGGCTCAGCTCTTGTTGATGAATAAGCTCATTCCCTATTAACAAGAGTTTTTTCAGTTTTTCGGGGCTTAGTTTCTTAATAACTTCCAACATTTGCTCTTTAATTACTATTTGTTCCACAACTGCTCCTTTGCACCACTACTTGGCATTGCTGTTAAAGACGCCGGAATCTACATCCGGTTTTGAATCACGTAAATACTTATTTTCAATAGTTACCAATTTGATGTCGTACTTATGAATTTACGCGCCATTTTTTGTTTTGCTTAAATAAACTAGGGATCAAATATGATTTACACTTGGGACGAAAACAAACGCAACAGCAATCTCGTAAAACATGGAGTCGACTTCGTTGATGCCGCTGAGCTCTTCGGGGATCCAAACCGTATAGAAACCGTCGATGACAGGCAAGACTATGGCGAGGTACGCTTGCAAACCATTGGGTATGCCATGCCTGGGTTACTCTTCGTGGTTTACACTTATCGGGATAACGAAACCAAACGTCGAATCATTTCAGCCCGAAAAGCCAGCGCGAAAGAAAAAGCTATTTACAATTCTCAAATCGGACAGTAGGAGAAATATGATGACTGAAAAATCTTACACCCTCGAAGAACTAAAAAAGCTTAAGAGCCGAACGGACCTTGATCGCCTTAAAAAAATGACCGACGAAGAGCTTGAGAAAGCTGCAAAGGACGATCCAGACAGCGCCCTGCCTACTGATGAAGAATTGAAAAAATTCAAGAGAGTGCATAAAAATGGACAAAAATAGCGTCACACCGGGCAGCAAAGTGAAGCCAGGTAGTAAAACTGATTGGAAGAAAGTCATCGGTCAGACTGAGGGTGAAGTAGTCCGCAATTCTCAATCTGACTCAGATAGCCCGATATTGAAGGATAAGAAATACTATAAACCGGGCAAAACTGATCAGAAGTCTTCGACTTAGAGTAAGTTCTTTATAATTAGCGACACCAATAATAAATTTGGCTAAGGATTTGCAATGCTCACTATAAAAAAAATATATCAACAAATTTCAGTGAATTGCGCTAAAGTTAACTTATGGGTTAACTTTTGATGTTTCTCTTTGATATAGTCCAGCTTGGGGAGAACGAAGATCCGCATCCTTGGAATGTTGTCGCGCTTTGTGGATCTGCTAACGAGGAAGATACTTGGCTCTTCGATCTCTTTAATAATCAAAACCTGAAGCAGGGCGAAATAGACAAATGGCTATCGATTTTTTCGCAATCGGCGGAGTCTGGTCCTGAAGCAATCTCAAAGAAATTAAGGCATGAAATAGATAAATCTAACAAGCTATACGAATTTATTAATGGTAACTGGAGGATCGCGTGGTTTTACGATGAGGGAAAATTAATAGTCTGCACTCATTACTTTCGCAAAAAAACACAGAAGACCAAGAAACAAGATAAAGATAGGGCAATGAGAGAAAAGCAGGCATATTTTGCCGCAAAAACTAATGGCTCACTGAAGATAATGAGGTAATCAAATGAACTTTTTCAAAGATTTAATGAAAGATGCACATAAGCGACCCTCTTATGTAAAAGCAAAAGCTTGTATAAAAATTGCGAAAAATATTGAAACGATTATGGATGAAAAAAACATCAATAACGCTCAGCTTGCTGCGCTTCTAGGGTGTAGCCCGCCATATATCACAAAAATTCTGAAGGGGGATGCAAATCTAACCATAGAAACCTTATCGAAGCTTTGCATTGCTCTGGATTGCGATCTTACGTTAAAGTTCGAGCCCAAAACGCCTGCAATATCAGTTGAGCAGAATCGCCAACTCTCACTGGAATCGTTATTTGAAGCGCAAATTTCGTTATCTGAATTGGCTCATTTCAATAGTCGGTATTTAGAGCGCGAAACTGCGGCGCCAGTAAAAACTAGTCACCACATAAACAATGTTCATGCAATACGGAATCATAGACAAAATGCGCCTACAGCCAGTTCATCTGCAGCTTGAAACATATGCTTTCACCAATATCAACATCGGGCCTAATGAGTATTTCTTTAAGGCCGCTGCCGATGGTTCGAACCTTCGGCCCATAAATATTGACGACATTGAGGCGGACTTGGTAACACTTCAGGAGCCTGATGAAAGTAACAACCTCATGATTGAGCTTAAAATCTATACTACTCCCAATATTGATACAAAAAACGTTAGGGCTAAGTTTTCCATCACTGCATTAGCCGGATTCGTTATGCCTGCTGATATGTTAGCCGATTATCTAGCTGATGAAAAAACGAAGTTAGCAATCGTCGCCAACTGCGCCGCAATACTGTATGGCGCAACCAGAGAGCAGTTGCACTCTTTGAGCTGCAAGATGCCGTTTGGTCTAATTACCCTGCCTACTTGTAGTTTTAACAATATTTCAATTCAGAAGACAGAACCTGACGCGGAAGCAAAGCCTAAAAAGACTCCAAAGAAGAAAACCGCTAAAGCCTAACCTACATCTTATGAATCCAACCCGCTCCGGCGGGTTTTTTATTATTTGCGACTCCTTCTGGCGTGTCGATCTACAAAGCTAAGAAATACTCAAATATTGTAGTCAATATCTTACAAGCCCTACTGTCATTTTCCTCTACCCACCATATCCTTAACCACGCAGTATTGCCGGGCATTGAGCGCGCAAGCCTTTGCTATAACATTCGAAATTAATATTCCAACGGAATCGGGACATACCATGAAAAAATATTCAATTTGCTTTATTCTACTTTCATCACTACTGGCGGTTAATGTTCATGCAATTGATGAAGTTGTTGTTACCGCACCACCTTGGTCTAGTGGCACCTACGGAGGTGGTGGCGCGGGCAGCAATGGACAAAGCACAACTGATATTATTCGTCAGCAGCAGGCAACTGACGCAAGAGTTGCTGACATAAAAACTAAGCTTAGGGCGGAATGTAAAGCGGCAGCTGAAACCGAAAAACTGGATTGTGAAAAGGAAGAAAGAGCTGATTTTACGTGGAATGTAAATATCTGTAATTCAATGTTCGGGGTACCAGGAGCGCTGCTTACTGGTGGCGCGATTATGGACTCTCTTAAAAAGACAGGCAAGGTAGGAAAAGTGGCTGCAGTCTTGGGATCTGGCTTGGTATATGGTGCTGTGGCCTGTAAAGATTGGGCTGCGGCGAATAGAGATGCGGACATCGCGCAGTGTGCAGTGGATCTCGATAAAGAAATGAACGAACACTGCAACAAAATTTAATTTAGTTGTTCCTAACTAAGGAAGCTCTTATGTTAAAAGACATTAGTAATAAAAAATATTATCTTTGGTGGCTGCTTGCCGTGGCAATCGCTTTTTTGCCACTTTTTAATCTTGTCCGTAATCATCAGCCATTAACAGAAGAGGAAATAGTAGAGCGAGCTACATCAAAGCCATTGGTGCCGATTTTCTCCAAAGAAAGCACCCCAAATAAAATATCCACCCCAGATAGCAGCGAATTAACCAAACCTATATTTGCCCCAGATGAGTCTAAAGAAATACAGGGGTGGCTGGAACGTAGAGGTTATTTGGGGCCTGAAGACGAGCGCGCTTATGGCAGCTACAGCGATGAAATATTAATCGCTCTCGCCAAAAACAATGATTTACGCGCAATTATGTTTTTAGCAGATAAGGCTATTAAAGCTCCTAATAAGGATTTGGCCTATAAGCCGGAAGAGATTGAAAAAAGAATTGCTAAAGCAAACGCATATTGGACGTTAGGCGCAGCATTAGGGTCAACGACCGCATTAGACTACATTGCCCTTTACATGAATCGAGGGTTAGACGCCCCTGAAGCTAGGCCGGTAGTACTGAACATTATGGCAATCTATAAAACTATTGAAATGCGCGGCGATATGGACCTGTCTAAATCGTCAAGAGAGCATTTTGTTCGCGAGAGAAGCGTGGTGCTTACGCAAGAAGAGCAACAATTTGTTAAGGATCAAGCGAACGTGATATATCAAGATTTAGAAAATCGTCGCAGAGAGTTGGGTTTAGGCGAATTTGATAACTCAATGTCAGAATCAGTAAAAAGGTTCTTCGGCGTAACGCCACCTTAGCAGCACTTAACCCACACTAACCTGCTCCAGCGGGATTTTTATTGTCCGTAAAGTCTCACACGATTTGCAGACTTCGGAGGCTTACCCTTCAATCCTTACATCAATACAATGAGCGTACACCAACAGAAAGGAACTCAAGTAATGCTAGCACTAACAAGGAAGCCAGGAGAATTTGTAACACTGTATACAAGCGACGGACCAATAAGGATTTATGTTAAG
>JANPKH010000505.1:0-5032 GCA_031425935.1 Gammaproteobacteria bacterium | reverse complement strand
GACCCTTCAAAAGTTATAGGTTTTCTGGATATTACCGGGCTTTGGAATCCCTCACTGGCTCTTGTAATGGTTGGCGCCATTGCTGTTGGAATTGTTGCCTTTGGATTTGCCCGCACCCGCAAGCTTTCATTTTTGGGTGAGCCATTCCGGCTGCCGACCGCTACGCAAATTGACAAGCGGTTGCTGCTCGGCGGCGGCGTATTTGGGGTCGGATGGGGTTTGGCTGGTTACTGCCCTGGTCCCGCATTAGCGTCTGTTTTGACGGGTGGCAGTAAACCCTTTGTATTTGCCCTTGCCATGATTTTCGGGATGGTGATTTTTGAAATCCTAGAAAAATTTAATAGCGCCCGCCAGCGCAAATAAACAGGATTCATCTCATGTTAGTTATCGCACTGGGTATTGTTGTTGGGCTTATCATGGCGTTGACTGGGGCCGGTGGCGGCATTTTGGCCGTTCCCCTTTTGATTTTCGCTACCGGCTTAACGGTCGTCCAGGCGGGGCCTATAGGCTTGTTGGCAGTTGGGGTGTCAGCGACTTTAGGCGCTATTCTGGGATTACGTAACAGTATTGTTCGCTATCGTGCCGCGCTATTGATGGCGGTAGCGGGTGTTTTGTGTTCTCCGCTCGGTGTCTGGCTTGCTAACCAATTGAACGAGCATGTTATGAGCCTGTTGTTTTCTGCCGTGCTGATTTTCGTGGCCTATAGCACTTTCAAACAAGCCCATCATGATCTCTCTGTGGGGCAAGAAGAGGAAACTGAACAGTCATTGCCCTGCAACCTCGATGCGGGCAAGAAACGTTTTGTATGGACAAAACGTTGCGCGAGGGCGCTGTCAATGTTTGGTGGTTGCGCGGGTTTGTTGTCCGGATTGCTCGGCGTGGGCGGCGGGTTCGTCATTGTTCCTGCGCTTCAGCGCTATACGGATTTACCCATGAAATCCGTCGTCGCTACTTCACTCGCGGTTATCGCGTTGGTGTCCCTTAGCGGCGTAGTCGCCAGCACTATTCATGGCGGAATGAACTGGGCAGTTGCCGTGCCGTTTTGCGGTGGCGCGCTTACCGGTATGCTTGTAGGAAGATTAATTTCAAAACGTCTCGAAGGCCCGCAACTTCAAACAGCATTTGCGGTGGTGGCCGGTTTTGTTGCGGTGGGAATGTTAAGTAAAACGCTTTTTCATTTTGTATAGGTGATGCTAGCGAAATAGCTCATCATCCAAACATCACTTTTTTTGAATCAACAATAAACGAATCAGAGAATAACTATGCAACCTAAAGAACATTGGGAAAATGTATATTCCACGAAATCCACCAAAGCTGTCAGCTGGTTCCAGGAGCGCGCCACACTTTCTTTGCAATTTATAAAGTCCGCAGCACCCCACAAAGATATTGTAATTATTGATGTCGGCGGAGGAGCGTCCACGCTTGTCGATGATTTAATAATTGCAAACTACTTCAATCTTTCTGTGCTAGATATATCGGGGGCTGCGTTGGACGTTGCTAAAAGCCGACTAGGCCAAAAAGCAAGTGATATACAATGGATCGAAGGCGACATCACCTCAGTTTTACTACCTGAAAACCAATATGATGTATGGCACGACCGCGCTGTATTTCACTTTTTGACGGACGCGAAAGATCGCCAGAGCTATGTGGCGCAATTGACCAAAGCATTAAAACCAGGTGGACAATTAATCATCTCTACCTTTGCAGAGAGTGGCCCCCAACAATGCAGCAACTTGCCAATAGTTCGTTATTCGCCTGAGGGTTTGCAAAGGGAGTTTGGTGACGCTTTCGCATTACAGGAACATGCCTTTGAATCGCATATAACGCCTTTTGAAACGCAGCAAGCGTTTGTCTACTGCCGGTTTGTAAAGTTGCCACCACTGAGATTTAACGATAGGTAGGCGGAGTTATTCTTGTACAGATCTAGAAGGCTATAATTGCTTTATGCGTCTCAACGAGCTCGATAGGATTTTTGTCTCGGCCAATAAAATTTCCGCACTACCTGGATGTAATTAATTCTCTCCGTTTTAATGCAAACAACGAAGAGAATTTCCATTTTCATGAACTGAAAAATAATTGGCTGTATGCAATTTCTTAAGTTAATTTATTAGCTGGGATGGCCGTAACAGCACTCACTATTTTTTTCTTGCGGCTCATTGGTACAAGCGGCCAGGAAGAATAGTAAGGTAGCATTTAATTCTAATGTCTCTTCGATCAATACAGATATATTTTTGGGGATATTAAATATCAATTTATCAAAATACCAACCGGAAAGATAAGCAATGCAGCCGATGATGGTTAATACCACCATTGGTGATGTAATTATTTCCCTTGCTTTTTTCCATGCCGTACGAATTTTTGTTCGAACCATTGTTAGGTACGCCAAAAAAAGAACCAGCGTAGCACCACGTACCAGTATTTCAATTGTCTTCCATATCGGTGAAACACCAATCCTATGTATGTCAAATTCACGTAATAATATTGCGAAGCAAAATAGCATCAAGCCACCTCGCTCATATTTCATCATATTGTCCGTAGTATTTTTATATTGATAACCATAAAGTACGCAAGCCAACAATAGAAAAATATTTTGTGTGCACTCAAGTGCGGCATTTTCCAAAGTGATTCCTGGATTCAGACTCCATATTAAATAAATAATTGTACTAATGGATACAATTACAGAGCCAATAAAGGACGGTTTGCGCAATAGCATATTGAAGTTAGTATTCATGCAGATCTGGTTCAGTTTAATTTATAGATGGCGGGATTTAGATGCTAAATTTACGTGTCCACTCTGTCCCGTTATGAAGGTTCAAAAATCATTCGGTGATTCTTGCTAGTCCTTGTGAGGTGCATTGTAACAACATTTTAGAATTTTTCATCACTTCGCAGTTATTAAATGACAACTGTCAAGTAAGCTGAGTGAAAATTGAAGGGATGTTTTGCCGTGATAGACCTGCGGAAGAAGACACTGATGCTGATGAGCAATGATAATTGACACGACACCGATGATCGGTGGATTATTTCATCTATACTTTTAACGTTACTAGTTTTACTTGTGCTATACCGCATTGTGCATAAGCGATAAAACAACGCAAAGCACTTTCTAACAAGAGATTCTCATGGGCGCAAATTGCTGTAATCACGAACCGCCACAACAAACCAACCAGCGTTACCGAAACATTTTATGGGTAGCGTTGGTGGTAAATTTCACTATGTTTGGCGTGGAAATTATTACCGGCATTCAAGCAAGCTCGGCTTCATTGCTTGCTGACTCGCTCGATTTTTTAGGTGATGCAGCAAATTACGGTATCAGCTTGTGGGTTTTAAATATGAGCTTGTCTACCCGCGCCAGAGCATCCTTATTGAAAGCAGTTTCTATGGGATTATTTGGCGTCTTTGTAATTGGGAATGCGGTTTGGAATGCAGTGATAGGTACTCTTCCGAATGCAACTACTATGAGCGTGGTTGGTGTTATTGCATTGCTTGCCAATATTAGCGTGGCAATACTGCTCTACTCCTATCGCAATGGTGATAGCAATATGCGCAGTGTTTGGTTGTGCACACGTAACGACGCATTGGGTAATGTCGCGGTTATTATTGCTGCCGTCGCTGTGATGGGTACGGGTACAGCTTGGCCTGATTTGATAGTCGCCGCCATCATGGGAGTTCTTGCACTCTCTTCATCCTGGCAAGTGCTGCATCATGCACGCAGTGAATTAATCACTGACGCACGAAACAAAATCATCTGACACCACTACCACGACTAACACATAGATACCGAAAATCTATTTGAAGGCACCATGACGCTGAACGTCTAAAACGCGGCGAAGAAGTAAAAGTCTTGTTTCCGCTTCCAGTAAATCATTAGCAAAACTTACACCTTCGTAGCCATCAACATTGTTTCTTAAATTCTGAATGAGAGACAAAAGACGCTTTTCTTCTATCACCAATGATTCAATATATTGTTCTTTTTGAATCGTCATAAAAATCCCTCAACCTATTAAATATGAATTTAATGTATAGCACCTTTAAAAAAAACTACCAATCGCTAGTGCAATACTTATCTAATGAACTCCGTGTACGCCGTCACCGCGCAACAGGAGCCAAAAAATAAATGTAAATACGGGAATAAAATTTCGCCATCGCGTCGGCGTTAACTCTTTGACAAGCTTTACATTTTCCATCAGGATTCAGGAGATTTCGCCAGCTTATATACTGTGCGCAAAGGTCGTCATGGCGTTACTGATTTTTTCTCATATGCATACCCCATATGCATCGCCCGCAACTAGCCCGCAAATAGGCCCGTAAAATAGAAAGGTCACTAATATGTGGTTACAAAAAGAAATCAATTTAAAGGCAAAACCTCGCGGATTCCACTTGGTAACAAACGAGATTCTGCAACAGCTCTCAGAAATGTCGAACGTAAAAATTGGCATGTTCAATGTATTTATCAAACACACTTCCGCATCACTCACGATTAACGAAAACGCTGATGCAACAGTGCGCACTGACTTTGAAAGCTTTTTTAATCGTGCCGTCCCAGAAGATGAACCCTACTACAAACACGATTATGAAGGGAGCGATGACCTACCCGCCCATCTAAAAACCAGTATTCTGGGGTGCAGTTTAAATATACCCATAACAGGCGGCCAACTAAACCTCGGAACCTGGCAGGGAGTTTATCTTTGCGAGCATCGCAATCACGGCGGCCCAAGAAGTTTAGTCATCACTTTGCATGGAGAGTGATCAGGCCTAACTATTACAAGCAATAAGCCTATTGAACAGCAAGTATTCCGGCGCCATAAAACTTATAAAGGTTAAAAATATTGAGCTGCACTTATTTGCTTAACCTTCGCACCCACCACCCTATTCCTTAATTACCTTCAATTTCTCTGCTTTTGTAGGACTAGCCGCCAAAATTTGGGCCTGCTATTGACTTCCTATTACCTCTCAAATAATAATGATTATCATTTACATAAATCAAACGATATCATCTTTATACTGCAACACGCTCAGGAAGGACAAGATG
>JANPKH010000504.1:0-1688 GCA_031425935.1 Gammaproteobacteria bacterium | reverse complement strand
TGGGCGACTACATCCCGTTCAACATCTTCAACCCGATGAATGGCACGCCGTTGACGATTTACGACGTGTCGCCGGCGGCGGTGAGTCGCGTCGACAACTTTGACACCAATGCCGGCGACGAGCGCAGTCACATCTACACGGGCTACGACTTCAACGTCAATGCTCGGCTGCCCGGAGGCGGCAGCCTGTTCGGCGGCTTTGTGACCGAGCGCAACATGCGCAACATCTGCGATGAGCCGGACGACCCCACGATGCTGCTGTACTGTGACGACTCGACGAACGGCATCCCGTACCGGCCCACCTTGAAGCTGGCCGGCACGTATCCGATTGGGTGGGGCGTTTCATTCAGTGCCGCGTTCCAGAGCGGGGCGGGACGTCCGCTCGGTCTGACCACCACCGTGGGCAACAAGATCAGCGGCCCTGGCTATGGCGACACCGGCAGCCCTGTAGGCACCAATTATCTGATTACCCGCACCACCCGGTATCCGGCCAATTGCCCGGCGCCCTGTCCGGCCGGCGCGCTCGTGGCGCCAACGCTGACCTCCGCCTCCATCACGGTGCCGCTGGTGGCGCCCGGCACGGAGTTTCTGCCGCGGCTGAATCAGCTCGATCTCAGTGCGGCCAAGTGGTTCCAGATCGGGGGCACTCGCGTGCAGGGGCAAGTTGACGTTTTCAACGTGCTCAATGCCAACACCGAGCTGTCGTACCGTTCGACCAACTTCGCTACCGCGGCCTATCAGCAGCCGTCCAGTGTCTTGCAGGGCCGCATGTTCAGGTTAGGCGTTCAAATGAGGTGGTGAGGCCGCGGCATCTGAGTGCGACGTTGTCTTTGATCGAGCCAGGCGTGGACCATTCTGCCCACGTCTGGCCTCGATTGCGTTTAGGAGGGGAAGCATGGCGCGAGGAATGTTTGTGAGGGCGGGGCTGATCGGTGTCGGAGCGATGCTCCTGTCAACGGCCGCATACGCCCAGAGCGCGATTACCGGCGTGGTGAAAGACACCACGGGCGCCTCAATGCCCGGCGTCACCGTTGAGGCATCGAGCGACGTTTTGATCGAAAAGGTCAAGTCGGCGATCAGCGACGGCGACGGCAACTATCGGATCGGCGATCTCCGGCCTGGCACCTACAACGTGTCGTTCACGCTGCCCGGTTTCAAGACGTTCCGGCGTGATGGCCTTCAGATTCAGGCCGAGTTCACCGCAACGATCAACGCCGAGCTCGCGGTCGGCTCCCTGGAAGAAACGATCACCGTCACTGGGTCCTCCCCGGTGGTGGACGTCACCACGGCGGCCAAGACCTCGGTGCTTAATCGCGAAGCCATCGACGCCATCCCCACCGGCCGCACCATTCAAGGCATGGCCCAACTAGTAGTCGGCGTCAACCTGAGCCTGCCGGATACCGGCGGCGCGCGCGCCATGCAGCAGACCTACATGTCGACCCACGGCATGACGACGGCCAATACCACGGTGCTGGTGGACGGCCAGATGACCAACGGCCTGCAGGGTGATGGCGCCATCCAGAGCTATTACAACGACTCCATGAACGCCGAGGTCAGCTACCAGACCGCCGGCATCGGTGCCGAGACTTCGTCGGGCGGCGTGCGCCTGAACATGATTCCGCGCGAAGGCGGCAACCGCTTCAGCGGCGACTTCAAGGCGGTGAACCGGCCCGGCGCCTGGCAGTCGAG
>JANPKH010000503.1:0-1749 GCA_031425935.1 Gammaproteobacteria bacterium | reverse complement strand
GGATGTAGTCGCCCATCGTGCGCAGCAGGTTGTCGGTCACGCGCAGGCGATGGAAGGTGCGGCGGTACCAATTGGCGCTGACCGAGACCCGGGGGAACAACTCGTGCTGAATGCCGGCGGTCGTCTCGACATTGAAGACTCGCTTGAAATCCGGGTCAACGCGGTTCAACTGCGAGCGACCGAACGACGCCGGCAATTGCGCCAGGTTAATCTCGCATCCGGCGGTCAGATAGGTGCAGCCCAGTTCGCCCTGGGCAATGTCGTCGGCGTTGA
The DNA here is from genome assembly GCA_031425935.1 of Gammaproteobacteria bacterium. Taxonomy (GTDB): domain Bacteria; phylum Pseudomonadota; class Gammaproteobacteria; order Pseudomonadales; family Cellvibrionaceae; genus Cellvibrio. The sequence continues at coordinate 1,476 of JANPKH010000503.1, read as the reverse complement.
TGTCGGTCCAGCTGAGCGAGGCCGCCGAGATGGCGAGCGGGTTGTAGCGATTCGCGAAAAACGTCGTCCGCGACTCGTTGTAGCGGTTCAGGCCGAACTTGACCGCGGTCTTGGCGTTACCGAACAGGTCGTAGACCGCGCCAAATCGCGGCGACAGGTCCTTCCACACCGGCATCGGAATCGGGTCGAATTTGCGTTCGCCGATGAATCGGCCGGCGCCCGACTCCTGCTTCGAGACTTCCGACTTCAGGTACTCCCAGCGCAGGCCGGCATTGATCGTGAGCCGGTTGATGGTCCAGGTGTCCTGGGCGTAGATGCCGAGATCCCCAAGCAACGCGTCCTTGTAGCGCAGCGGCGTGTTGTAGACGGTCACCGAACTGGGCACGCCGCTCAGGTAGACCTGCTGCAGGTCGCCGTTGGTCTCGCGGGTGTTGATGTAATCGCCCCAGTTGTACTGGAAACCGATTTTGGCACTGTGCGCGCCGGTCACGTACGACACCGATGCCTGGCTGTTGAAGCGCACCGGATAGCGGCCACCCCAGTTGGCCAGACCGTTGCGCAGGGTGACCAGCGTGGCGTCACGCCGGCTGGCCCCGGCATACCACTCATTGGTGCCGCGGTCTTTGTTGATGCCGTCCTGGTTGGTGATGACGTACTCCTCGTAATTGAACGAGTAGCCAGCGTCGAACAGCAGCTTGCTGCTGATCGCGCTGGTCCACCGCAACACCGCATCGTTGTAGCGCGGGGACGTCCAGATCTGCGATGCCGTCAGCGGATCGTCGCCGGCATTCATGCCATGGCCGCGGAACTTGTCGATTTCCTCGTAGTACAACGACAACTTGTTGCGGGCGCTCACCTGCCACGTCAGACGTAGCGTGGCGCTGTTGATGAACTGGTCATCGATGCCCTGCTCGCACGTCACGCGGCCGGCCTGACAGTCGGCTTGGGTGGCGCCCGATGGCACGTAGAAGGTGTCGGCAATTGGCGCGTCGACGCCGCTCAGCCGCCCGGCGACAAAGAACCAGAGCTTGTCGCGCTTGATCGGTCCGCCGAAGCTGCCGCTGAACTCGTAAATCTTCTTGACCTTGTCCGCCGCACGCAGACCGCGTGCGCGTAGTGCATCAGTCATGTTGTCAGACTGCCACTTGCCGTCATTCCAAGCGCCGAAGAACGTGCCGTTGAATTGGTTACCGCCGTCCTTCATCACGATGTTGACGCGCACGCCGCCGGGCGAGACGTCGGCACCGGCGCCGGCGGTGGTGTAGCTCATCTCCTGGATCATCTGGTTGTTGACGTACTGCTGAACCGCGCCGTCACCGTCGAGGCCGTTGATCATCAGACCATCGACCTGGACGATGTTGTTGGCCGAGGTCAAGCCGCGCGTCGACATGTAGGTTTGCTGCATGCCACGAGAACCTCCGACGTCGGGCGCATTCAGCGCCACGCCGGTGACCAGCTGCGACATCGCGTAAATCG
>JANPKH010000502.1:0-7833 GCA_031425935.1 Gammaproteobacteria bacterium | reverse complement strand
GGATTATGCGGCTGCCGAAAAGCGTTGCCAAGAGCGCCTGGATGATAACACCAGCTATCGTAGTGCTTGTTTACAAATTCAAGCGGAAATGAATTTACGCTTACTTAATTTCACTCGTGCAGAAGAAATTTATACGAGTGTGTTGGCTGAGCGACCTGTACTCTGGGCCAAGCTAGGTTTGGGGAAAACACAGGTAGCTAAAAAAGAATATGAAAAAGCTGAAAAAAGTTTAATAGAAGTAATCTCCGCTGATAAGCGTATTGTGGAAGCGCATGATTTATTAGCCGACTCTTACAATAAAAGAGGCGACACGATTAAAGCGCAAAAGGCCATGCAAGACGCTGTGGAGATTTCACCAAAATCCGTTTTTCGTTTACGTCGTTTAGCCACTGTGGCCAAATTAAATGATGATACTGAAGTGTGCCTTGATGCAAATCGTCTCGTCATTAAAACAGCACGCAACTCTTATCATGAGTCCCCTGAAGATTATTTTGTGCTCGCTCGTGAGCTCACAGATCTAACCTCTGAGCAAGGGGAAACGACTAGTGCCTTCGCAAAAGAAACGTTTGAAGTATTGCAGCGGTTAGAAAAAAGGCCGTGTTTTGATACTGGGGCTAAAGTACAAGCGAACTCATTAAAATCGCGATCGTTAGTGAATCAAAATAAATTGGCTGAAGCTGAAATATATTTAGACAAAGCAAAAGAAATTTATGAAGATAAAAAAGATTTGCTCTCTCCTGAGGCTGGGTTAGAGTTAGCACAAACCTTAATTGCCAAGGGCGATAAAGATGGCGCTAATAAGTTGTTACAAGAATTGGTAGAAAAATTTTCAGGGGACGAATCATTTGTAGGAAGGATAGATGCAATGACAGATACACCAATCAGTCAAGCTGGTTGTGAAAAGGTTGCAAAAATCACTAAAAATGGAATAGATAGTTATGATAAGAAGAAATTCACTGAGGCTATTGGAATTTTTACAAATGCAATTTCTATTTTCCCAAGTCATATTGGTTTAAATTTGAATCTTATCCAAGCTGTTATTTCAGAAGTCAAAGAAAATGGAGCGCAACCTGGGTTTGAAAAGGTATGCCGTAAATCTTTAGAGCGAATATCATCTATTCAAATCGACAATCCTCAATATGAGCGTTACCAGTATTTGCGAAAGCAAGTTGATGAGCTGATTTTTACACACTCATCTTAATTCAGCATTTGAAGCTTTTATAAATTTCTGATGTTAAACATATGAAAATTTTTTAGTCATTATTCATAATAACTCTGTTGTAATAACACTATTTATTATAGGTTTCGTTTGCTAATATTTTACGCACAAACAGTTATGGTGTTTTCGTTATGAAAGTTGGGTTGTTTTTAGCAGGATTATTGTGCGCGACCACCGTGGGTGCGCAAGTTCATACATTCAGTCTTACTAATAATGTTGTTCAATCGGAAATTACCCCTGATATTGGTGGTAGGCTTTTATCTTTTTCGTTAGTCGATAAGCCAAATTTTTTAAAAGTAGGCGAGGCTGTTGTTACCAATCCTAATCCGATTGTCAATTCAGAATCAGACGCGGTTGCTTATTTAGGGCATGAAATGTGGATTGGTCCCCAAAGCCAATGGTGGTCACAACAAACGGTTAATAAGATTCGTGCTGCTAAGAAAGCAGCGTGGCCGCCTGATCCTTATTTGGCTCTCGCTAAAAACAAAGTGCTCGAAAAATCATCCAAAAAAATAATAATACAGAGCCCTAAAAGCCCTGTTTCCGGATTGATAATAACGAAAAGTTTCTCGTTAGTTTCTAATAATAAAAATAGCCTTGAATTAAAAGTTATTGCAAAAAACATTCGTAAAAAAAGTGTTGCTTGGGATGTTTGGTTTAATACTCGTGTTAGTGCACGCACCCAAGTTTATGTTCCGGTTGCTAGTGAAAATGATGTGCGGGTAAAGCTGTTTGCAGGTACAGTTCAAGATGCCTTTGTTCCGAACATTCAACAAAATATATTTTCGTTAAATTTAATGGAAATGGCTTCCAAAAAAAATGCCGGGAAGGTGAAGTTAATGATTCAACCTACCGCAGGCTGGATGGCTGGTTTTCATAATGAACAAGTATTTATTATCCAGTTTTCGTATCAACCGTTGTCAGCCATCCATCCTGAGCAAGGTCAGATCGAACTTTATTATGATTATCTCCCCAATAAACTACAAGATGGTGTAATAGAAATGGAGGTGCATACACCTTATAAGAAATTAGCACCTGGCAAAGAAATTGTTGGTAAAGAACTTTGGACTATTTTGCCTTATGCAGGTGAGCCAACCCGTGATGGGCACTTAGCATTTTTGCGTGAGCAATCTAAAACGCTGGGGCTGAAAGGATTGTAGGAAACAGCATATTTTTATAATTGTAATCGTAAGTTCTGTTTTATTTTTTTTGTGAAATCACCATCTACCCCGGCGGTGCTCGCATAATGCTCCCATTCGCTAACAACATTAATAACGTGTTGAATGATATCTTTAGCTTCTTTAGTGAAATTGCTAATGAGTTTAGCCGCTTGCATAAAATCATTGTGTACAAAATTATCACGTTTACCATTTAAACTTAGTTGATGTGAATCGACCCAGGGCGAACCTGGTTTGTAGCTGTAAGCCACATCAAATGCGGGGGCGAGCTGCCATTGTTCGTGCGGGCCTGCCAATAAAAAGCCGGTATTTTTGGTGTGATCATCATGATTGCGCGCCACAATATTGAACACCATGCGGCGGTAAATTTCCACTGCTTCGATGCGAGGTAAGCGCAATTGCCTCGCAACAGAAAATAATTGCTCGTAACTATAATGGCCGGGTTTTTTGTAGTCCGCATGATCCATGGCGCAGAGTGATTGGTAATGCAATTTATAATTTCCAATGCGATCAAAGCGTTTTGTTAAAAAATGAGCTCGCTTGCCATCTATTAATAATTCGCAAGGTGACATCTGGATGCCAGCATCTTTTGCCATCAAATAATACGCATACTCCATGCGTCCAAAACCCTGAGGGTCACCAAATGTTTCGCGGCTACTGCCGTGTTCAATGACGCCATCAAATTTTAATAAATAATGTTCAAAGCCTGTGGGTGCATCTACTTGGCCGGAATAAATTTCGGTACGTTCCGGGTTAATGGCAATCAATGCTTTTGCGCGCGCGCCGCCTGCAGATGTACCTACTTGCAGAATGCCGCTGAGATCTTCTTGCGCATGAATCTGATCATAAACTTGTGTGCGTTGATCTAAAACTTGCTGTGCCATATTGATCAGGGATTCTAATTCCAATTTACCGCTGGCACTTTGGGTTTGACGCAATGCTGGTGCGTATTCAAGTGCGCCCATGCCGCGCTTTGCGGTGTAAAGTAATCGCTCTAAAGGATTAAAGCTGGTTGGGTCGCGGCCATTACGTGACAGCCACGCATTGATCACCGCATTACCGAAATCATCGGGTAGAGTGTCGGCAAAACAAGCGGGTAAGCCTTTGTAAGTATCGTAATTGAGTTGAGGAAAACGAAAAATTTGTGCAGTTTTTATTTTTGTGAGGTTATGGGTTGTGGGCATATGTAATGGCGCAATCTGTACTCCAGTTTGCGCCCACGCTGGTGTGTATTCAAAAGTCGCCGTCGCCGTTGCTGGCTCCCACGCGAGTGCGCCCACCAACTTATTCCATAGCCATACTTGTGCGAGATTTTGCATTACCAATCCAGCCTTGGCTCTTTTACAACCTCATTCGTATGGTCACTCGTTGTTTTGTAATTGGGTTGCCGCGCCCGCAACCGTTCTTTGCCTTTAAGTTTCAGTTGCGCCAGCGGGCTAGGTGGTGGCTCGGGTAAAAAATTATCCAACTGTTGTAAGCAATCCAGCGCCCGCAAAGCCGCAATAATATTCTCCAGCTTGCCGCCGCCAGTAATCATCTGCCGATAACTCTTCGGAGTAATACCAATCTCATCCGCCAGCGCTTGTTGCGGAATATTTCGCTCCAGACGTAGACGTTCCAACCGGTTTCCTAGTTCGGCAGCTATGGCGGTATTAGTCATAGAGAGGTAGTTCATAAAAGGTATATTTCATCCTTTAAATGTATAAATAAGCTAATTTAAGGTAAATATATACTTATTATTTTAAGATATCAATATTTAGGTAATAAATTACCTTTAATGTAGTTTTAGTAGAGTTATTGGGTAATAAAATGATTGTTATATATAATATTTATTGTAGATAATTTGTAAGGTAAGCAAGGTAAATAATTCAGCTCATTAATGTAGTGCGGTAAGCGACTTGGGAAGTGCTTAAAAACTTAAATTTATCGTTTTTTGAAAATCACGAAATTCGTGACTTATCAGTTTGTGTGTTATCGAACGGATGCTTTTCGTTTAAATGATTATTGTGCGCGCATTCCGTGCTCATCAAAATAAATAAAGCACTATTTTGGTGGGGGAGGCCATATTTCTGAAATAAACCATTAGTTTATTTATATTACAAATTTTTAGGAGTTAATCGTGACAAATAGCGCTAGAGAGATACTGTTTGAAACATCACCTCAAATTTTAGATGCTATAGCTTTTTTAAGTTCTGGTGATCAAGCGGTTGTTAATTTATTCGCCAAATATGAACGCACACAATCAATAGTTGAAAAGCAAAACGTAGCGGAAAAAATTTGCAAAACATTAATGATTAACATGCAAATTGAAGAAGAAATATTTCACCCGGCAGTAAAAATAGCATTAAAAGAAAAAGGCGTAGTTTCAGCGGCCACAATGAGCCATGCCGTTTTAAAATACTTGATTTTGGAAATTGAAAGCCTTGATGCCGATAGTGATATCTACGATATCAAAATTAGAGTGCTTGGTGAGCATGTAAAACAGCATGTTAAAGAAAAGCAAAGCAAGCTCTTTCCTAAAGCACATGTATCAGGAAAAATTGATTTGTGGCGATTAGGTGCACAGGTTGCATTGCGCAAGGAAGAACTGTTGAAAAATGTGGTTGCTAGCAACTACTAAATAATGCCCCTATATTTCACAATGTCCGATAATTCATAATTCTATTTCCTTTCGTACGGCGCAATTGCGAAGCAATGCGCCGTATTTGTTTTTTATCCCATATGAGTTCGCCGAGCATCGGAAGAAAATTTCTGCAAAACGCACAGGAAGTGCGTTTTAGTGACGTCGCGGCATGGATGTCGCGTCGGAACGGCGGGAATTATCTGAGAAGCGCAGGAAACACGAACGAGTCGGTCGCCTTTCTTTTGCTTACTTTACTTTGGCGAAGCAAAGAAAAGTGAGGCGTGCCGCAGGCAATGTCATATTAATTTTTTTTATTGTACTTCCGGCTCATACGCCAATACCGGACTCATCCACCTCTCAATCTCCTGCACTGTCATCCCCTTACGCTCCGCCAAACTTTCTACCTGATCTTTTTCAATCTTCCCTGTCGCAAAATACTCCGCTTGCGGATGCGAAAAATACCAACCGGAAACTGCAGCTGTTGGCAACATCGCAAAATGCTCAGTTAACGTAATTCCCGTATTTTTTTCTGCTTCGAGTAATTGAAACAATTGTGTTTTCTCGGTGTGATCCGGGCAAGCAGGGTAACCAGGCGCAGGGCGAATGCCTTTGTATTTTTCGCGGATTAAATCATCATTGGTGAGATTTTCTTCACGATCGTAAGCCCAGAACTCTTTGCGCACTCGCATATGCATATGCTCAGCGAAAGCTTCTGCTAAACGGTCGGCAAGGGCTTTTACCATGATGCTGTTGTAATCATCACCGGCATCTTGATATTGTTTAGCTAATTCTTCTGCACCAATACCGGCAGTTACTGCAAAGCCGCCGATGTAATCTTGTTTGCCAGATTCTATAGGTGCAACAAAATCTGCGAGCGAAAAATTGGCTTTATCGTTACCGGGTTTTTGTTGTTGCTGGCGAATATGATGTAAGGTAGAAATTTGTTTACCGCTATTTTTTGAATCGGCATCGTAAACTGCAATATCATCATGATTAACAGTATTCGCTGGCCAAAAGCCAATTACGCCGTTAGCACTAATCAGTTTTTCATCAATTAGTTTGTGCAACATTTGTTGTGCATCGGCGAATAAATTGCGTGCTGCTTCACCAACTACCTCGTCATTTAAAATTCGCGGATATTTTCCTGCGAGCTCCCAGCTCATAAAAAAAGGTGTCCAGTCGATCAGTTCTACTAAAGTTTCCAGCGGATAATTTTCAAATACTTTTATACCGGTAAAGAGTGGAGTGGGTGGTGTATAAGCAGCCCAATCTAATTTTGCTTTATGCTCAATAGCCTCCGCGTAAGTTCTGATTGTGCCGCGTGGTTTGCGGTTAGCATTGCGTTCGCGTACAGCTACATAATCCGCTTGCAGACTTTCGATGAATGCTGGGCGTAACTCGTCGGATAATAAATTACTCGCCACGCCAACTGCGCGTGAAGCATCGGGCACATATACAACTTGATTCAGTTTAAACGCAGGATCAATTTTTACAGCGGTGTGTGCTTTGGATGTAGTGGCGCCGCCGATTAATAAAGGTTTGTTAATGCCGCGACGTTCCATTTCCCGCGCGACTGTTACCATTTCGTCGAGTGATGGTGTAATCAAACCCGAAAGACCAATGATGTCGCAGTTCTGCTCAATGGCAACTTGTAAAATTTTATCGCACGGCACCATGACGCCGAGATCAATCACTTCAAAGTTGTTGCATTGTAAAACTACACCAACAATATTTTTGCCAATGTCATGCACATCGCCCTTTACGGTAGCCATAACAATTTTGCCATTAGGTTTTGATGCTTCCGTTTTTGCGGCTTCAATAAAGGGTTGTAAATAAGCCACGGACTGCTTCATTACTCGCGCGGATTTAACCACTTGCGGTAAAAACATTTTACCTTCGCCAAACAAATCACCCACCACATTCATGCCGTCCATTAGCGGGCCTTCGATGACATCGAGTGGGCGAGGGTAGTGTAAGCGCGCTTCTTCGGTATCGGCTTCAATGTACGCAGTGATGCCTTTTACGAGTGCGTGTTCGATTCGTTTAGCAACAGAAAATGAACGCCATTCTTCATCTTCTTTCACTTCACCAGTTGAACCGTCGCCGCGATATTTTTCGGCGATATCGAGCAAGGCTTCAGTGCCGTTGGCAGAGCGGTTGAGGATTACATCTTCTACTTTGTCTTTTAATTCTTTGGGTAAATCGTCATATACCGCTAACTGGCTGGCATTAACAATGCCCATATTCATACCCGCTTTAATCGCGTGGTATAGAAATACTGAGTGAATGGCTTCGCGCAGTGGATTGTTACCGCGAAATGAAAAGGACACGTTTGATACGCCGCCGCTAATGCCTGCATGAGGTAAATTTTGGCGAATCCAACGTGTGGCTTCAATAAAATCTACAGCGTAATTATTGTGATCTTCTATGCCGGTGGCGACGGCAAAAATATTCGGGTCAAAAATAATATCTTCTGGTGGAAAATTTAATTTATCGACGAGCGTGCGATAAGAACGTTCGCAAATTTCTTTTTTACGTGCTTGAGTATCGGCTTGGCCCTGTTCATCAAATGCCATCACCACGACTGCCGCGCCATAACGCATGCAGAGTTTGGCTTTGTGTAAAAACTCTTCTTCGCCTTCTTTTAAGCTGATGGAGTTAACAATGGGTTTGCCTTGAATGCATTTTAAACCGGCTTCGATAACTTCCCATTTGGATGAGTCCACCATAATCGGTACGCGGGCGATATCCGGTTCACCAGCGATTAAATTTAAGAAACGCACTATGGCTTTTTCGGCATCGAGCATGCCTTC
>JANPKH010000501.1:0-2354 GCA_031425935.1 Gammaproteobacteria bacterium | reverse complement strand
CGGTTTAGTATTTAAGAAAAATTATGAGCAATGATTGCTTTCTGTGGTTCAACAACTTCAACCACAGGTTTCCGTTTTTCATTGAACGAGTGGTCGATTACTCACATTAAAGTCATAACCTTCAATTTCAGCATCTGCAATTAAATTTTGAATATATTGGGCAATGGCTTTACGTTTTACCTTTTCATTGAGGTAGCTGGCAATATTGTTTTGCACATGGGAAAACTGCAACTGATTGCCTCGCGTAATGCGATTAATTTTTACCACGTGAAAACCGTAACGGGTTTCTATGGGCTTAGCCATTAACCCGACAGTACCCAATAATAATTGGCGTTCGAATTCCGGAACGGTTTGGCCTCGGCTAATCTGCCCCAAATCGCCATCCTCAGATTTTGAAGGACAAGCAGACAATGTGCGCGCAAGCTCACCAAAATCTGCACCCGCCAGTAAACTAATAATAGTTTTCTCTGCATCTAACTTGGCAAGAATACGCCCTTCATCATCACTCGGTTCAGCAGCCAATAAAATATGCTGCACTTCAAGAATAGGCGAACTGGTAAAGCGTTTTTGATTCTGCTGAAAATAATGTTCGCATTCTTTAAGCGTTGCCGTGGGGATAGCAACCTCATAAGTAATAAGCGCTTCCAAAAAATCGTCATTAGATGTGTTTTCATCATCACCCGCTACCACTAGCCCCAAGGCTTTTGCGCGTTGACGCAGCAACTCTGAAATAATGAGCGATTCTGCCGCCTTAACCATGGCTTCACGCTGTGAATCTGCAGGGTGATATTGCATTTCTGAAAAAATAATTTTCTCAGTGATAACGGCTTGGTTTACTTGAATCATTTCCACGCCCTCTTTCTAACCACTTGATAATTTCTACCAAAATATTTAACCGGTACGCTAGCAATATGCACGAGGCGACTAAAGGGAAAGACAATAAATAAAGTCATACCAAAAAACACATGCAGTTTATAAATCCAATGTACCGGTTCTATCGCTTGTGCAGCAGCAATAGCATCGAAGGTTACGAAATTTTGCGCCCAGCTCATTAGCATCATCATTTCCGAACCGTCCAAATGATTTGCTGATACAAAAATAGATGCTAGTCCTAAAAGTAATTGCACAAACAACATGAGTAAAACAACTATATCCATAGTGCTACTAGTAGCCCGCACACGTGGATTTGTTAAGCGGCGCACAATTAATATCACCATGCCGTACAAACAAATTAATCCAAAAAATCCGCCCATACCCATGGCTATTAATTGTTTAAACTCTGCGTGAATACCTAAAAAATGCCACACCTCAACCGGCGTTAATAATCCTACAAAATGTCCCATCAACACCATAATAATGCCGATATGAAACGGCATACTGCCGCGCTTTAACATTTTACTTTCAAGCAACTGGCTGGAGCCTGCTTTCCACGTATATTGCTCGCGGTCGTAACGCACCCAGGTTGCAATAAAACACACGATCATAGCGATGTAAGGAAAAATTCCGAACGCAATCATATTGAGATAATTCATAGTGGCTCCTGAACGCGAGTGCCCGCATGGAAATTTAACAGCGATTCAACATTAATAAATTCCTGGTAATCTTTGCTTTGAGCCTGAGTGGGGCGTTTAATGCTAATACCGCAGGCATCTGCATCTGATTCAGCAGTAAAACTTACCGTCTCCTCTTCCCACACTTTATCTAAAGCTTCAGGCGTGTCATCGCGTTGCTCGCTCTTAATTTGTTGTTGAATATCGCCAAGGTCAACTTGCACTTGCGATAAATGCAACAACCCGTGAAAAAGCGCCGCATAATTACTTTTTCGCTCATCCAAGCGACATGCCAGTACCGCCAATATATGCGCAACTTCTTCCAAACCAATTTGTGCATTGGTATCGCCTTGCGTGGATAAAAATTCCAAATAAAGTGGAATGTAATCTGGCAACTCCAAGGCCGCTATATCCAAACCTGCAGCTTGATATTGCTGTTGCAAATTCACCATTGCCTGACCACGATCACGGGATTCGCCGTGAATATGCTCAAACAATAACAGCGATACCGAACGACCACGCTCAAACAAACCATCGTATTCAGATTGCCAATCTAGTAAGCGCATGGCGCAGCGACTATAAATAAAATCGCTCAGTGACTTTTTTAATTCCGCAGTGAGTGCTGATTGCGTAACAATTTCCAGCAGCTCTGCGCGCGATTGATCAATCGTTTCTGTTGGATAATCCATGAGTAACGAAATAACTTGTAATAATTTCATCGCACTATTCCTGCAAAGTTACGGGGATAACTTGGCGAACGCCCTTGGCTTTTGCGCCAAATAAATTCACGTCGTTATTGCCATC
>JANPKH010000500.1:0-2382 GCA_031425935.1 Gammaproteobacteria bacterium | reverse complement strand
GTGCGCGTGGCGGGCTGCGGCGACATGTCGGGCGACGTGTTCGGCAACGGAATGCTGTTGTCGAAGGCGATCAAACTGGTTGCAGCGTTCGACCACCGCCATATCTTCCTCGATCCCAATCCCGATTCCGCCAAAAGCTGGGCGGAGCGGGCGCGATTATTCGCTCTGCCGCGTTCGAGCTGGGCCGATTACAACCCGAAGCTGATCTCTTCCGGCGGCGGAGTGTTCCCGCGCTCGATGAAAGCGATCCCGCTCTCGGCGGAAGTCCGCGCAATGTTGGGGGTGGAGTCCACTCACATCGATCCCGATGGGCTGATCCACGCGATCCTCGCCGCGGATGTCGACCTGTTGTGGTTCGGCGGGATCGGGACTTACGTAAAGGCCAGCGCCGAAATCCACGCGCAGGTCGGCGATCCGGCCAACGATTCGGTGCGCGTCGATGCGACACAAGTGCGGGCAAAGGTCATCGGGGAAGGCGCGAATTTGGGGATCACCCAAGCCGCGCGGATCGAATACGCCCTTCATTCTGGCCGGATCAACACCGATTTCATTGACAATTCGGCCGGGGTCGATTGCTCGGACAACGAGGTCAACATCAAGATCGCACTGGCTTCGGCGCGGCGAGCCGGGCGGATCACTCTGCCCGCGCGCAACCGCCTGCTCGAAAGCATGACCGAGGCGGTCGGCGCGCATGTGCTCGAGGACAACCGGTTGCAGGCACTGGCGCTGTCGATCGCGCAGGCGGCCGGCGCGCGCGCCACGCCATCAGCGATCCGCCTGATCGAGCAGCTCGAGGATCGCGGCAGCCTCGATCGCAAGACCGAAGGCTTGATCGAAAACGAAGGCTTCACCCGCCGCGCCGCCGAGGGTGCCGGGTTGACCCGACCCGAACTGGCGGTGCTGCTGTCGAGCGCCAAGCTGGTGCTTCAGGCCGCTATCGAGGACAGCACGCTGCCCGACGATCCGGGTCTCGCCGACGAATTGCTCGATGCCTTCCCGCCCGCGATGCGCAAGAAGTTCCGCGCCGATATTCTCAGTCACCGGCTGGCGCGCGAGATTATTGCCACCCGGATCGCCAATCGCATGATCAACCGGCTGGGGGTGATCCATCCGTTCGAGCTGGTCGAGGAGGAAGGCGCGCCGCTGGCGCATGTCGCCTGCGCGTTCGTTGCCGCCGAGCGCCTGCTCGGAATGCAGGCGGTATGGGCCACGCTCGACACCGCCAAGATGCCCGAGGCGGCGCGCTTGCTGCTGTTCGATCGCGCGGCGGCGGCCATGGCCGATCACATTGCCGACCTGCTGCGCGCCAGTCAGGCGAAAACGCGCGTTTCCAAATTGGTCGCCGACCTTGCCCCTGGTGTCGCGCGACTTGCCGGGCAGACCGGCAAACTGCTCAACGCCGAGGGCCGCGCGCATTCGGCGCGGATGCTTGACGAATTCCGGGTGGGTGGGGCCCCCGACGCGGCGGCGGCGGCGGTTGCCAAGCTGTTCGACATGGACGGCGCGGTCGGGCTCGCCCGGCTGGCGCGCGACAGCAAGACCGATCCCATCGCGCTGACCCGCGCCTTCACCGATCTCGGCGCGCTGCTCGGGCTCGACTGGGCGCAGATGACCGCGACCCGGATGAGCCCGTCGGATCCGTGGGAGCGGCTGCTCGTCGCGGGCCTCGCACGCGATTTTCAGCAGGTCCGGCTCGAATTCCTTCGCCGCGCCAAGGGCGTCGCGCCCGCCGAACTGGTCGAGCGGTGGGGCGAGCAAAATGCCGTTGCGGTCCGCCAGTTCCGCGCGCTGGTGGCCCGCGCCCAGGCGGCCGCACCGCTCACCCCGGCGATGCTCGCGCAGATTGCCAGCCAGGCAAGGAATTTGTTGGGGCGGTAGGGTTTTGACGCGGGGGGCCGGATAACACCCGCCCTTGACCTGCCCACACCCATTCCCCCAAGCGCGCGGTATGGACCATTCAGACATCGTGATCGTGGGCGGCGGGCACGGCGGGGCGCAGGCCGGACTGGCGCTGCGCCAGCAGGGCTTTGCGGGCCGCATCGTGCTGGTCGGGCGTGAGAACGAGCCTCCGTACGAGCGCCCGCCGCTTTCCAAGGAATACCTCGCGCGCCAAAAAGAGTTTTCGCGGCTCTACATCCGTCCGCCGCAGTTCTGGGCCGACAAGGCGGTCGAACTGCGGCTCGGCAAGACTGTCACTTCGCTCGATCCGCAGGCAAAAACCGTCATGATCGATGACGGCACGACGCTTGGTTATGGCCAGCTGATCTGGGCAACCGGGGGCGATCCGCGGCGGCTGACCTGCGACGGCGGGAGCTTTGCCGGGGTCCACGCGGTGCGCGACCGCGCCGACGTCGACCGGATGATGGCCGAGATCGATGCCGG
>JANPKH010000499.1:0-4498 GCA_031425935.1 Gammaproteobacteria bacterium | reverse complement strand
CCCATACATTCGTATTAAGATTGTCGAAACGGTCGTCGTACTTAAGGGTGTACCCAGAATAAACACCTGTATAACCTGAATATGCGGTGGGTAGATTAGTCGGTGGCGTGCCTTGCTGAGCTACTGTGAAAGAGTTGAGGTTGAAGCCTCCACCCATTTGCGATACGCGTATTACATGAGAACCAGCATTCAACGTCACTGAAGTGCTGGCAGTTGTGATCCAGTTTTGCCAGCCGCCTGTAGAACCAAAAGATACGTTCGCCGAATCAACTCTTGTAGCGCCGTAAAATTCATAGTGGAGAGTACCGCTACCAGTAGTAGCAACTCTAGAGGTTAGATTATAAACGCCGGCAGTTGGGACATTCACTGAATACTCTACCCACTCGCCCGGATCAAACCAACCTACGTTAAACCCGCCACCTGCAGCAGCTTCAAGGTCTACGTTCTCATTGCGATAGGCACCACCAATGTTACCGACAGTGGCGTCATTGTAGGCATCGCCTTGGCCATCAAAATCGTAATTCTCTGCCTCTAGCGTGGCAGGCATATTAGGGAGAGTACCGCTGTAAGGTCTATTTGCACTCGCATTTTGCGCAAGCAATAGCGGTACGCATAACGATATAGCCGCGATCAATTTATTGTGGGGCGTCTTTATTAACATGTTTTTTCCTCACCGGGTTATTACAAACACCTTTGCAATTAATATTGCAGCGGTGTGGTTGATGTCGATCTATGTCTAATACCTGCTAATTTTGTCTCCCTTAACCTGTGACGTCAGTCACAAAGCAGTTAATGAAATAGTAGACCTGTCACAGAAAGTTGAATAGGCGCAATATTCATCTTTTTGGCGCTTCAACTAACTCAATTCTTATAGGGTTCCTATTAAGATTAAAAAGAAGTAATAAGCGCGCTGTTTAAGATATAAAAATTTTAAATCACCAAATAAACGAACCAAAAAGTAACTTCCACGCCAATTTCACCCTTTGTTAAAGTTAGGTCACTCAAACGGACTCTTAAATAGTTTTCAGGTTGGCATTTCAGAAGATTTATCCGGTAATAAATACCGTTAGCGCTTACACTGCATGTCACCTCACTTAAATGTGAGCGCCTGAGGCTATTTGTCGGAATAGAAACCATGTCAGCAAAAAACAACGACAAAAAACAGATTGCAACTACTACAGCAGCAACATCTGACGTGCAAACGGTTACAACACCTACCAAAAATACCCGCACTGACTTCCCAATTGTAGGCATTGGCGCATCAGCCGGCGGGCTCGCAGCCTTTGAAGCTTTTTTTTCGGGTATGCCTGCGGGTGTTGAACCCGGCATGGCGTTTGTACTGGTGCAACATCTAGCACCGGACCACAAAAGCATTCTCAGCGAGTTAGTGCAGCACTACACCCGCATGAAAGTATTTGAAGTTACAGATGGTATAGAGGTGCAAATTAACTGCGCTTACATTATTCCCCCCAACCACGACATGGCATTTCTGAATGGTACGCTGCAGTTGCTTGAACCCAACGCGCCGCGCGGGCATCGTTTGCCAATTGATTTTTTGTTTCGTTCGCTAGCGCAAGACCAACGTGAGCGGGCGATAGGGATTGTGCTTTCGGGTACTGGTAGCGATGGCACTTTAGGTGTGCGTGCTATTAAAGGTGAAGGTGGCATGGTGATGGCGCAACGCCCCGATGCCAGTGAATTTGACGGTATGCCACGCAATGCTATAGCGACCGGCTTAGTTGATTACGAACTTAGCCCAGCTGAAATGGCAGCACAGCTTATCGCTTATGTAGAGCATGCTTTTCATAGGCTCCCGGGTGCTCTTCCCACACCTTTACAGCTCAATGAGAATGCACTCAAAAAAATCTTCGTTCTATTGCGCACTCAAACCACTCACGACTTCTCACAGTACAAACCCAATACTATTTGTCGCCGCATTGAACGGCGTATGGCAGTTCATCAAATTGAAAGCATAGAAGCCTATGTGAAGTACTTACAACAAGTACCCACAGAAGTGGAAGCATTGTTTCGTGACCTTCTGATCGGCGTAACCAACTTCTTTCGCGATCCCGATACCTTTAGCGTATTGGAGCAGCAGATCATTCCAAAATTATTTGAGGGAAAACCTCCCGGTGCCGTAATTCGCGCCTGGACAACAGGCTGCTCTACCGGTGAAGAGGCATATTCCATTGCCATTTTGTTACAAGAAAGTTTGGACCTACTGAAAAAAAATTACAAAATACAAATTTTCGCCACCGATATTGATAGCCGTTCAATCGCCGTTGCACGCGTGGGACTTTTCCCTGCGAGTATTGCAGCTGATATAACACCAGAGCGATTGGCGCGTTTTTTTAGCGCCGAACCTGATGAGAGTGCCTACCGCATAAACAAAAATATTCGCGATATGTTGGTTTTTTCTGAACATGATCTTATCAAAGACCCGCCCTTCTCCAAGATCGACTTAATCAGTTGCCGTAACCTTCTCATTTATATGAATTCAGATTTGCAAAAGAAGGTTATAGCCCTGTTCCACTACGCATTAAACACCGCTGGCATGTTGTTTCTGGGCACATCAGAAACCGTGGGTGAGGCTGGCGGTTTGTTTAGCACCTTGGACCGCAAAGCCAAAATATATCAACGTAAAGAAGATTTCCAAAGTGCAAAACGTGCTGCTTTGAACCGTTTTCTACCGGATGCCCCGATGAGAGATATTGTATTACCGCCAGGCGCTCTCACTAATACGGGAGCCAAAACAGCCAATTCAGTGAAACTGTCTTTGCGCGAATTGACTGAACAAACTGTGTTGCAACACTTTGACCCCGCTTGCGCACTTGTTAACAGCCAGGGAGATATTCTTTATTTGCACGGCCGCACCGGCATGTACCTGGAGCCCTCACCCGGCGAGGCGGGTATCAACAATGTTTTGAAAATGGCGCGCGAAGGCTTAAGGCGCGACCTCACTGTCGCACTGCACAAAACTGCCAGTAATAAAGAGCGTGTAAGTGTGCCGAATCTGCGCGTTAAAACCAATGGCCATTACACCCGGGTTAATTTCACCGTTTGTCCTGTTATTGCAGGCGTGACTGCAACCCATGAATCCCCTTTACTTCTTATTATTTGGGAAGAAGCCATAACTCAGGACACACATAAAAATGTGTTAGCCGCGGTGCCACTTGTTATCAACGCAGATGTCACTAACAAAGATGCCATTGCACAAATTGCTGAACTGAATGAAGAGCTTGAGGCAAAAGAGGAATACCTGCATGCAGCTAACGAGGAGCTGGAAACCTCTAACGAAGAACTAAAATCGTCCAACGAAGAAATGCAGTCCATCAACGAGGAATTACAATCCACCAACGAGGAATTGGAAACATCCAAGGAAGAACTACAGTCCATCAACGAAGAATTAGCCACGGTAAATACCGAGTTACAAACGAAAGTTACCGATTTATCGCGCGCCAATAACGACATGAATAACCTTCTGGCAGGAACTGGCATTGGCACTATTTTTGTAGACCACGGCTTACGTATTCTGCGCTTCACACCGGCTGCTACGTCGATTATTAACCTCATCCTCAGCGATGTGGGGCGCCCCGTAGGGCATATTGTTCCAAATTTGGTTGGCTACGATAGTTTGGTAGCAGACATCCAGATAGTGCTAAAAACCCTAATACCCAAAGAAGTAGATGTGCAAACCATCGACAAGAAGTGGTACACCATGCGCATGCTGCCGTACCGCACCCTCGATCATGTTATTGAAGGTGCGGTAATTACCTTTGTAGATATCACGGAGATGGTGCGTATTCGCGAAGCACTTCAAAAAGCCAATGCGTCAGCGCTTTTGAACATTGAGCCCATAAAACCACTTGAGCCAACACTTGCTCCAACAACAGAGGTGCGAGATGGAACGACGTAGTGTTAAAAATACGGGTGCAGGGCTAAATTACGCAGAGCAAGTACCGCGTAGACGTGCCCAAGACGGCGCGAAAGAAGGCAACCGAAAAGCAGCCATCGATCTGGGAAAGCTCGCGCGTGAAGACATGCAAGAGTTAGTACACCAACTCCAAGTGCATCAGATTGAACTGGAAATGCAAAATGAGGAGCTGCGCCGTACTCAATGGCAGCTGGATACCGCACGCCTACGGTATTTTGATCTCTATGATTTGGCTCCAGTCGGCTACTGTACTGTTGGTGAACACGGCATGATTCTGGAAGCCAACCTGATGGCTGCGCGATTACTGGGATGGGATCGCAGCAGTTTGGTGAAACAGCCCATTTCCCGCTTCATCTTCAAAGCAGACCAGGATATTTACTACCGCCATCGCAAACTGCTTATTGAATCAGCTGAGCCACAGACATGTGAGTTGCGCCTGTTAAACATCGATAACAAGCCATTCTGGGCAGAATTAGCTTCTACCTATGAAAAAGATGCCGATGGTATCGCCGTGTTGCGAATGGTGATGAGTGATATTAACGACCGTAGAGAAGCGGCTGAGGC
>JANPKH010000498.1:0-2063 GCA_031425935.1 Gammaproteobacteria bacterium | reverse complement strand
GACGACCCTGCCGGTATCGGGATCGATGATGTCGCCGACCGCGTTGACGGCGACGATCGCGCCGACGCTCAGGCCGTTGGGCAGGGTGATGCTGTAGCTGCCGATCCCGGCCTTCATCGACCGGCCGGGCCCGCCGCTCTTGCCGACGGTGGCGCCGGCGCCGGCGCCGATCGACCCTTCGGAAACCGGGGCCGCGGTCGCGCCGGCCGCGGCGCGGTAGCCGCAGTCGGCGGTCGGCCGGATTTTCGGATTGCCGCCGACGGGGAGGTCGAACAAGATGGCCGCCGGCACGATCGGCACCTTGGCAATCCGCACGTCCCAGCCGATGTTGTGTTCCTCGAGCCAGCGCACCGTGCCGGTGGCGGCGTCGAGCCCGAACGCGCTGCCGCCCGACAGCACCACCGCGTTCACCTTGTCGACCAGGTTTGAAGGGTCCAGCAGGTCGGTCTCGCGGGTGCCAGGAGCACCGCCGCGCTGGGACACGCCGCCGACGGCGCCGTCGCCGTCCACCAGAATCACCGTGCATCCAGTGGGACGCTCGCTGAGGGTGTGGTGTCCGACCTTGAGGCCGGCGACCGCCGTCAGCGTCCGGTTCGGCGGCGTGGCCGGGGACTGAGCGCCTGGGCGTACGGCCATCACCAGAGCAAACAGTCCGATCGCGATTGCTGGCCGCTTCATGCAGGTTCGCCCCTCGTCGAGGTCCGCCAAGTCGCTGGCGGCGTGGACATGATAGCGGAGAGCGGCGAGGTTGGTCACGCCGGGATAAGATTCGAGCGTGACCCCCACGTCGATCGACCGCGTCATCGCGGCAGTGGACCGGGCCGCCGATGAGATTGTCGATTTCGCCGCGCGCCTGGTACGCATTCCCACCGTGAACCCGCCGGGCGAGGAGTACGAGACCTGCGCGATGGCGATTGGCGAGCAGTTGCGGGCGCACGGCGCCGAGGTCCAACTGCTGCCCGCGGTCGGCAGGCGAGAGCACACGGCTCGCCACCCGCGTATTAACGTGGTGGGACGCCACCCGGGCCGCGCCGCCGGGCCGGCCGTTCACCTCAACGGCCACTTCGATGTCGTGCCCGCGGGCCAGGGCTGGACGCGCGACCCCTTCGGGGGCGAGATCGTCGGCGACCGCCTCTACGGCCGCGGCTCGTGCGACATGAAGGCGGGGCTGGCCGCCGCGGTGTTTGCCGCCGAAGCCATCAGGCGCGCCGGCGTGGCCCACCAATCGCCCATCGACATCAGCGGCACCGTGGACGAGGAAAGCGGCGGCTTCGCCGGGGTCGCGTGGCTGGCCGAGAATCGCTGGATTTCGCGCGAGCGGACGAAGGCCGTCATTATCCCGGAGCCGTTTGGGGTGGACCGCATCTGCGTCGGCCACCGCGGTGTCTACTGGTTCGAGGTGGTCGCCGAAGGCCGCACCGCGCATGGCAGCATGCCGTACCTCGGGGTCAGCGCCATCGAGGGCATGTCGCACCTGCTCGACTTGGTGCGTGACGAGCTGGGCCCGGCGCTGGCTGGCCGCGTGACCGCCATGCCGGTGGTGCCTGACGGATCGCGCCGCGCCACCATCAACATCAACGGGATCGAGGGGGGCCAACCGGTGGACGAGTCGCCGAGTCCCTGCGTGGCGGATCGCTGCCGCGCGGTATTCGATCGCCGATTCCTGCTCGAAGAGGGACTCGAGCGCACGCGCGCGGAGATCGCCCTCCTGGTCGCCAAGGCCCAGTCGCGCATGCCCGACGTGCGGTTCTCGATTGAGGACCGGATGATCGTCGAGCCGACGCGCGCTCCGGAAGACGCCCCCGTGATTGCCGCGCTGACCGACGCGATCGCGCGGGTTGTCGGCCGGCCGGCCGCGCTCGTGGCCAGCCCCGGCACCTACGATCAGAAGCACGTCGCGCGCATCGCGGGCGTGCCGCACTGCGTGGCGTACGGCCCCGGTGAGCTGGCGCTGGCGCATCAGCCCGACGAGTACTGTTCGATTGCGGATATTGTGATGGCAACCAAGGTGCTCGCCCTTGCCGTCGTCGCGCTCGCGGAGTAGGGCAGGTCGGGCAGGTCGG
>JANPKH010000497.1:0-2361 GCA_031425935.1 Gammaproteobacteria bacterium | reverse complement strand
AGCGAATACTTGCCAGTCTAATCAACCTATCGGTCATCCTTGCAAGGCGAATAATTGGCCTTGATGAGCTGTCACGCCGTATTCAAGCTCATACAACGGAAGCCACTCGCGTCGCCGATGATGACGATTTTCTGGTTATTGGAGCGCTTTGATTTCAGTGTGGCCAGGTCGCACAGGTACGCAGCATTGTTGGCTGGGTCACACACGCTGTAGCGGTCAAAGCCAATCCAGTCAACCGCGGTGGGCACCACGAGGTTGGGCAGCATGGTTTAGGCCTCCACCATCAAGATGGGGATCGCCGGGTAGTCAGCCTTCAGCGTAAGTGATACGGCATTGACATCTGCAAACGGCACGCCATTCCACAAGGGTTCATCAAGCATGTAGAACGCACCGATCCGGCTGGGGTTCGAGGCAGCCTGGTTTTTAAGTTTGAAAGCAGCCCATCGCGCTTTCCAGTCAGCGTACAGCGCGTATCGATTGCCGCTAGGCGCATTGCTGTAAGTGCGGTACCAAAAAATGGCCGAAATCGACATGAAGGGTTTGGTGCAAGCTGCCACCATGGCATCCAGATCCTTGCCAATAGTTTGCGCCGGGTCGTACACCGAATATTGATTCAGGTTGGTGAAGAAACTGACGTCGTCGGTGTAGTTGGTTTTGACGACGGAGTTGGTCGGGTCGTCGATTCCGGTGTTGACGAGATAGAAGCCGAAGTATTTGAGATGCGATGGCGCGGATGTTGTTATGGTTGCTGTCGATGTTGTAGATGGCGAGTTTGAAACCTCGGCGGGTAAAACGATGTCAGCGTTAGGCGCTGTGCCGGGCGCTTCAGTGTTTGAACTGGCAACGATGTTTGTCGGGCCCACTGCGCCCCCAGTACTGCCCCCACCGCCGCCGCCACCACAAGCAGCAAGGCCGATAACGACGCAAAAGATCAAATGCCGCATCGGCCATTTAGCGGAATTCAAAACCGCCCCTTGTTATTAATTATTCTGGCCTGGTTCGATATTCCAATCCACAAAAATGGCACATGACAGTACACCTAAAACTTGCTCAGAATGAGGCGCCTGCTGCTGTGTCTGTAACGATTGGTTGCGGGTCTACTGCACACACTGCGGTTTTTTGATCCCTTAGTGCTTCACAGTAAAAAGTGCTTGAAAGCCAATAAATACGGGCGCAAGCAGCTATTTTTTTAAGAGCAGCTTGCCGCAACCTTGTCAGTGCATGTCATCGCATAAAAACCCGTGGTTCAATCGTGATTCCTTTTACCTCTACACCGCCGATGTTCTGCGACTCATTGCGCCATGCGAGTTGTTCTTTTTTTACTTTAAGCACACCAGCCAGTCGCTCCAGCAAGACGCCCTGGCTTTGTTTGTCTGACTTGAGACCAGAGGCAAACAGTCTGCCATTACCGAGCTGAACGATTGCATACCCGGCGCCGGCTGCAACTTGCTGCAGCTCCCGCCAGTTGGCCTTGATGGCGCGATCGGTTTGCGGGTTGACTTTGGTCTTGGGACCTGCACCCTCAACCCCAACCCCATCACCCGGATTGGCTCGTTGCACCGGTCCTTGCGTGTTGACGATTGACGCTATTCCGTAATTGATTTTGTAGTCGTTCTTTAAATCCAGCGGCGCTATCTTTCCCTGCGCAATGGCTTTGCTTAGCTCTTGCGTCATCCAGTTGGCGGCGTCGCGTCTAGTGGTGCGGTACGGCGCAGAGTTTTTTTGCTCGTCCGCGGCCTTGTCCTGAAGGCGTTTTAAAGGCGCCATGTCGACGCCAGCGTTTTTCAGTGCATTCAGTGGTTTTGTCAGCACGCCCAATGCATCGGAGCCGTGATTTCGGTACACACCGCTGGCTGATGGCTGAATGACGGTGAGCAGATCCTGAATGCCTTCTTTTAAACTGCCGCCATTTTTTTTGGCCGATTGGGCAAGGTGCAGTTCAGCCCAAAATCGTGCATCAGCCGGGTTGCCAGCATTGACGCGAAGCAACTGGCTTTGCGTAAGGTCCAGCCCGCACGCTTGCGGTTTGAGTTTGAGTGTGGAGACGATGCCATCGTGGGAGGTAAACGCCATTTCCACGCTTTTCAAACCCGTCTTGTCAACTTGTAGCGCCATGTTGAGCTTACCAAAGTTTTCGCCGCCCACGACAAAATCCATCTCTTTAAGAGGTACCTTGACGCCCCTGGAAGTGATCTGTGCCTTGACTGGCGCCATCTCGGTTTTCTTGCCGTCTTTATCTTGCAGGGTGGCGTTGTAGACCAAACCGTCTTTACCCCAGCCTTGCTTAAGGGACAGCTTGTAGCCGTTGGGAGTTTCCCACTCAAACACTTTTGGCGGTATAGCTTTTACGGCCTGGTCAAC
>JANPKH010000496.1:0-3828 GCA_031425935.1 Gammaproteobacteria bacterium | reverse complement strand
GTAATGCCAGGTGACAACATTCAAATGTCAGTCACTTTGATTCACCCGATTGCAATGGAAGAAGGCTTGCGCTTCGCCATTCGTGAAGGTGGTCGTACTGTTGGTGCTGGCGTCGTTGCCAAAATCATTCAGTAGATTGTGCTGTGGGTCGATAAAAGGGCGCCGTTGGCGTCCTTTTTGTTTGTAACTCTTTGGTTTTAATGGTTTTTTAATTAAAATTATCGTTTCCAAAGATTTATTTATTTTGTGTCAATATTGTGTTGACAACTTATGCCTCGGTCATTAATAATGCGCCTCCTTTCGAGGGGCTCCATTTTAAGTGCCTCGATGGTGTTCTTTAAAGTTAATAATTGGAGTTTGGCTTACATGCAGAATCAGCGCATTCGAATTCGCCTGAAGGCTTTTGATCATAAGCTCATTGATGCTTCCACTCAGGAAATAGTCGAGACGGCAAAGCGCACAGGTGCTCAAGTTCGTGGCCCAATTCCGCTACCAACTCGCAAAGAGCGCTTTACTATATTGATTTCCCCGCACGTTAATAAAGATGCGCGTGATCAATATGAAATACGTACACACAAGCGTTTGCTAGATATTGTTGAGCCTACTGAAAAAACTGTTGACGCACTTATGAAGCTGGATTTAGCTGCAGGTGTTGAGGTTCAAATTAGTCTCGGTTAAGTAAATGTTAAGGTCGTGAAATAATGGTATTTCGCGACTGTGTAACGCTCTGAAATGGGCGGCCATAGCGGGTAAAAGCCCCGTACACTATAGAGGTTAGTAAAATGACGATTGGTATTGTCGGCCGCAAAAGCGGTATGACTCGTATTTTTACCGATGATGGTGTTTCCATTCCTGTTACTGTGATTGAGGTTGAACCCAATCGCATCATCCAGGTCAAGAATGTAGAAACTGATGGGTACTCTGCTGTGCAGGTTACTGTTGGTTCTCGTCGTGCCTCCCGTGTTACTAAATCTGCTGCAGGTCACTTTGCCAAAGCGAACGCTGAAGCTGGTCGCAACTTGTGGGAATTGCGTAACGATGCTCAAGAAGCTTTCGAAGTTGGTTCGTCCATTACTGTAGATACTTTCTCTGCAGGTCAAATGATTGACGTAACTGGCACATCTAAAGGTAAGGGTTTTGCTGGTTATATCAAGCGTTGGAACTTTCATATGCAAGATGCAACTCACGGCAACTCCCGTTCGCACCGTGTAGGCGGTTCTAATGGGCAGTGTCAAACTCCTGGTCGCGTATTCAAAGGCAAAAAAATGGCAGGTCATTTAGGTTCTGAGCAGGTAACTGTTCAAAATCTTGAAGTGATCCGTGTCGATGCTGAGCGCAATCTGCTTCTTGTTAAGGGTGCTATTCCTGGGGCTCCAGGTGGCGACGTTATCGTGCGTTTGGCTGTTAAAGCTAAATCAAGCGCTAGCGCATAAGTATCCGAGGGGAATTGACTATGGAATTAAAAATTGTTAGTCCCGCAGGCGCTGCCGGTACATTAAATGTATCAGAAGTTGCCTTCGGTAGAGAGTTTAATCAAGATCTGGTGCATCAGGCTGTTGTTGCCTATATGGCTGGCTCTCGTCAAGGCACTAAGGCTCAGCTAACGCGTGCCGAAGTTCGTGGCGGTGGCAAGAAGCCGTGGCGTCAAAAAGGCACCGGTCGTGCTCGCGCAGGTACTATTCGTAGTCCAATCTGGCGTGGCGGTGGTGCTACATTTGCGGCCAAGCCTCGAGATCATGATCAGAAATTGAACAAGAAGATGTATCGTGCTGCGTTGCAATGCATTTTGTCCGAATTAAACCGCCAGG
The DNA here is from genome assembly GCA_031425935.1 of Gammaproteobacteria bacterium. GTDB lineage: Bacteria > Pseudomonadota > Gammaproteobacteria > Pseudomonadales > Cellvibrionaceae > Cellvibrio. Next base: position 2,020 of record JANPKH010000496.1, on the reverse strand, counting down.
ACCGTTTGGTTGTTGTTCAGGATTTTGATATTGATGCGCCCAAGACCAAGTCACTTGTACAGAAATTGGCTCAATATAATTTATCTGAAGCTTTGATCGTTACTGAAGAGATGAGTGAGAATTTGTTCCTCGCTTCTCGCAATCTGTATAAGGTCGGCGTATCTGATGTGCAGGGCGTTGATCCTGTTAGTTTGATTGGCTTTGATAAGGTAATTATGACTGTGTCAGCTCTCAAAAAATTTGAGGAGATACTGGGATGAACCAAGAACGTTTATACAAAATAATTCTCGGCCCTGTTGTTTCTGAGAAATCAGCAGCTGCGGGCGAGTCTTCAAACCAAGTAGTTTTCAAGGTTTGCCCCACGGCAAACAAGCTTGAAATTAAAGCTGCAATCCAATCGTTGTTCGGCACAAAAGTAGAAAATGTTTCTGTGTTGAATGTTAAAGGTAAGACCAAGCGTACTCGTTACGGTGTTGGCAAAAGAAGCGATTGGAAAAAGGCATACGTAAGATTGGCACAGGGTCAAGAAATTGACTTCGTGCCTGCTGACGCTAAGTAAGGGGATTGATGTAATGGCTATCGTAAAACGTAAACCCACATCACCTGGCCGTCGTTTCGTCGTAAGTATTGTTAATCCTGACTTGTACAAAGGTGATCCCTATGCGCCTTTGGTTGAGAAAAAATCCAAGTCCGGTGGTCGTAACAATACTGGCCGCATTACCACTCGTCATGTTGGTGGTGGTCATAAGCAAAATTATCGTGTAGTTGATTTCCGTCGCAATAAAGACGGTATTCCTGCGGTTGTAGAGCGTATTGAATACGATCCAAACCGTACGGCTTACATAGCATTGGTTTGTTACGCTGATGGTGAGCGCAGCTATATCATTGCACCTAAAGGCTTGAATGTTGGCGACAAAATCGATTCTGGTAATGCTGCCGCAATTAAGGTGGGTAATACGCTGCCTTTGCGCAACATACCGCTCGGTTCGGTTGTTCACTGTGTAGAGCTAAAGCCAGGAAAGGGTGCCCAGGTTGCGCGTTCGGCAGGAGCTTCTGCTCAGCTGGTTGCGCGCGATGGTGCATATGCAACGCTGCGTTTGCGCAGTGGTGAAATGCGTAAAGTGTTAACTGATTGTCGCGCTACTATGGGCGAAGTATCTAACAGCGAGCACAACTTGCGGTCCTTGGGTAAAGCCGGTGCTACACGCTGGCGCGGCATTCGTCCTACCGTTCGCGGTGTGGCGATGAACCCTGTAGATCACCCGCATGGTGGTGGTGAAGGGCGTACATCGGGTGGCCGTCACCCAGTGTCACCATGGGGTACCCCAACTAAGGGTTACAAAACACGTGCTAATAAGCGCACAGACAAGATGATTGTTCGCCGTCGCGATAAGAAATAATCGTAATAGCAACAGCTGAAAGAGGAAGTAGCAGTGTCACGTTCACTGAAAAAAGGTCCTTTTATTGATCTTCACCTTATTAAGAAGGTCGAAGCAGCGATCGAAAGTAATGATCGTCGTCCAATTAAAACTTGGTCGCGCCGTTCTATGATCATGCCGGAAATGGTTGGATTGACGTTGGCTGTGCATAACGGTCGTCTACATGTACCAGTTCTGGTTAATGAAGAAATGGTTGGCCATAAACTTGGCGAATTTGCAGCAACACGTACGTTTCGTGGTCACGCTGCAGATAAGAAAGCTAAAAAGCGCTAAGCGCTCTAATAGTGCCCACGAGGTAATACGATGGAAGTAGCAGCAAAATTAAGCGGTGCTCGTCTGTCGGCGCAAAAAGCGCGTTTGGTAGCTGATCAAATTCGCGGTAAAGGCGTTGAAGATGCTCTTGATATTCTTGCATTTAGTACCAAAAAAGGTGCTGAGATTATTAAGAAAGTACTCGAATCTGCAATTGCTAATGCAGAACATAATGAAGGTGCCGATGTTGATGCTCTTAAAGTAGCAACAATATTTGTTGATGAGGGTGTCAGCCTTAAACGCATAAAACCGCGTGCTAAGGGTCGTGC
>JANPKH010000495.1:0-7036 GCA_031425935.1 Gammaproteobacteria bacterium | reverse complement strand
ATTGAACACTCAACACATAAACCAATGTGACTTACTGTGTGGCAGCTGGGGCGTTTTTTGATGATGTTTGAGTTCCCGTTGCCATGTGAATATTGTTTGATATCGTCTGATGCGAAAGTGCTACGATGGAGATACTGAGCTGGATTTGTTCCCTTGAATGTTTGAGATTTTGGTCGCTCTGGTATGGGGTCAAACGAAAGTCACGTGGCCAAGGCAGTACGGTAACGGTAGAAAAATTTTCTATTGTTAAAACTATGCAGGCCATCGACGATGCAAACGTAGTGGTATTGGTTATGGATGCCAGCGAAGGTGTGGTTGAACAAGATTTGCACTTAATGGGCGCTACCATTGAAGCGGGCCGAGCCTTGGTTATCGCACTCAATAAATGGGATGGCCTTGATGATTCGCATAAACAATATGTAAAAAGTGAAATCGAACGACGGTTACGTTTTGTAGATTTTGCAACAATTCATTTTATTTCTGCGTTGCATGGCACTGGTGTTGGCAATCTTTATAAATCTATAGAAAAAGCATATCAGTCAGCGACTGATAAATTTTCTACCAATTATTTAACCCGAATTTTAGAAGATGCCGTGCGTGAGCATCAACCACCTATGATTCAGGGGCGGCGCATTAAATTGCGTTATGCACACCCAGGCGGTCACAATCCACCGATTGTCGTTATTCATGGTAATCAAACCTCTGACATTCCCAGCCACTATGTAAAATATTTGGAAAAAACATATCGTCGCGTGTTAGATTTACATGGAACTCCAATTCGTATTGAATTTAGAACTAGCGATAACCCATTTACCGCAAAGAAAAATGTAATGACCCAACAACAATTTATTAAAAAGCGTCGGTTAGAAGAGCAAGCTAAGAAACGCAAAAAATAAAGATTTACAAATTATGTGTTATTGTTGCAAAAAATAGGTGAACCTATTAAGACGTTGGTTAAATACCTATATCGTAATGGCTACGAGCGCAAATAATTAGTAAATAACTTGGGATAAAAAATGGCAATAGAAACATTTTCTCATAAGTTCAACATACATAACCCACATCAACTTGATGCATATCTCTTGCATCTTGCTGAGGTTAACAGTCGCTGTGGTGTGATTGCGGCTGAAAATATTTATAATTCGCTGGGTGCACTAATTGTTAATGCAGGGGTTCGCATTACGCCGCTACTGGCGCACAGCATTATTCACTTTACTTTGGTTAAACCGCTGGAGACACTTGTTCGTTTAGAGCACGAACTTGATGCTGCACAATTAGAAACTGATTTAGTTGATGTCATGCAGCAAGATAATATTTTGCTAGCATTAAACGAACACCACGATTTAACCCCTTCACTAAAAACATTTTGCAAAAGCTCAATGCAATATGCTGTTTTGCGGCAGAAATTAACCGTGATGTCCCGCGCGCTGCCGGAGCTTTATCAGCGGAGTCTTTATTGTGCGTTACTGTCATTTCTAATCGCTAAAGAAATGCGCTTAAGCGAGGAAGACAAGGCGTTAATTTTTCTCGCCGGGTTGAGTCACGATATAGGGCTGCTGCATGTTGATCCTAATATCTTAAATCATAAAGACACATTAACGGCCGAAGAATGGTTGCATATTCAACGGCACGTAGTCATTAGCTCACAGTTGCTTCAGTCAATGCCCAGCATGCCAATTGCTGTAGCTCAAGCAGTGTATGAACATCACGAGCGCTGCGATGGAACTGGTTATCCCTATGGCAAAGTAGAGAGCGAGTTGAGTTTTCCTGGGTTAATTGTTGGCTTAGCTGATTCGGTTGTCGCCATCTATTATCATCGTTTTAAAGCGCAGGGTGGTACATGGCTCGATGCGATTCCTATAATTCAAATGAATACACAGGCTTATTTTTATCGTAATTACGAGGTGTTGGTAGCGGTGCTTCGGCGTAGTGAATTACCGCTACAAAATGTGATAGAAGGCGATGATACGCCACAATTTATAGCGGATCTTGCTGAAAAAAATATTCAACTGGAAAATTGGTTTAACACTCTAAATAACGCGTTGGTATCAATTGGTTTTAGGCATGGCGATAGACGTCTGTACTCATTGCAGAATGTCATGTTGCATGTTTCTACTTCCGTCGAAGGATCAGGCATTTTTAAAGCACAAGATCTGTTATCGAATACGACTCATCCCTCTAAAGAAATCCATAAAGAAATTGAAAATGCGCATTTGCTACAGCAAGAAATTATTTTCCACTTGCAGCGGTTGGGCCGTATGACCCAACTGTATCTTGATTCTGGCGACTGTAAAAATAGTGAGATTAAATCTGTGTTAATTGAGGGATTAGCTAAAGCACAAAATTTTTCACTGTGAAAAATTTATCGAGACCTTTGCACGATTACTGCGCTCGACACTACTGCGTTAAAAATTGCTAAAAAATGCTCATTTGTTTCGTGTAAACTCCGCTTTTTTAGCAATTTTTTCCTTGTACTGTCATCGCTCGCTACATCGTGCAAAGGTCTCTTATCATAATTCCTAGTCGCGTTATTTTCAGTTATTTACTATTTTGTTTACATTTTATTGTTGATGCCAAAATGGTTGACCGATAGTTGGAGTGCTTGGGCTGGCTGTTTGTCGCCTTTGCATTAACCCCGCATTATAGGCTTTTCGGCCAGCATCAATTGCATCGGCAAAAGCTTCCGCCATCAATGTTGGATTGTGGGCTTTAGCAACAGCAGTATTTAATAAAATACCATCAAACCCCATTTCCATTGCCTCTGCTGCATGCGAAGGTGCGCCAAGGCCCGCGTCAATAATCATGGGGATATCTTTAATGCGTTCACGCAACGTGCGTAGACTGTAACGATTGAGTAAACCTTGCCCCGTACCAATCGGCGCCCCCCAAGGCATTAGTACTTCGCAACCTACATCCACTAAACGCTTACACAAAATTCAGTCATCAGTGCAGTAAGGTAAAACTTTAAAGCCCATTTTTATTAAGATGTCCGATGCTTCTACCAAACCAAAGGGATCTGGTTGTAAATTGTAATCATCGCCTATCACTTCTAATTTAATCCAATCAGTATTAAATATTTCGCGTGACATTTCTGCCATAGTCACAGCTTCTTTTACAGACTTACACCCTGCGGTGTTAGGTAATAAACGGCAACCACTTTCTTGAATAAATTGCCAAATTGTATCTCCCGCACGATCTGCCGGGTTTTGTCGGCGTAAACCCAAGGTAACGATTTCACAGCGGGATTGGACAATGGCATCGCGCATTATTTGTGGCGATGTATAGAGTGCGGTGCCTAATAAAAAACGGCTGGTAAATGTTTCACCGTAAAGCGTGAAATTTTTTTCAGGTGCAGTGCGAGTCATATTAGCCGCCTCCATTAGCCGCCTCCGACAGGTTTAACGATATCAATTTTATCTCCCGCCAAAATGGAGCGCAGGCTATAAGTGGAGCGGGGTACAAATTCACCGTTAATGGCCACGGCAATTTTTGATTCACCAAAACCCCACTGGACTAATGCATCGTGTAATAATGTATTCACGGCAATATTTTTTGTTTCGTTGTTAAGGCTGATTGCAATCATTTTTTGCTACACATTAAATTAATTGCCAAGTACTTCATTAAAAATATTTTCACCTGTTTGAAAAACATGCGACAAAATATTTTCAACGATGGCGGGTGCGAGTAGATAGCCATGGCGGAATAAACCGTTAGCCGTAATTAATCCTGCTTGAATATCTACACGTGGTAAATTATTCATAAATGCCGGGCGCAAATTAGTATCCATTTCAATAATGCGTGCTTCTGAAAATGCTGGTGATAATGTGTAGAGCGCACTGCTAAGCTCAAGGGATGATTGTAATGTCATTGGCGAGCGGTCTTCACTTTCAATTTGCGTTGCACCAATAATAAAGCAATGGTTTGGCTTGGGTACTATGTATAGTTGGTAGCGCGGATGCATTAAGCGAACCGGCCGCTGCAAGGAAATTTCTTTCGTTTGTACATGTAAAGTTTCACCACGCACCCCGCGTAATTGCGAGTGTTGGGTTTTCGCGCCTAACCCACGGCAATCAATTACCAGATCAAAATTTTCTTCATTGCGTTCGCTAATGATTTTGTAGTGCGAAACTTCTACGGGGGTGTGCTCGCGAATATCTGCACCTAAAGAAATTATTACCTCGCCAATTATGTGAAGTAATTCGCGATTATGCAGGTGGCCTTCCTCCGCGAGAAATAAACCCTGCGCAAAATGTGAATGTAAATCGGGTTCCAGTGCCTGAATTTGTTTTTGGGTCACTCGGTGGTAGCTGTTGCATTCTGGCAACACAAATTGTAATTCGCGCTCAAATTGTTCCAGCTCACTCATGTCCTGCGGATGCGCAATCACTAAACTACCGTGTTGGAAAAATAATGGTGGAGTTTGCTGGGGTAGTTTTGTTAGCCATTGCGGCCATTGTTGCATTGCAAATTGTCCCATGCGATAAACGCTTTCATCCGATACCACGGCTTCGCTCAATGGTGCAATCATACCTGCCGCAGTAAATGCCGCAGCGCGCAAATGTTGTGATGACTGCGGGGTAAAACTCCCAGCTTCAAAAACAGTGACCTTGCAACCTGCATTGAGTAGTTGCCACGCAAGCAAACGCCCGAGCAGGCCTGCACCGGCAATCGCAATATTGTGCGCGCCATCATGTGGAATGCTGTGTGGAAGCGGAATTTTCATTGTGCCTCAATGTATGGCGCTGAGGCTGGGAATGTGAACGAGGTAGGGTAAACCCGAGATACCTTGTTCCCTCCGCAGGTCTCAACCTGATCAGGTTCTACGGGTTGGGCCGAGCCCATCTCAGCCTTCGTACTTCAAATTTTTAAAATTCACGCAAATGAATATAAAAAACTTGAGGCCAAGGCGCCCCGACAAGAAAGGCCCCAATATACTTGGCTAGACAATGAAGTGCAATTCTCTTGTTAAACATCACCTTAGGTACTAATCGGCAACCATCAACTGTTAGTTAATAATAGATTTAGTGTGCTGGCGAACAGCAAGTTCAAGCGCCAGTGTTTAAACTATCATTGGCATTCCTACACCTGCTCCGGCAACTAGAGCAGGAAAGCTGTCGAGCAATAAATGTTGATTTATTCCCATCACTAAAATTTTCAGAAAATTATTGTACAGCTTTAATTGCATTGTATTAACAGCGAATAAGCCAAAAAATAAGCTATTGTAAGTGGATGTAAAACTTGGGTCGGTACCGATAAATGACAATACAAACGAATGGTTTGGACTGGAAAATAAAATTAAAACATTATGTTTTAAAGCTTGTTATTTTGGTCGAGCGCCATCCATGGCTTATGGCCATTTTAGGTTTTAGTTCGGGTCTGTTTAGTTATTTTATGGTGCAACGCAAACAGGAAGTTGCGCAAATCATTGTAATTTTAATGTTAGTCAGTTGGACTTGGCTAGCCCTGGAAAGTTTGTTGCAACGCGGTGTTTCGCATTGGTTTGGTTTTAAGTTGCCGCCATCGGTGTTAAGTTTTGCTACGCAAATGGTACAACAAGAAAGTTTGTTTTTTGTGATTCCGTTTTTTATCGCTAGTACTGTCTGGAACAGTGGGCAATCTGCTTTCTCTTCTTTACTTATTGTTGCTGCATTTATTTCGATTGTTGATCCGCTTTATTATCATTGGTTAGCCCCGCGACGTTGGCTGTATTCTATCTTTCACGGATTTACTTTATTCGCAGTTTTATTAACGACTTTACCGATTATTTTATCGATACCCACACCGCAAACTTATATGTGGGCTTTAGGTATTGCGTTGGTTTTATCCTTGCCAAATATTGTGCGGGCCATGCCTATCGGTTGGCTGCAACGTATAGCAATTGGACTCTTACTAATTGTTTTAGTCAGCGGTGTAGGAATTCTGGCTCGACCCTGGATTCCGCCAGCACCCTTACGCTTGACACAAGTTGCCATTACTAATCAAATTGATGAAAGTCGTTCTCCAACAACTAAATTGAAACAAGTTACCGAGGAGCAATTACATGATGGGCTTTATGCCTACACTGCCATTAAAGCACCGCGTGGATTGAATGAAAAAATTTATCATGTGTGGCTGCACAATGGCCAACAGGTTGATAAGGTTGCGTTGGATATTGCGGGTGGCCGCGAGGCTGGTTATCGCGCCTGGAGCCATAAATTAAATTTTCCTGAGAAATCGCTTGGGAAGTGGCAAATTAAAGTTGTTACAGACGCAAATCAAATAATAGGTGTGTTGCGCTTTCGCGTAGTGGAATCATTGCCGCAAGATCCGCCTGTCGAACAACCGCCAGTGGAAGATGTAGAGCGTCAAGATCCACCGGCGGATTAGCATTAATGAAAATTGTTTGATGAAAAATATCTATTGGGAGCATCAAGAGTATTTACAGGGCAGGCGACGTGGTTTGATAAACGCCTCGTCATTATTTAATTTTTTTAACCATCGCTACTAGCTGATCCAAGGCCATACCCCATCCTTCGTGAAAACCCATCCCATTATGTTTTTGGCAAGCTTCTTCATCGCCGTGAATCACGGTGGCAGTATACTTCGTACCTTGCGGGTGAGATTCCAACGCAATAATCCCTGTGAAATGAAACCCCAGCGAATCTTTAGGTGCAGTTGCAGGGCGAAAGCCTGGCAATAACGCATTCGTCCAAATTAATTTTTTATTTTCAATAATTTCCAGGAAGCATCCAATATTGGGATAATCCTGGCCTTCTGGTGAGCGCATCACTGTGGAAAACTTACCGCCTGGACGCAAATCAATTTCACAAGCCACAGTTTGCCAAGGCGCGGGAGTAAACCATTGTTTGATGAGTTGCGGTGTGGTCCAGGCTTGCCAAACAAGCTCTTTCGGAGTGGAGGTCACGGCTACATTATCAATCTGTTTCAGGGTTTCATAGCCTTGAGCCAACTTTTGCGTGGTACTGGCCATTTCGCTAATCAGATCAGCAGGGTTAAAATTCATAGAGTATATCTTTTTTATTTACGGCCGCAAAGG
>JANPKH010000494.1:0-6396 GCA_031425935.1 Gammaproteobacteria bacterium | reverse complement strand
AATCTTGTTACCATTGAAACTCAATGCTGCAAAACGGCCAATTGTACCAGTGTGTTTACCTTTATAAAAAGATCCCAAGCTTTCCGCTGCATCCTCAATAAGTACAATGTTCCAGCGCTCACAAACATTTAGAATTTCATCGAGCTGTACAGGATGACCAAACGTATGCATAGGTACAACAGCAGCAAAACGTTTACCGCTATTTTTATCCACGGCACGCCCATCCGTATCAATACTAGCGTTCCGATCCAGGAACTCTGCCAAGGCTACGGGGCAAAGCCCTAGACTTTCTTTTGACACATCAACAAATACTGGTTCAGCGCCCATGTGAAAAAGTGCATTACAAGTCGCAACAAAAGTAAGCGACTGCGTAATGACTAAATCACCCGATTCCACACCAGCCATATAAAGAGCAGCATGCAAGGCTGCTGTGCCGTTTACAATCGCTACAGCCCTCGGGCTACCGGTAAACTCTTGAACCTGGCTTTCAAAACGATCAACATACTGACCAACACTGGATACAAAAGTACTTGAAATAGTATCCTGCACATACCCAGCTTCATTACCCACAAAAGTCGGGGCATGAAGAGGAATAAAATCATTTGTACCGTAAGTTTCGCGAATAAATTGTATCAGATCGTTATGCACATCCCATCCCTACATTTTAGAGTCTAAATATTTACCAGCATCCTTGTGCTCAAAGCTCGGAAGCATTCGATTAAATAGCTCAACAATATCATTTTTCTTCCAAATTTTTTGAGCTTTAAATTCCGCTATTGTTTGCTCAAATAAACTTATTAAATCAGCATCATAAATAAGTTCATTTTTTATAACGCCAAGATTTGCAAAGCGCTCCATATCCAACGTTTCATTATCAGTAAAAAATTCTTCGAAATCTTTTTCGCCAGTAGTATCACTAGCAGCAAATAAACAAGGCCATTTACCAAGCGCAGGTAAAGCTTCCACCAACGCGCGAGCTTCGTCTTCACTAGCACATAAATGTGGTGCATAGCCTAACGCTGCAAGATATTTAACAGCGATCTCAGCAAAGGTAATAAGATGGAGGGCTTCGCTTAACTTTGGAAAAAAAATATCCCTATTTTTACCAAAAATGCATGACATCAAACAAAGCTCACCAGACTCTTGGGCTGTCACGAAGTAACGTTTTATATCATTTGGCGCAACAATAGGTTGCTTTTTTTGAATCCGTCGATCAAATCCATGCAGTAGAGAGCCATCCGAAAACGCTACATTAGCAAACCTTGCCGTAGATATCTCAATATCTGAACTGCGGCGCATTAAAAACATTTCCATAATGCGTTTGGATGCGCCCATCATATTGGCCGGATTTGCCGCTTTATCAGTTGATACGCAAAAATATTTTTTGCTGCCTTTAGCGATGGACTGCATTATAGTTTTATCAGTATTAAATACATTAACATCTATCATACGCATGAGTGTGAATGGATCTTTTTCGCTACGCACATGTTTAAGTGCCGAAAGATTTAACACATAATCATAATTGCCATCTTGATTGATAAATGCATCATATTCAATTGAGCCTATATCCAATGCAAAAGTTTGAAAATCACCATTTATATACCCAAAAGAACTGCGAATATCTCTTACTAATTCAACAAGATTATTTTCGCTAATATCTACTATGTGAATCTTTTTTGGGTTGCGCTTAAAAATTTCTTTTGTAACCGCCTGCCCAATAGAACCCGCTCCACCTAGGACAAGAAAAGAGGATGAAGAGACACGCTCAGAAAGTTCATCTTCAATTCGCTCAATGTCTGCAGCAAATAACGGGGTTTTCCGACCAATTAAATTAAGAATATCTGCCATCATTACACTATCACTCACTTAATAGTTTTTTAATTTTGATAACTACTATTCCGAGCACTATATGCCCATTTAAAATTTTCTAAATACCAAATCACCGTTTTACGAATGCCTGACTCAAATGTTTCTTCTGGCAACCAGTTTAATTCTTTTTTTATTTTAGAGGCATCGGTAGCATAACGCAGGTCGTGACCGGGGCGATCTTGCACAAAGGTTATTAAATCTCTATAGGATTCAATATTTAATTTTGTATTCGCGACTGGCTTTAATTCATCAAGCAATGCACAAATGGTTTCGACTACTTGAATATTCTGTTTTTCATTATGCCCACCAATATTATAGGTTTCACCCACCTTACCTTCTGTTATAACTTTGTACAACGCACGTGCGTGATCCTCTACATAAAGCCAATCACGAACCTGATTACCTTTACCATACACAGGCAATGGTTTCCCTTCGAGTGCATTTAAAATAACAAGTGGTATTAATTTTTCGGGGAAATGAAAAGGTCCATAATTATTTGAGCAATTGGTAATAATAGTTGGCAAACCGTACGTTCTACTCCAAGCTCGCACTAAATGATCAGAGCTAGCTTTGCTTGCAGAATATGGTGAGCTCGGTGCATAGGGTGTCATCTCAGTAAACAAGTCTTCCGGACCTTCCAAATCGCCGTACACCTCGTCAGTAGAAATGTGATGAAAACGAAAAGCTTTCTGTGCTTTTTCATCAAGTGACTTCCAATATTCTTTCGCAACTTCTAATAATAAATAAGTTCCAACAATATTGGTTTCAATGAATGTTGAAGGACCGTCAATTGACCGATCGACGTGGCTTTCGGCCGCCAAATGCATAACGACATCAGGCTTATAATGATTAAAGACAAGAGTCACTTCAGCACGATTACAAATATCCACTTTTTCGAAATGATAGCGATTACTTTCACTTACTGATTCAAGTGATTCAAGGTTGCCGGCATAAGTAAGCTTATCAAGATTGATAACAATATTTTGTGTTTTGTTAATGATATGGCGAATCACTGCAGATCCAATAAATCCGGCTCCACCCGTTATTAGAATTTTCATCATATAGTTATTTAAGCGCCACCAATTCAATAATTAAAAATTTTATTTAACCAATTTTAAGAAAACACCATAACTCAAAAAAAGCGGCGCAAGTCTAGCAGTTCGCCTACCCCTTGTGAACCACAAGAGATTACGACTTAGGGAATCGCATATAGAAAATATTAGATATCGAAGAGGCAATTTATAGCTTAATAAAATAAAAAATTACTTAACTATTCAAAATGCTGTCATTAACTCGATCACGCATCTCTTTGCCAGGTTTGAAGTGCGGTACATATTTACCTTCCAGCACAACAGATTCGCCGGTTTTTGGGTTGCGGCCCGTACGCGGAGCACGATAGTGAAGAGAGAAACTGCCAAAACCTCTGATCTCAATACGATCACCCGATGCCAAAATATCGGACATATAATCAAGCAATAATTTAACTGCAATCTCGACGTCTTTTACCGGAAGTTGATTTTGTTTTTCAGAAATGAGTTCAATAAGTTCAGATTTTGTCATTACACTTACTCTACAGTTAATCGCTTGGAATTTGATGTTTTAAGCTAGACGACTGGCTGGTAAATTTTCTTTAATCTGTTTGGTATAAGTGAAAAAAAGGAAGGCATTACAATACATTAGTGACATCCCTTTAAATTCTAGACCAAATTTACAATAAGATAAAAATTAAAAAAACAGCCAGCATATTGCTGGCTGTTTTCATTGCAACTTACTCTTTATTTTGCATTTGCGCTTTGATCAAGTCGCCCAGGGTGGTTGGGGCTGCAGCTTGTTCAGATTGCTTAGTACTATGCTCCTTTAATACGGTCTTTTCCTCTTCAACGTCTTTAGATTTTACTGAAAGGCTTATGCTACGATTCTTGCGATCTACTGCAATAATTTTTGCTTCTACTTCATCACCAACCTTCAAGACATTACGCACATCTTCTACTTTTTCACGGCTCAATTCAGACGCCTTCAAAACACCTTCTATATCACCTTGCAAAGTAATAGTAGCGGATTTTGCATCAACTTCTTTAACGATACCTTTAACGATAGCGCCTTTGTCATTAACAGTAACATATTCTGAGAATGGATCAGTTTCCAGTTGTTTAATACCTAAAGAAATTCGCTCACGCTCTGGATCAATAGCCAGCACTACGGTGTCAAGCTCGTCACCTTTCTTGTATTTACGCACAGCTTCTTCGCCTGCTTCGTGCCAGGAAATATCCGACAAGTGCACCAAACCATCGATGCCGCCATCAAGACCAATGAAGATACCAAAGTCGGTGATTGATTTGATTTTACCGCTAATCTTGTCGCCTTTCGCACAAGTTCTTGCAAATGCATCCCATGGATTTTCTTGGCATTGTTTCAGGCCAAGAGAGATACGACGACGCTCTTCGTCGATATCCAAAACCATAACTTCAATTTCGTCTCCCAACTGAACCACTTTGGATGGGTGAATATTTTTGTTAGTCCAATCCATTTCAGAAACGTGAATCAAGCCTTCAACACCCTCTTCCAACTCTGCAAAGCAGCCGTAGTCAGTAAGGTTGGTGACCTTCGCCTTAACGCGAGCACCTTCCGGATAACGCTTGGTTATTTGTATCCATGGATCTTCGCCTAGTTGTTTTAAGCCTAAAGATACACGATTACGCTCACGATCAAATTTCAGAATCTTAACGTCGATTTCGTCACCCACGTTAACGATTTCTCCTGGGTGCTTAATGCGCTTCCAAGCCATATCGGTAATGTGTAACAAACCATCTACACCGCCTAAATCAACAAATGCGCCGTAATCAGTAAGATTTTTAACAATACCTTTAACTGCTTGACCTTCTTGCAAGGTCGCCAACAATTCATCGCGCTCAGCGGAGTTAGTTTGTTCCAACACTGCACGACGCGAAACGACTACATTGTTACGTTTTTGATCTAGTTTTATAACTTTAAATTCGAGTTCCTTGCCTTCAAGGTGACTAGTGTCGCGCACAGGGCGAACATCTACCAATGAACCAGGGAGGAACGCACGGATGCTAGCGACATCAACAGTGAAACCACCTTTAACTTTACCGTTGATAACACCTTTAATTACTTCTTCAGCCAAATGAGCTGCTTCAAGAACTTTCCAAGCTTCTGAGCGCTTAGCTTTTTCACGGGACAGCTTGGTTTCACCAAAACCATCTTCAACACTTTCCAAGGCTACCTGAACTTCGTCGCCGATTTGGAGATGTAACTCACCCATTTCGTTGCGGAATTGTTCAATAGGGATTACGCCTTCAGATTTCAGGCCGGCGTGAACAGTCACCCAGTCCTTATCGATGTCGATAACAACGCCAGTAATAATAGAACCTGGCATCATATCCACAGTCTTTAAACTTTCTTCAAATAACTCAGCAAAACTTTCAGTCATACTCATGGGAATACCTTATAAGACAGGCTAGAAACACCTGCCACACCGCTTGGCCAGTCATGCGGGTCAATTAAGAGGGGGATAGACGCTTCCTCAGGCTGGATGCTAGCGCCTACAGTTTCCCACTAAAAACCGATAAGACTTTTAGCAGGAGCCGCACACTAGCAGAATCAGCCTTATTTTTCAAGAAGTTATAAATATTCAGTGGGAGGGAAAGCTGGAGCGATACTATCTTTTTCTGAGACGAGGAGCTCATCACCAAGCTGCCAATTTATAGCCAAGCGATTATCGTTCCAAGCAATGGAACGCTCGTGAACGGGGGAATAATATTCGGTGGTTTTATACAAATATTCGGCGCTGTTGCTTAACACATGGAATCCATGAGCAAACCCCGGCGGGATCCACAATTGGCGTTTATTTTCTGCCGACAAAATTGTACTAAACCAGTGCCCGAAGGTTGCAGATGATTGACGAATATCCACCACCACATCCAAAACTTCGCCCTGCACCACTCTTACAAGCTTTCCTTGCATTTTAGGTGCTACCTGATAGTGAAGCCCGCGAAGCACACCTTTTTTGGAATGCGAAAGATTATCCTGCACGAAGTCGACGGATTGCCCTAAAAGCTGATCAAATATAGTTTTATTATAACTCTCCATAAAAAAGCCGCGAACATCCGCATAAACATCTGGCTCCAGGATTTTTACTACGTCAAATTTAGTTTCAATAACTTTCATATAAATTAATGACCATTAATAACTTTAATTGCATATCGCCAATCTGATGGGAGCACACCAAAAACACTTTGCACTTTAGAAGAATCCAGACAAGAATTTAAAGGACGCTTCGCTCGCAACAAATAACGACTAGATGGAATCGGAAGGATAATGCAATTATTATCGGAAGCTAATGAATCTTTGATTACGCATGCAAACTCATACCAAGAAACAAATGGATAGCCTGCGTAATGATATGTACCACAGAATGAATAATCTCGGAATTTAACATGATGTAAAATTGTGAGAATTAATTTTACAAGATCACCTACATAAGTTGGACCACCAATTTGATCATCA
>JANPKH010000493.1:0-1603 GCA_031425935.1 Gammaproteobacteria bacterium | reverse complement strand
ACTGTGGTATCTGCAGCAATGAAATTACTTAACCTTTTGACACAAATTCCCAACGACGACGCTTGCTCACAAATGATTATTTGCGAAGGCTTCAGTATTTTATTGCGAATTTTAGCGCCGATCACTCCTCATATTAGTCATCAGCTTTGGCGACAGTTGGGTTATGGCGATGATATTTTGGATGCTAGCTGGCCGAAGATTGATCCTAAAGCATTAAAAACAGAAAACCTAACTTTAGTCATTCAAGTAAATGGTAAACTACGCGGCAATATTACGGTGCCGGCTGAAGCTGATCAAGAAACGATTCAAAATTTGGCCTTAGCTAATGAACAGATTCAAAAATTTTTAGAAGGCAAAACTCCAAAGAAAATTATCGTGGTACCCAAAAAGCTGGTAAGTATTGTTGTGTAATACATATACTACAGGTACTTGAAGGTACTGTTTTTTAGTACCTTCATCAGTTAGGGTGAGGAATTATTTTTCGAATTTAGAAAATACTTGCTCCACTATATCCAAAGATTTTTCAAGATCTTGCATGGTATGAGCCGCTGAGATAAACCCTGCTTCATAAGCAGATGGTGCCATGTAAATACCTTGTTGCAATACTGCTGAAAAGAACTTTTTAAATCTGGGTAAATCAGTATTCATCACTTGGGCAAAATGAGAAACCACAGGCTCGTCTGTAAAGAATATACCGAACATGCCCCCCATATAATTAACACTTAAAGGAATTTTTGCGGCTTGCGATCTAGCTAATAAACCTTGCATCAAATAGTCTGTTTTTGCTGAAAGATCAGTAAAAAACCCAGGCTTTTCTACTTCTTTTAAAGTCGCTAAGCCTGCAGCTACGGCGATTGGGTTACCTGATAAAGTACCCGCCTGGTAAATACTACCAGCAGGAGACATTTGCTCCATAATATCTTTCCGGCCACCAAAAGCCGCGATGGGCATACCGCCACCAATTACTTTACCTAAAGTAGTTATATCGGGCTTAATGTTATAAACCTTTTGCGCACCATTTAAATCCACACGAAAACCCGTCATTACCTCATCTACAATCAATAAACTTTTATACTGGTCACAAATTTCTCGCAATCCTGATAAAAACCCTGGCAATGGCAATACACAATTCATATTACCTGCTATTGGTTCGACAATAATCGCCGCAATTTCATGACCATATTTTTCGAAGATTTGCGTTACTGAATCTATATCATTATAAGTTGCTGTTAAGGTTTCTTGCGCCATGACTTTAGGAACACCAGGCGAACTAGGCATACCAAAAGTTAAGGCACCTGACCCTGCTTTTACCAGCAACGAATCCGAATGACCATGGTAGCAACCTTCAAACTTTAAGATTTTATCGCGACCAGTTGCGCCACGCGCTAAGCGAATCGCGCTCATAGTAGCTTCCGTACCCGAACTCACTAAACGCACACTCTCAATCGAGGGGAAATGCTGGCAAATCTTCATCGCAATCTCTACTTCTCCTGCCGTCGGCGCGCCAAAACTCAATCCATGCTCGGCAACTTCTTGTACTGCTTTCACTACTGCTGGATGCGCATGACCTAGAATAGCGGTGCCCCATGAGCCTACATAATCA
>JANPKH010000492.1:0-2513 GCA_031425935.1 Gammaproteobacteria bacterium | reverse complement strand
AAACATCAGAACGCGGCAAGCAACGCGCCTACAAAAAGAGAACACTTATGAACGCACAACAAATTAAAATCATGCTTCAGCTGCAAGATAGCATGAACACTAAAGTCAACGCACAGTGGCAACAGCAGGGGTATGAATGGTATCGCGCTATTTGGGTGGAGTGTGCTGAGTTACTGGATCATTACGGCTGGAAGTGGTGGAAAAAACAATCGCCGGATACCGAACAAGTTGCGCTCGAATTAATTGATATTTGGCATTTTGGTTTGAGTATTTTATTGCAAAGTGGAAAATCAGAAGTTGATATTATCACCCAAATACAAACTGGACTTGTGATTAAAACGGATGAAAAAGATTTCCGCTTGGATCTTGAAAAATTCGTTGCTGCAACTTTAGGTGATCGCCAATTTCATATCAGCTTATTTGGCCGTTTAATGGCGGGAATTAACATGAGCTTCGAAGAACTTTATCGCGGTTATGTAGGTAAAAATGTTTTAAATTTCTTTCGTCAGGATCACGGCTACAAAGATGGCTCTTATCGTAAACATTGGCATGACGGCCGCGAAGATAATGAGCATTTAGTAGAGGCGGTACAAAGTTTGGATGCAACCAAGCTAGAGTTTAAAGATGAGTTGTATGTGGCTTTAAAAGCACGCTATGCAATGCAATAATTTTTTGTAACCCGTGCGAAGCGAAACGCGGGAAAATAATTTATGTATTTTAAAGGCCGCTAAGCGGCCTTTTTTTAAGCGCCCTTTTTTAGAGTAACGTAAATACTTACTCTATATCTGCTTCACTAACACCATTTAATTCCATCAATACTTTTACTTGTTGTTGTAAGCGTTTTACCTCACCTTCAAGATTATTTATTTTTTGTTCCAGTGCGGGAGTGCGGTCATCCTCAGCAGGGCTACTTGCTTTTGTTGAGTTGGTCATGGCGGCGATTGCAGTTAAATCCGGTTTACCGCAGAGCAAATGCATGTAGCGATCTTCCCGTTGTCCGAACATACGCGGAATATGTACAACCACCGGTGTTGTTTTCGCGCACAGCTGTTCCATTTTTTCCTCTAAACCTTGCAAGGTTGCGAAGTCAAACATTCGTTGAGTGCGCGTTAATAATTCTGACAGTGTTTGTGGGCCGCGTAATAACATGATGGCTAGTAAGGCTTGCGTCGCTTTATCTACACCCAGCACCCGTGTGATACGCTGACCATAACGTGCGGCGCGCGAGCCGTAATCTACTTCAATCCATTTGTTGTCTTGCATTGCACCTACGCAGCGTTGCACTTCACCGGGTTCATAATTACTGGTAGGTTCGCGGCTGGTTTTTTGGTTGCAGGCCAGCACGAGGCTATTTAGCGTTAGCGGGTAAGCGTCGGGTGTTGTGAGCTGCTTTTCCATTAATGCGCCTAAAATTCGCGCTTCAATGGTGGTGAGCATAGGTTCCGAATCGGTATTATTATTTTCTTGTGGTTCTGTATCTTGCGTATTCATATTTTGTAACTCCAGAGGTTTCACCTTGGTGTAAAAGCTGCGTTACTCTACCTTAAATTAACGAAGCTGTTAGTTGTAAATAGATGCGAGTAGTTGTAAATATGCTGCGAGTAGTTATAAATATGCTGCATGGTTGTGGATTGATCAATGCTGGATTAATTTTTAATGTTATCCATTTTAATGCCAGCGCAGTCTGGACAAATACAGCTAATGTTACGTAAATGCTCAGGTATCTTGGCGAGCACAGCGGAATCAATTTTTTGTTTGGTGCACCAACAAGGTGTAGCAAAATCACCAGTGGTAGGTAGCGTACATAGGTTAGGTTTGCCACACAGAGGGCAGGCCAGTTTGGAGGTAGAGCAAGTATTGGAAGCTGCGCAAGTATCATTCGGCAAGAGGTTCATTTACGTGTTCGCAAATGCTTCGAAGGCATCGATCACAACTTCTTCATCTGTTTCCGATAATTCTGCTAAATCCATAATACTGGGTTCATTAACGCCAAGCAGGTTTTCAATTTCTTCTAGCGCTAAACTTGCCGCGGTAGCTGTTAATAAATATTGTTGAATAGCTTCTTGTAACCCGGGTAAGTTTCCTTGCGCATTTTTAAGTGCCATGACTGTATTTGTACTTAGCCATTCAATAAATGCGGCATGTTTCTCCGGTGATGAATCGACAACAGAGTTGTAGTTCATAGAGGCTCCTGGGGTAATGTTCTGTAACCTTGTGACATTTTCGGTGCAAGTGTACCTGCGGTTGCCCAGCAAGGCTAGAGTCGTTGAAAATATTTGAAATTGTTGTTATAGAAGACTTCGATAAGTCGTCGTCGGCTCGTGATATCCTAGAACAAGTACGAACCAACGCCATCGACCATCGATTAGCATCCCAACCTTACGTTGCCCTATGCAATGACAAAGATGAAATAGCTGATCTTTCTTTACCGATTGGTTCCTTGGTCGACTGGAAGTCTGAAATGGAGCGGAAAGGGGGGGCCGGGCGAGCCACCACCCCGGGGAACTCGGTGT
>JANPKH010000491.1:0-7335 GCA_031425935.1 Gammaproteobacteria bacterium | reverse complement strand
CGAGTGGGTCACCGAAAGGCGCCAAGACCTCATTGGCGTATCTTTTAGCATACTTAGAAATAAAATAAGGCCAAGACGCAGCGGAGCAAGTCAAATTTTTCTCTATTTTTCCTGATAGATTATCAAGCCACTGATTTGTTTTATAAGGAGGAACAAACGGTTTTTTAGGCTTACCATCGTTTTCAACACAAAATGGACATTCCTCGCTTTTTAATTCAATTCTTCTTACAAGCACAGCAAGCTGGCTTTTTACTTTTGACGGGTAATCTTCCGTACCGGGGTTACTATGGCCTGAATGCCCTCCAATATGGGTCTGCCCTTTACCCGCAATCATTGCCAGCTTGACTATATTGTATTTTTGATCCTCATTCCCTGAATAATTTTCTGGATAGGATGGCAAATATACGCCATTCGCAGCATTATTTACGGTGTAACCCGTTTGCCCTTTATAATCACCACTTTTATTCGAGATAATTCCTTCTATTTCTTCGTTCTTCAAAATTTCATTACCGCTGATGCAATGATGTGCTTGATTGCCGTATTTGCCGTAAACCGCATGAGTATAAATGGGGTTAGGGCTTGGCTTGGCCTCATCTTTATTTTGATTCGGATAAACACCATCCTTGGGCTTTGTACCACCCTCTTGAACACACCCGTTTGCCTCAGGCTTGTTCATGCTATTTCTTAATACCGCACTGCTATTATTTTCACCCTTAACAGTGACCCATTTGTGTTCTGTTTCTTTTCCGGGGCAAAATGGACAATCTTCACTATCCGGGTTATCTAAATGAATTTGTATTTTTTCCATTAGCTCTGTCATTACTTACTCCCCTGATTTCACTATACTCAAACAATAACAACCAATAGGCAAATCAACTACATTTTCAATCATTCATCTCAAAAAATTGATGTTATGTATTTGTAGCAATACAAACTGCCGCTCTACTTGCCAAATCTGATGAACAATAAACTAAATTATGTAATTGTTTTTTATTTTTCAACAGCTTGTGCTGTGCAAGAGCTATCAACACCACTGGTATTGCCGCACCCATATCCCCAAAACAATCTATGGGGTGCTCATGCGCATAGTTTTCACTAAGTGCCGCTCGATTACGTATGGAAGCAACCCCAAACTCTTTCGCGAAAAAGCTTTCACCATTCATACTAGAGTAAATCGTTGCAATTTTTTCACTGCCGCCATTTGCAATCGCCACTTTAAATGCTTTATCAAGCCCCTGACCCAGATAGGGTTCATTACTGTAGCGATGACCTTTCTCTATGGCTATTCCAGGTTGGAAAATCGCAATATTTTGCTGGGATTTACTATCGATTATTTGACTATTTCTGAGAAGAATAAAGCTTGCACCTTCACCTGGCGCAAAAGCATTATTTACGTTTTCAGCAAGCACGCGATCTTCCGCATCCAAATAACTTAGAGTTGCTACATCCAAATAGGAATCAACACCACCCACCAATACATAAGGAGCATTAGTTGCTGCAAAATATTTAAACGCTAACGTAATTGCTTCAAATACACCTGTACGACCCATAGCAAAATAACGACTATTAGGCAAATCAATATTAGTATCTGATTGTATTTGCACGTGCTTCAATATTTGAGCTGTTATAGCTTTTACACCACTATATATCGATTCAGGGCCGGCTAAAAATAATGGTAATGGCTGTTCTAATGAATAATGAGAAAAAACTTCTTTTAACGCAGGCATCGCTAAAC
Source organism: Gammaproteobacteria bacterium (assembly GCA_031425935.1). Lineage (GTDB taxonomy): Bacteria > Pseudomonadota > Gammaproteobacteria > Pseudomonadales > Cellvibrionaceae > Cellvibrio. Next base: position 5,600 of record JANPKH010000491.1, on the reverse strand, counting down.
GAACCAAACGTTTTTCACGACCCGTTAGTTGAATTTTGTTTAAATCCTCATGAAGCGGAGGCAATGCATCGTCAGGTACAGATGCTGTTGTCATTGGTTTATCTTTCTTATTAACGAAAGATGATGCCTTATATTGATTAATTCCTGCATTAACGGCTGCAATCGTCATCGCAGTATTAGCTCCTACAGGAGTAATCATCCCAGTCGCGGCAATAAAAACTTTTGGTTTACCATTTGATGAATTGCTGGCTTGATTCATTCTTCTGTAAATCCTTTAGCCATATGATTAAGCAAAAATTGCGCGGGTTGCAATAACGACAATTCAATCGCAGCGGCTCTGCGATGACGTTGATTACAGGACTGATAAATCGACGTTAGATAGTCAACATTTATCACCTGCCCCATAAAATAACGTTGACCCAGCACAAATCGTTGTTGATACTTTTGCCACACAGCGGCTACTTTATCCACATCAGGAAATGGCAGGCGCTCATCTTCATCCATATCTACGTTGGCATCTGTCGGGTCTTCATTGGGACCAGCATTCGCGAGTAGTGCATCGAGATCAGGCAACTCATCCAGCGCGAGCCGGTGCTCTTCAAGATCAATACCAGTAATAGTCGTAAATGCCTCACCCGCCAAACGAGTTAACACGGGCACACGCATTTGTGCGATAAGCCAATTAATTGCATGGGGATCACCCAGATTCGCGGTAGCCTGGATGACATTGCGAATTTGTGCAGGATCTTTTGCTAATTCGCTGATCCATTCGCGTGCTTCTTCTACGGGTAAAGCACGAAAGGCCAATTCGATCGCTCTTGCTTGATTAGCACCTACTTTTATTACAAAAGGTTGAAGATTTTTTACAAATGATTTATCGCCCAACATAACTGCAGACCAACTCGCCCAAAATAAAACGTCGGGATTTTCTGATTGCATGGCGATGGGCAATGCTGCAGAAAGATCGCGGCGTTTTAATTCACCGATGATACGTAATGAGCGCGCATAAAGTTTTGCATGGGCAATACAATCTTCACGCTGAAAAATAGCTGTAAGATATTCACGCGGATCTTCACGGCGTACACTGCATGCTGCCACTGCAAGGTACTTATGGTTGAGATCTTTACTGGTGAGGAATTTTTTAATCCAGGAATGACATAAACGCCCCGGCAACCAACCTAATGCCGAGACCAATCCCTGAAAGCCTTGCGGTGAAGTTAAACCCGCTTCAATGACACATTGAATTTTACTGACATCGAGGCTGCGAAAGGCGAGGACTGCCGCAGCGAAAATCTCGCCTGCTTGCTGCGTTTCCATTGCGGCTGCACACAACTCCCAAGACTCTTCTGGCGCAGCCATTAGGCCATCGAGCCGCGTATCTACTCGCCTGTCCAATATCAATAAATCATTACTTCTGAAATTGGGTTGATTTACGGCATTAGTGCGCAACAGCCACAAAAAAGAAGCGTCTCCCGATAATTGCTCATAAATTTCACGATAGGCTTTCACACAATTCCTACTGAGAGTGGCAGTAAATAAAAATAAAATTTAACCTGCATTGCTTGCATTTATTAACCGCCCATTTAGCCCATGATATTTTTTTTGTTATGAAATAAAGGGTCTCCTAAACGACACACATTTTTGTCTTCAAATTTTACGTCGAAGGAGTACATCATAAATTCACATACGCCCATTTGATCACTGCTTATTAAGCCCTTTGCAGTGCCAGCTTCATCGCCGGAGCTTCTAGAATATTGCGCTTCTTTAACCATCGGCATCTTACCGTCTGTTAACACTGTTTTAGGGCCTTTGCTGGTATCAGACGCTTTGCCAATATTAGGATAAGGTATAGGTACGGGCCCGCCGGGAGTAGGTGTTTTACACACATCGGGAAATACCATGCTCATGCCACCACTGCCCTTGTGGGCAATGCCTCGGGTATTAGCAAATGTTGTTTGGCCCATAAATACTCCTGCTGTGATTTTGTTATTGCTTAGGTACTGGCAATTAGATTTAACGCGTCATGCTGACAGTGACTTGCTTAACTTTGAGTGCCTTTTTATCGCACTCAAATGCCGAGCGCCACACCATGGATAACTGTAATTGGTTAGGGTCCAACAACACTGTTTCCAACGTAAAATCAAACGAAATTTCGCTGCCTTCCATCAAGATTTTGTTACGTAATTTCAATATGGGTAAATTAAAATTCAATTCGCCGAGTGGATGCATACCGGTAATTCTTACCGGTTCGCCTCCCTTTAAAAAATTTGCGCAAATTAAATCCGGGTGAGCGACATTCATAAACCGTGGATGATAATCTTCAGGCAAATAAGGAGCCCTCGTTGTTTGCCAGAGCTCATCATAAGTACCCGCTAAAGCAGCTCTGGGCTGCCAATGAGGCGCGATTGGGCCAAAGCCCGCGGGCACTGGCAGATCATCATGATATTGAATGAGCTGATTCGGGCACTCTAAATTTGGTAAAGCAATTCCGTTCATTTCGCTTTGTGATTTTTTGCCCGCAAATCCGACGCCTACTGGATTGCGCATTTCACCAGCACGTACCTGCCCTTCTATAATATCGACACCACCGAAGGCTCGCTCATAAACCAACGGCATGACTGTAAAAGGCTGAGGTGATGTGATTAGCCCTTGGTTCCACTGCCGATCACCAAACACGCGTATTTTTTTACTGACACCGCCAACACTTAAGCTCACATCCATCTGCCGCACTGATTGTTTCTCAGGAGCGCAGGCAGAGCCTGTCATCAGGACATCTGTTGATGCTTTACCGGTATGAAAATCCGAAGCAAAATGTAAGCTGGATTGCCCTGGTTCACCCCAAAAAACATCTTCTTTTTGTGGTTCTGGCTGTTGCTCAACGAGAGTCCACTGTTGGCCAATTTTAAAGGTTGCTTTAACCATTGTGTAAAGCGTATCTACACCTTGCTCATTGGGAAACAGGGTAAAAGCTGCAGCGAATGGTGTATTATTTTTGAGTTGCAACATCCAGATAAGATCCCGAGAGCGTAATCAACTTATTTTTTCAATTTTTTCTTTTTACTATTTCCATTTACTATTTTTCAGTACTTTTTTGCACTGACTCACGCAATGATGATGAATAATAAGTTGAGATTTAAAATTCGAGGCTGAAAAATATTTTTCTAATTAACTTGAACGGACCCACCCAAAATACGATTAACACCACTGGAGCGACTCACGAGATATTTGCCGCGGATAAGAATTTTTCCCGCTTTAGTAAGAGTAATACTTGAATCGCCACAGGTTAAAACAATTTCTTCCTGTCCTTCAATAATAATTCTTTTACCATCAACACGAACCGTTTCAATTTGCGCAGACGGTTCGGATGTAATTAATTTATGACCATCAAAAGGATCTGTGTCGAGTTCGTCTGCAGTTGAAGCTGCTTCACTATTTTGTAAAATTGAAAAGTTTTCAAGCAAATCGAATAAAGGGCTATGAATAAGACCTATTATCACCGGCTTACGGAGATCGCCATTAGCGAATAGCAAAGCAACTCGTCGTCCAATATGTTGATGAGAAACTGCAACCATAGAAATAGCGGCTAATGACTGAACATTAGTGATTTGTGGAAAACTAACTTGTGGGTTACCACCGGCGTCAATAGCTACGAGACTGCCCAAAATAATTTCTCCCGGAGCCAAATCAAGAGAAATAGTGTCAAGTAAGCTCTCACTTCCTTGTGAATTTTGAACGACCGATTTATTTATCATTTACCATTAATTCTGAGTAATTTTGCTACCTTTGATAACAACATTTCCGGAACCCTTAATATTAATATTGGCACCTGAAATAGTGATATCGCCATTCTTTTTCATCACTATCGACGCAGAACCGGTTTTCAAGGTAATTTGGTCATCTGCCTGCATGGTGATTGTTTTAGCTTTTAATGCATATTCCTTCGTAACACTTTCAGTATATTTACCCTGTACAGTCTCACTCAAATCTTTATCTACTGAAATAGTCATGTTCTTGCCAACCGTTTCAGTATGATTTTCTGCAATATCAATGGAAATGTTTTTCCCAACACTGAGCGTCATATTTTTGCCAATGGTTTCGGAATGATTATCTCCTACATCAATGGTTTTATTTTTTCCGATAGTTTCTGTTTGATTGTTACTAACGGTTTTATTACGATCATTACTGATCGTTGAATTTTCATCGTGCTTAACCGTTTTAGTGCGGTCGTTATCAACCGTTAAGGTTTGATCGTGCTCTACACGGGTATCGTAGTTTTTTTCAGCGTGAACATAAATTTGTTCGTCGCCTTTTTTGTCTTCAAAGCGCAACTCGTTGTAATTTTCTGGCGTACCATCTTTCGTTGAGCGGGTTTTAATGCCACTTTGCGTTTTTGATGGATAGGTTGGCTTGTTCCAGCCATTGTAAACAGAGCCGGTCACCAGCGGCCGATCAGGATCACCGTCTAGAAAATTGACAATAACTTCATGGCCAATTCTGGGGATAAATGAGGTGCCCCATTGATTGCCTGCCCAGGTTTGCACTACACGTAAAAAGCAGGAGCTATGCTCGTCTTTTTTGCCTTCGCGATCCCAAATAAACTGGACTTTTATGCGGCCAAATTCATCAATATAAATTTCTTCACCTGCAGGGCCAACTACTAGTGCAGATTGAGGACCTTTCATGACCGGCTTTAAATGTTCAGATTGCGGGCGGAAATGTACGTCAGCAGGAATACAAATAAATTCATTGGTATAGCCTGACTCAGCTTCTTGCCCAGGGAAATAACTAGAATCTGATGCTTTGTGCGTCACGCTAACAAGAACGTAACTGCCCTTTTCCGAGCTTACCGCATGTTTGGCAACTTTGACTTTGCCACCCGCAAAAAAGCTGCTGCAATCACTGGTACCTTTAATAGAATTTCGATTCGTTTCTTCAGCATCCAAGCGAATTTTTACGAGATCGCTGCCAATAGTTGTGTCATAAAAACCGGGATATTCATAGTGCTCATAAGCATCATTTTTGGCGTATTGACTTTTCGTTTTGGTGCTAACTTTTAAATCCTTTTTAGGCTCTTTAAAGTTGTAATCATTTAAAGACCATTTTCCTTTTTTAAACAAATAAACATGTTCCCAGCCCGTAATTTGCGAGTTGGGTGTACTGCCTTTAGAGTATTCAAGGTTAGTTTCAGCAACTTCAGCATAGGCATTTTGTTGATCAACTAATATTAATTTATGCTTTTTATCGTCATGCTCAAAAAAATAAGCAATGCCATCTTCTGCTAATAAACGCGATATAAAGTTAAAATCACTTTCATTGTGCTGTACACAATATTCCCTTTTTTTACCACCCGCTGCGCGGAAATCAAAATCGGCAAAACCGAGATCGCTGAAAATCTGGGTTACGATTTCTTTAGTATTCTTTTCCTGGAAAATCCTGTGATCATTGGTCTGTGTTGAAAACCACAACCAGGGAACCATAACCATTCGATATTGACGAACACTATCAGCCTTTATTTCGCCAAAGGTGAACGATTTAATATAACCATTGAATTTACGATTTTGGTCGTTTTTTATGCAAACAGTAGCGCTTCTACCGACAAT
>JANPKH010000490.1:0-2954 GCA_031425935.1 Gammaproteobacteria bacterium | reverse complement strand
AAGCCTTCAGTTTATTTTCCATTTAAAACGTATAGTTGTAAATTAATGTCGTGAAGTCAATATTAATGTCATCCGCTGTTGTTGTGTACTCCAACTCTATACTTGACCGACCAAATTTGTAACCAGCTCCCAAGCCGGCGGCCCAATCTGACTTAGAGTCAGAAAAATTAAATGGGTAAGTAGGATGATTATTGGTTAAGGTCATTTTGGTATTTATATAGCCAGCTTTTGCTTTTAAAAAGAGATTATTGCTGGAGCGGTATACGCCATAGATAGCAGATGTTTGCAAAGACGATTCGGCGGTTAGTTGATAGGTGGTAGGTGGCGAGGTAGTGAAGTTCCCCACCTTATAGTTAACAGATCCTTTGTCATATGAATCTGAGTATTGAACTTCAACGGCATAGTTACTTGTAAAATTATAACCTGCGTTAAGCAAATAATTTTTAGAGCTGGTAAAGGGGCCATCGGGATTAGTTTCATTAGCTAACTCGATTTTATTAAAACCTGCTCCCACATAAAAAGTCTTGGCAGAATTTTCGGAATAGGCAAAGCCAGAAGCAGTGAGCAATAAACCAGCGCAGATGATTATAGATATCTTTATCATAAAAAAATTTCCTTTAATTAAATTTTTAGAATGTGTGATATGAAAGGTCGGAATGAATATTCATATGTTATTAGTTAATTAAGAATATTCAGGCCCAATAGTAATGTGTTTCGTGCCAGTAATCTATATCGCTATGTTGAATGGCGCACAGTCCTATTTCTCTCTTTACGTTATTTTTCGACAGCCCGACGGCTAATTGTCTGAAAGCTTCTGCCATTACCAATATTCATATCCAAATTAACCTAAAGGAAAAAGGCATTTTTATGGCCAAGAAAAATGATGTCTTGCTCGCGGAAACTGTGCTTAAGGATAAAGTACTCAAAGATGCTTTTATTAAGGATGCTTTTCTTAAAGACCCTGCTTGGTACAAAGACGCTGTGATTTATCAGGTTCACGTTAAATCTTATTTTGATTCGAACAATGACGGTGTGGGTGATTTTGCGGGGTTAATTAACAAACTGGATTACATTGCCGAACTGGGCGTAAACGCTATTTGGTTGCTGCCGTTTTATCCTTCGCCCATGCGTGATGATGGTTACGATATTGCTGAGTATCGCGATGTGCATCCTGCATACGGCACCATGGCGGATGCACGCCGTTTTATTCACGAGGCCCACAAGCGCGGCTTACGAATTATCACCGAGATGGTGATTAACCATACGTCTGATCAACATCCCTGGTTTCAGAAATCGCGGCTTGCCAAAAAGGGCTCGAAGGCCAGGGATTTTTATGTGTGGTCTGACACCAATCAAAAATATGAAGGCACGCGTATTATTTTTTCTGATACAGAAAATTCCAACTGGACTTGGGACCCTGTCGCTGGCCAATATTTCTGGCATCGCTTTTATAGCAATCAGCCGGATTTAAATTTCGATAATCCGGACGTGTTAAAAGAAATTTTAAGCATCATGCACTTTTGGTTTGATATAGGCGTTGATGGGTTGCGGTTGGATGCAATCCCTTATCTGGTTGAGCGCGAAGGAACTAGCAACGAAAATTTGCCAGAAACTCATGCTGTGCTTAAACAAATTCGCGCTGATCTCGAAGCTAATTATCCTGACCGCATGTTATTAGCCGAGGCTAATCTTTGGCCTGAAGATATCCAACAATATTTTGGCAATGGCGACGAATGCCATATGGCGTTTCACTTTCCGCTGATGCCACGAATGTATATGGCCATCGCGCAGGAAGATCGTTTTCCCATTATTGATATTCTGCGACAAATGCCGGAGATTCCGCAAAATTGCCAATGGGCAATTTTCTTGCGCAACCATGACGAATTAACGTTGGAAATGGTAACTGATCAAGAGCGTGATTATTTATGGAATTATTATGCGGCCGATAAGCGTGCGCGTATTAATCTTGGCATCCGGCGTCGATTAGCGCCGCTGGTGGAACGCGACCGTCGGCGTATTGAATTGTTAGAAAGTTTGTTGTTATCCATGCCGGGCACGCCCACACTTTATTACGGTGATGAAATAGGCATGGGGGACAATATTTTTCTCGGCGATCGTCACGGTGTTCGTACACCCATGCAATGGTCAGACGACCGCAATGGCGGGTTTTCGCGCGCTGACCCGGCTAGCCTGATTTCGCCTGCCATCATGGATCCGCTGTACGGTTTTCAAGCCGTAAATGTGGAAGCCCAGATGCGTGATACCCATTCATTATTGAATTGGACGCGGCGTTTATTGGCGGTGCGCAAGCAACAAAAAGCGTTTGGGCGCGGCAACCTTAAAATATTGGCATCAGCCAATCGGAGGATTTTGGCGTACTTGCGTGAGTACACGTCCCCTGACGGTATTTCTGAAATTGTTTTGTGCGTTGCCAATATGTCACGTGCGGCCCAAGCTGGTGAGCTGGATCTTTCACTTTATGCTGGAAAAGTTCCCGTAGAAATGATTGGCGGAACCTCGTTTCCGCCCATAACCAAACTTGATTATGTGTTGACCTTACCACCTTATGGTTTTTTCTGGTTTTTGCTAGCTGATGAAAAGCAAATGCCCAGCTGGTACATAGCGCCAGTTGAACGTATGCCTGAATTGCGGACTTTTATTATCAAGCAAGGGCTAGGGGACCTCATGCACTTACCAGTGCGTCATATTCTTGAGCAAGAAGCACTGCCAGCTTATTTGCCAAAATGCCCCTGGGTTAGCCATGCCGGTGAACCTATCGATGAGGTAACGCTGCTCTATACCATTCCCATTGATGAACTTGGCGTACTGACGGAAGTTAATGTGGTGAGGGGAGACACTCATGAACATTATTTTTTACCGCTAGGTTTTGTGGCAGACCATCTAGCGGGTACGCCGTCACAGCAGTTGGCATTAGGGCGAATTCGTCAGAAACG